>JBCDAS010000084.1:0-13737 GCA_039185235.1 Pseudomonadota bacterium
CGGGGCGATGCATTCCGGGCCCTTGTTGAGCGCAGTCAGGAGGAACCAGCATGACCGAGCTGGCATTCCGCAACCTTGGCTCCAGGCAGAAAGACAGCTCTGTCCTGGGCGATTGGTGGCATTCCGTGGATAAATGGGCGCTGGGCGCGGTGCTCGCGCTGATGGGCATCGGGTTGATGCTGGCGCTGGCGGCCTCGCCACCCTTGGCGCATAAGAACGGGCTTTGGACCTATCATTATGTCGCCCGCCATGTGGTCTTCGCAGGCCTGGGCCTCGGCGTTCTGGCCGCGATCTCGATGTGCACGATCAAGACGGTGCGCCGGCTTGGGGTTCTGCTGTTCCTGGGCTTCTGGCTCGCGACCGCGCTCTTGCCGATCCTGGGCACGGATTTCGGCAAGGGCGCCTATCGCTGGTACTCGCTGGGCTTCTTCTCGCTGCAACCCTCGGAGTTTCTCAAGACCGGCTTCGTGATTGCGATGGCCTGGATCATGGCGGGCAGTTTCGACAAGAAAGGCCCGCCGGGCATGACGATTTCGGCTGTCGTGGCGCTTATGATCGCGGTGATGCTGGCGCTGCAACCGGATTTCGGCCAGGCAATGCTGGTGCTGGGCGTCTGGGCGACGATGATCTTTGTCGCGGGCGCGCCGGTTTGGATTTTGCTGGGTCTTGGCGCGTTTATCTGTGTCGGCGGGTGGTTCGCCTATCACAACTCCGAGCACGTGGCCCGGCGGATCGACGGCTATTGGGCGGAGAGCCTGGATCCTAACACCCAGCTCGCCTATGCCCAATCGGCGATCCGCGAGGGGGGGTTGTTTGGCGTCGGTGCGGCCCAGGGACAGGTGAAATGGACACTACCGGACGCGCATACGGATTTCATCATCGCGGTCGCGGCGGAGGAGTTTGGGCTGGTCTTCACCGTCGCCTTGATCGGCCTTTTCCTCTTCATCGTGCTCCGCGCGCTGAGCCGATTGACCGAGGAGCGGGATGTGTTTGTCCGCCTGGCTGGGACTGGGCTCGCGGTGCTGTTTGGAATGCAGGCTTTCGTGAACCTCTCGGTCGCGATCCGGCTGTTGCCCGCCAAGGGGATGACCCTGCCCTTCATCTCCTATGGCGGGTCCTCGATGATGGCGGCGGCCCTGGCGATGGGGGCGCTTTTGGCGCTGACGCGCAGCCGGGCGCATGATGCGGGCCAGGATATCCGGAACACGATGTGACAGCGCCTTTGCTGGTCATTGCGGCAGGCGGCACCGGCGGGCATATGTTCCCGGCGCAGGCCTTGGCCGAGGAGATGCTGGCGCGCGGATGGCGGGTGCGCCTCTCAACCGATGAACGTGGGGCGACCTATTCGGGCGGCTTTCCCGAGACGGTGGAGCGGCAGGTCGTCTCTGCCGGCACCTTCGCGCGCGGCGGGCTGTCGAAGCTGACCGCGCCGTTTCAGATCTTGGCGGGCGTTGTCTCGGCGATCTTTCAGATGCGCACGGAACGGCCCGATTGTGTTGCGGGCTTTGGCGGCTACCCGGCTTTTCCGGCGATGATGGCGGCCTGGCTGCTGGGCCGCCCTCGGTTGATCCATGAGCAGAATGGCGTGCTGGGGAAGGTCAACGAGGTCTTTGCCCGACGGGTCAATCGGGTCGCCTGTGGGACTTGGCCGACGGCGTTGCCCAAAGGGGTCGAAGGTATTCACACTGGCAATCCGGTGCGCTCGGCGATCGTGGCTCATGCGGGTGCGCCCTACAAGCCACCGGGCGAGGCGCTGAATGTCCTGGTGATCGGTGGCAGCCAAGGCGCGCGGATCTTGTCGCAGAAGGTTCCGGCTGCGCTCGCGGCCCTGCCGGAGCCAATCAAGAGCGCGTTGATCGTTGCCCATCAGGCCCGGCCCGAGGATCATGATACGGTCGTCTCCACCTATCGCGAGGCTCGGATCTCGGCCACCGTCGAGCCCTTCTTCCATGATGTGCCGGAGCGGCTGGATGCGGCGCAACTGGTGATCTCGCGCTCGGGCGCCTCGACGGTGGCCGATCTGGGGGCGGTCGGGCGGCCCTCGATCCTGATCCCGCTCGCCATTGCCAAACGCGACGAGCAAACCGCGAATGCGCGCGGCCTGGTCGAGGCGGGCGCTGCCGTGATGTTGACCGAGGCGGAGCTGTCGCCAGACCGGCTCGCAACCGAGGTCGAAGCGATACTTGGCACGCCTGACCGTGCGGCCCAGATGGCCGACGCAGCGAAGAGCCAGGGCATCCCCGATGCCGCCAAACGCCTCGCCGATCTGGTCGAGACGCTTGGCAAGGGCCAAGCCACCTGATAGTCGCGCCTCCAACCCCGAAGACTGTAGGAGACCTCATGAACCCGCCAACCGCGCTTCCCATCGATATCGGCCCGATCCACTTCGTCGGCATCGGCGGGATTGGGATGTCGGGGATTGCGGAGGTGATGCTGAACCTCGGCTATCGGGTGCAGGGTTCGGACCTCAAGGATAGCCAGATCACCCAGCGGCTGCGAGACCTCGGCGCCCAGATCTTCATTGGTCAGAAGGCGGAGAACCTGGGCGAAGCGGGCGTTGTCGTCGTCTCGACCGCGATCAAGCCCGGCAACCCGGAACTCGACGAAGCCCGCGCTCGCGCGCTGCCGGTCGTGCGCCGGGCCGAGATGCTCGCCGAACTGATGCGCCTGCGCTGGAACGTCGCCGTGGGCGGGACGCATGGGAAGACAACGACCACCTCCTTGGTCGCCGCCCTGCTGGATGCCGGTGGCGAGGACCCGACCGTCATCAATGGCGGGATCATCCATGCCTATGGCTCGAACGCCCGTAAGGGCGAAGGGCGCTGGATGGTGGTCGAGGCGGACGAATCCGACGGCACTTTCGTGAAACTGCCAGCGACCATCGCGGTGGTGACCAATATCGACCCCGAGCATATGGACCACTATGGCACGGTCGAGGCGCTGCGCGACGGGTTCGACGCGTTTGTCTCCAACATCCCCTTCTATGGCGCTCTGGTCGCCTGCATCGACCACCCCGAAGTGCAAAGCCTGATCGGCCGGGTAGGCGACCGCCGGGTCGTGACCTATGGCACCTCGCGCCAGGCGGATATCCGGGCGGAGAACATCCGCTATGAGCGTGGCGGCATGGCCTTTGACGTGGTGCTCCGCGATGGTGAGACGCGGGAGATGCATCTGCCCATGCCGGGCGAGCATAACGTGTTGAATTCCCTGGCCGCCATCGGGGTTGCGCGAGAGTTGAAGATCGAGCTCGATGACATCGCCGAGGGCCTGGCCAGCTTCAACGGCGTGAAGCGGCGCTTCACGCGGGTCGGCACTTGGAACGAGGCGACGATCATCGACGATTATGGCCACCACCCGGTCGAGATCGAAGCGGTGCTGAAGGCCGCCCGCGCCTCGGTCGATGCGGATGGCGGCAAGGTGATCGCGATCCACCAGCCGCATCGGTTCTCCCGCCTCCATGACCTCTTCGAAGAGTTCTGCGGCTGTTTCAACGATGCCGATGTGGTCGCGATCACGGATGTCTTTGCCGCCGGAGAAGAGCCCTTGGATGGGGTCAGCCGCGATGCTCTGATCGACGGGCTGCGCGCCCATGGCCACCGCAGCGCCCATGCGCTGGCGGCGCCGGATGGGTTGGCCCAATTCGTCCGCGACCATGCCGAGCCGGGCGATCTGGTGGTCTGCCTTGGCGCGGGCACGATCTCGGCCTGGGCCAATGCTCTGCCAGAGCAATTGGGCTAGCGGATGCTGGGCGATATGGTCCTTCTGGCGGCTGAGATGTTGGCGAGCCTTTGGGGCATCGGCCTGATCCTGTCCCTGCTTGCCGGGTTTGCCTGGGTCTACTGGTTCTGGAGCCCTGGCACGGTGTTTCGCTTGATGCTGTTTGGCAGCTGCGCGATCTTGTTTGCGGGGCTTTCTGGCGCAGGTCAGTTCGCCTGGGTCGCCAGCAACATGATCTTCTTGCCGCCGATCACCTTGGCGATCGTGGTCTCTGCAAGCCTCACGCTGTGCTTCGGTGCCGCAGGCCTGATCGGGCGGCGAGGATGAGCCTGGCTCTGCCGTCGGTGCGCGGTCGGATCGAGCGGTCAAAGCCCCTCGCGCCGATCACCTGGCTCCGGGTTGGCGGCCCGGCGGAGATACTGTTCACCCCCGCCGATCTCGAGGATCTGAGCGCATTTCTGGCGGCGTGCCCGGCCCAGACCCCGGTCACCCCGCTCGGCGTCTGCTCCAACATGATCATCCGCGATGGCGGATTGCCAGGTGTTGCGATCCGGCTGGGCCGAGGTTTCGCGGGGTTCGAAGTTCTGCCCGGCCATCGCATCAAGATCGGCGCCGCCATGCTGGATGCCCAGGTCGCCAAGCGTGCGGCGGTGGAGGGCATTGCCGGGCTCGAGTTCCTCCGCACCATTCCCGGCGCGATCGGTGGGGCAGTGCGAATGAATGCCGGGTGCTATGGCAGCTACATGGCGGATGTGGTGGAGAGCGTCACCCTGGTAGAGCGCTCCGGCGCGGTTCAGATCCTCTCGCCCGAGGCGGTCGGATTTGCCTATCGCAGTTCCTCGCTGCCCGATGGCGCCGTGATCGTCGAGGCGATCCTGCAAGGCCGACCCGGCGATCCGGCCCAGATCGAGGCCAAGATGGAGGATGCGCTGCGCCGCCGGGCTGAGAGCCAACCGGTCAAAGACCGCTCCTGCGGGTCGACCTTTCGCAATCCGGCGGGCTTCTCCTCGACCGGGGCCGCTGATGATCCGATGGACCTCAAGGCCTGGAAGCTGATCGAACAGGCAGGCTGCCGGGGGTTGCGCCTGGGTGGCGCGCAAATCTCGCCCATGCACGCAAATTTCCTGATCAATGCGGGCGGCGCCACGGCTGCGGATCTGGAACGGCTGGGCGAGGTCGTCCGCGCCCGGGTAAAAGCGACATCGGGGCATAATTTGTTCTGGGAAATCCAGCGCTTGGGCGTTATGGTCGCAGAATAACAAATCACGAATGTGATGGCTGACCCGGCGGTAAAGATCGGGCGGCGAGAACGAGGCGCGAATGTCGAGCAGGGCAAATACGCGCGTCGCAGTGCTTAAAGGCGGTCCTTCGGCCGAGCGGGAAGTCTCGCTTGTCTCGGGCCGTGAATGTGCAGGCGCATTGCGGCGCATCGGATATGACGTCGTCGAAATCGACGCCGGGCCCGATATCGTGCGCGATCTCCAGGACACAAAGCCGGACGCGGTCTTCAATGCGCTCCATGGCCGTTGGGGCGAGGATGGCTGTGTGCAGGGCATGCTGGAATGGCTGAAGATCCCTTACACCCATTCGGGCGTTCTCGCCTCGGCGCTGGCGATGGACAAGCCGCGGACAAAGGCGGTCTATGCCAGCCATGGGCTGCCCGTGGTCGACAGTCTGCTCGCGTCGCGCGAAGAGGTCGAGCGCGACCACCCGATGGCGCCGCCTTATGTGGTGAAACCCTATAACGAGGGCTCCTCGGTCGGCATCTATATCGTCAATGAAAACGCCAATGGCCCGGCCAAGCTGGATGCCAATGCGCCCAAGATCCTGATGGTTGAGGAATTCGTGCCGGGCCGCGAGATGACCTGCTCGGTCATGGGCGCGCCGGGCGAGGAACGGGCCCTGGGCGTGACCGACATCATCTCGAACACTGGCTGGTATGATTACGAGGCGAAATACTCCGATGGCGGCTCGCACCATGTCGTGCCGGCCCAAATTCCCGAGGAGGTCTATGCCGCCTGCTGCGCCCACGCGGTGACCGCTCATCGGGCGCTTGGCTGCCGGGGCCTCTCGCGCACGGACTTTCGCTGGGATGAGGCGCAGGGGCTGGCTGGGCTGATCGTGCTCGAGACCAATACTCAGCCCGGCATGACCCCGACCTCGCTGGCGCCCGAACAGGCAGCCTATCAGGGCATGTCTTTCGAAGAGCTTTGCGACTGGCTGGTTGAGGACGCGTCATGCGGACGGTGAAGACCCCTCCGAAACAGCGCTCCGGCCCCGGGCTCTCAAAGACGCATTTTCGCTGGCAACGCGATTGGGGCGCCCGAGTGCAACGTTTCGCGCGGGTCTACCTGCCGCTGATCGCGCTGATCCTGATGGCCTGGCATGTGGCCGAGAACCAACAGCTCCGCGCCATTGTGAAGGCCGAGATCGACGGTCTTGTGCGAGAGGTCATGGCCGACCCGGATCTCGCGGTGCGCGAAGTGGAGATCACCGGCGCCCAGCCCGATCTGGAGGCACTGCTTGCGGGGATGATCGGCCCGGTTCTGGGCATGTCCTCGATGGAGCTCCGCGTCACCTCGATGCGCGCCTCGATCGAAGCGCTGGGCGAGGTGCGCAAGGCACGGGTGAGCCTCAGCCCCACCGGTGTCCTAAAAGTCGCGGTCGAGGAACGCCGCCCCGTCGCCCTTTGGCGCGATGCGGATGGGCGGCTCGGCGTGATCGATCGCGAGGGGGTGGAGATCCGCCCGCTCCGCCACCGCAAGGATGCGCCGGACCTGATCTTGCTTCTTGGTGAGGGTGCGACCGGCCATGTCGGCGAGGCGCTCGCGATCATCGCGGCCGCGCCTTCGCTGAAAGACCGCCTGCGCGCCCTTGTGCGGGTGGGAGAGCGGCGCTGGGACATGGTCTTGGACCGCGATCTCAGGATCCTTCTGCCTGAGGACAATGCCCCCGCCGCGATTGCCCGGGTTGTTGGGTTGCATCAGGGCGACAGTGACTTGCTCGACCGGGATCTGACGGTTGTCGACATGCGCATCCCCGCGCGTCCGACCCTCAGAATGCCACCCCGCGCGGTCGAGACCCGCCAGCTCGAGC
Organism: Pseudomonadota bacterium; assembly: GCA_039185235.1. Taxonomy (GTDB): domain Bacteria; phylum Pseudomonadota; class Alphaproteobacteria; order Rhodobacterales; family Rhodobacteraceae; genus Thermohalobaculum. Next base: position 6,814 of record JBCDAS010000084.1, read on the forward strand.
AAGCCAAAGAGACCGTCGAAGGGGAAGACACATGATGTTCGATCAGGTCCAGCTGTTCCAGACTCAGCGTCAGCGGCTCGCCTCGGCGATCCGCCGCGGGCGGTTGGCGGTTCTGGATGTCGGGACCTCGAAGATCACTTGCCTGATCTTGCGCCTTGACCCGAACCGGTTGAGCGAAGCGGTGGAGCGCGACAAACTCGGCACCTCGCTGTTCGGAGCGATCGAAGTCGCGGGCGCCCGCACGGTTCAATCGCGCGGAGTGCGCCGGGGTGAGATCGTCGATATGGATGAGGCCGCGCGGGCGATCCGCTATGCGCTCCTCAATGCCGAGAAAATGGCCGCCAATAAGGTCGACCGGGTCGATCATGCGATTGTCAGCTTCTCTGGCGGGCAGCCGCAAAGCTTCTCGACCATTGGCGAGGTGGAAACAGAAACAGGCCAGGTGACCGACCGGGATATCTCCCGCGCGCTTGGTGCTGCTTCCTGTCCGCCGCTGAGCGAGGACCGCCAGATCCTTCACGCGCAACCCGTTGAAATATCGGTGGATTATCACTCTGGCATCACCGATCCGCGCGGCATGACCGGGCGGCTTTTGTCGATTGCGCTGCATGTGATGGCGGTCGACAAACGCCCGCTTGCGAACCTGATGGAATGCATCCGGCAATGCGACCTCGACCTCGCGGGCGTGGTTTCTGCGCCTTATGCGAGCGCGCTCTCCGCCCTGGTCGAGGATGAACAACGCACAGGCGCCGTTTGCATCGATATGGGCGGCGGCTCGACCTCGATGTCGGTTTTCTTGCGCGATCAGTTGATCTGCACCGGCCAGGTCAGGTTCGGCGGCGAGCATGTCACCTCGGACATCGCCAGCGGGCTTCTCATGCGCCGCTCAACGGCGGAGCGGATCAAGACCATGCGCGGCGGCGTTGTGCCGACCGGCGTGGATGATCGTGAGATGCTCGATGCGCCCCGGATCGGCGAAGAGGATACGCCCGATCGCCGCCAGATCTCGCGCGGGATGCTGATCGGCGTGATCCGTCCGCGCCTGGAGGAGATCCTCCGCGATGTCCGTGCCCAGATGGCCGAGATCGGTGTTCACGAGATGCCCGGCTGCTCGGTCGTGCTCACCGGCGCTGCCTGTCAAATGCCAGGAATTGACGAGATGGTGACCCGCTATTTGGGCAGACGGCCGCGCATTGGCCGCCCGCTCCGGATCGCGGGCCTGCCGCAAGCCATGTCCGGACCTGATTGCTCCACCGCAGTCGGGCTCGCGATGTATGCGCTTCGCCCCCATGACGAGCTCTGGGACTTCGAAGCGCCAAAACCTATGTCCGCACGGGGCCGCGCCAACGAGATGTTGCGTTGGTTGCAAACAGCTTGGTGATTTCTCCGTGACGGATACAAGGGAATGGGTTAGAGTGTCGCAAACAAAACTCAAAAGCGACCGAAGAGGCGGACCCGGCCAACGGGTTGAGAGCAGTGAAAAAAGGCAAATTCCATGGTGCTGACCTTCCAGGAACCTGAAGACCAGGAACTCCGCGCCCGTATCGCGGTGTTCGGAGTTGGTGGTGCAGGCGGCAACGCCGTTAACAACATGATCGACAAACAGCTGCCCGGCGTCGAATTCATCGCGGCGAACACAGATAGCCAGGCGCTGAAACACTCCAAGGCTGACCGGAAGATCCAGTTGGGCGCCGGAGTAACCAAAGGTCTGGGCGCGGGCTCGAAGCCCGAGGTTGGGTATTCCGCCGCGGAGGAAAGCCTGGAGGAGATCGTCAACCACCTCGATGGGTGCCATATGTGTTTCATCACCGCCGGCATGGGCGGCGGTACCGGCACCGGAGCCGCCCCTGTGGTCGCGCGCTGTGCTCGTGAGATGGGCATCCTCACCGTGGGTGTGGTCACGAAGCCGTTCCAATTCGAAGGCTCCCGCCGGATGAAACTGGCGGAACTGGGTGTCGAAGAGATGCAAAAGGTCGTGGACACGCTGATCGTGATCCCGAACCAGAACCTCTTCCAAGTCGCCTCGGAGAAGACGACCTTTGTCGAGGCCTTCATCATGGCCGATGACGTGCTCTATCAGGGGGTGCAGGGTGTCACCGACTTGATGGTCCGCCCCGGCATGATCAATCTCGACTTCGCCGATGTCCGCTCGGTGATGGAGGAGATGGGCAAAGCGATGATGGGCACCGGCGAGGCCGATGGCGAGACCCGGGCGATTGACGCTGCCGAGAAAGCCATCGCCAACCCGCTTCTCGACGAGGTCAGCCTCAAAGGCGCGCGCGGCGTGCTGATCAACATCACCGGCGGCTATGACCTGACGCTGTTTGAGATGGACGAGGCCTCGAACCGGATCAAGGACGAGGTCGACAAGGAGGCGCTGATCAAATTCGGCTCGACCATCGATCCCGAGATGGAAGGCAAAATGCGCGTCTCGGTGGTGGCCACCGGTATCGATGCCGAAGCCATGCAAGAGCGCCCGCCAACCGACGCACCGATGCGGCGCAAGCCCTTGGAGACCGATCATGAGTTGGTGACGGCAGTGCGCAATATGCGCCCGACCCGCTCGATGCCAAAAGACCCGGTCGAGGCCGAGGCGCGCCCCGCGCCAATCATGCAGGCCGAAGAACCCAGCGAGGATATCGAGGCGACCGCCGCGACCACGCCCACGCCTGAGGATATCCAGGCCCGGGCCGATCTGGTCCGCCGCCGTGCCGAGGAAGCCCGCCGCAAGCAACGCGAGGAGGCCGAAGCCGCCAAACCTGCTTACGAAGAAGAGGAGCCCGCGCTCTTTGACATCGACACTGGTTCGCTCGAAGAGCCAGAGCAACCCATGGCAATGACAGAACCAGCCTTCCAAGAGCGCCCGACCCTAAGCGCGGAAACCCGGCCCGATCTGCCGCCGCGCCAGGCCCTCAAACGCCATGCCAATCCGTTTGCGCCCGCGCAGAGCAGCGAGGAGGCACCCGAGCCGCAACTGCGTCAGAGCCTGTTCGCGATCAAGGATCTGATCCACCGGGTCGCGGGCGGCTCGCAACAAGAACAACGCCATCCGCCGCGCGATGAGATCGACCAATCGGTCGACGAAGAGACCGAGGGCGATATCCCAGCCTTCCTGCGCCGCCAGGCAAACTGATCGGGCGAAAACCGGTGATTCCTCCACAAACCTTCCCCGCCATCGGGGGAGGTTTTCACGATTTATGAGCAGCGCAGCTTTTTCTTTCAGTGTTGTCGCAAAGCGACACAAAGAGTGATTTGTGCGGTTGCAGCAAAACTCGTTATCAATCTGTCAGAAAGAAAGAGTGCAGCGGGGATCCGGCAGAGCCGGGCGGGGCACGCCGCACCAAGATCGAGCGAGAAACACATGTACCGGACCCTTGCGAAACCCGTTGTTTTTGAAGGCGTTGGCCTTCATGGCGGGCAAAAGGCCATAACGAAGATCTGTCCTGCGGAACCGGGCCACGGCATCTGGTTCATGCGGACCGATCTGCCTTGCGCCGATGGTATGATCGAGGCGCGTTATGACCTAGTATCCGACACGAAACTCTGCACTCGGCTGACCAATGCCGAAGGTGCAAGCGTCTCGACCGTCGAGCATCTGATGGCAGCTCTCTCGGGTTGCGGGATCAGCGACGCGCTGATCCGGATCGATGGGCCGGAGGTACCGATCCTCGATGGCAGCGCCCTGCCGTTCATCACCAAGTTTCGCCAAGTCGGTCTGACCTCGACCCCCGGTCCGCGCCGGGCGATCCGGATCAAGCGCGCGACCACGGTCGAGAGCGATGGGCGCCGGGCGACCCTCTTGCCCGCTTCGACACCGTCGGTCGGTGTGGTGATCTCCTTCGCGGATCGGGCGATCGGGACGCAGAGCTATGAACTGGCGCTTACCAGCGGTCGTTTCGCTCAAGAGCTGGCCGATTGCCGGACGTTCTGCATGCTCTCCGATGTCGAAGCGCTGCGCAAAATCGGTCTCGCCCGCGGGGGCGGTCTGGAGAACGCGATTGTCGTCGACAAGGGCCGGGTTCTGAACCCCGAAGGTCTTCGCCGTCCTGAAGAGTTTGTCCGGCACAAGATCCTGGATTCGGTTGGCGATATCGCGCTTGCAGGCGCACAGATCTTGGGGAGCTATGAGGGCGAGCTGACCGGTCACGAGATGACCAACCGCCTGCTCCATGCGCTTTTCGCCGACCCGGATGCCTGGGAATGGTGCGATGCCGAGGAGGCGATCCTGCCCAGTCTCGATGGCCCGCGGCCCTTTCCAGCCCGCGCGCCGATCACGATGGCGGTCTGACGCCGCTCTGGGGTCTGCGCCCTCTTTCCTCCGCCGCACTTCGCCGCTAATCTCGGCGCCAAAGCCGCCGGGGAGATCCCGGATACCGGCCCAGAGAGGTCCTAACGGGGAGTTCCCACCAATGCGCCACAGCGCCCCTCTACGCATTGTCCTCAGCGCCGCCGCGCTTTCGCTCATCGCTGGATGTTCCTGGTTCGGCGGTTCGGAAGAGGTCGCCATCGAAGATCAGAGCGCGACCGAGATCTTCCGCGCAGCCGAAGCGCAATTGGCCGAAGGTGATGGCCGGGATGCAGCCCAGACCTTCAACGAGGTCGAACGGCTCTACCCGTTCTCACAATTGGCCAAGCGCGCGGTGATCATGTCCGCCTATTCCTCCTATGAGGCGGGCGAATTTGCCGAGGCTCGGAATTCGGCCAATCGCTACCTCGATCTTTATCCATCCGACGAAGACGCGGCCTATGCGCAATATCTGATCGCGCTCACCTATTACGACAATATCGTCGATATCGGGCGAGATCAGGCGACCACGCAAAATGCGCTGGAGGAGCTGCAGGAGACCGTCCGGCGCTATCCTGGCAGCGAGTTCGCCCGCGATGCGCAGCTCAAGATCGACCTCACCAATGACCACTTGGCCGCCAAGGAGATGGATGTCGGGCGCTATTACCTCAAGCGCGGCCATTACGCCGCCGCGATCAATCGCTTCCGGGTCGTGATCGACAGATACCAGACCACGAACCAAACGCCCGAGGCGCTCCATCGGATCGTCGAGGCCAATCTGGCCTTGGGCCTGGAGCAGGAGGCGATCAACGCGGCCTCGGTGCTGGGGCACAACTTCAAGGGCTCGGATTGGTATGCGAACAGTTACGAGCTGCTAACCGGCCGGAACTTGCTGCCCGAGGATGACCAAGACGGCTTCTTCGAGCGGACCTATCGCCAGGTCGTCGAGTTCAAGTGGCTCTGAGCCACGCAGGCGGTTCACGGTGCTCTTGAGCCTCGGCATCCGCAACATTGTGCTGATCGAGGCGCTGGATCTCGACTTCCAAGACGGGCTGAGCGTGCTGACTGGGGAAACCGGCGCCGGGAAGTCGATCCTGCTCGACGCGTTGGGCTTTGCCCTTGGCCGTAAGACCCGGCGGGATCTGCTGCGCGCCGGGGCAGAGCAAGGAACCGTCACGGCAGCTTTTGCCTGTTTCCCCGATCACCCGGTGTTCCGGCTGCTCGACGATCTCGGCATTGCCATCTCCGAGGATGAGATTCTGCTGCGCCGGACCATCAGCCAAGCCGGGCGCAGCAGCGCCTTCATCAATGATCAGCGCGCCAGCACCGAGGCTTTGGCGCAAATAGGCGCGCTTTTGGTCGAGGTCCATGGCCAGCATGATGATCGCGGTCTGTTGAACCCGCGTGCGCATCGCCCGCTCTTGGACCAGGCGGCCGGGCTGCTTGGTCAGGCGAGCGAGGTCTCGGCGCTTTGGTCCGATAAGGAGGCGTGCCGGGTCGCGCTCACCACAGCGCGGGAGGCTTATGACAAAGCCATGGCGGATGCGGATTTCCTGCGTCATTCGGTCGAGGAACTGGCGGCATTGGCCCCGGAGGGCGGAGAGGACGCCGCGCTGGATACCGAACGCCGGCTGATCCAGGCTGCCGCCCGGATCGGTGAGGACGTCGCGCGCGCGGCGCAAGAGATCTCCACCGAGGGCGCCGAGGGGGCGCTGGCGGCAGCCCTGTCGAGGCTAACCCATATCGCGGAGAAGGCCGAAGGTGCGCTGGAGGCGCCGATCGCCGCGCTCGACCGGGCGATCGCCGAGCTACAGGGGGCGCAATCGGGTCTCGAGACGGCGTTGGAGGCGATGCGGTTCGACCCGGGCAGACTGGAGATCGTCGAAGAACGGCTTTTCGCCATCCGCGGTCTTGCGCGCAAACACCAAGTCCAGCCGGATGACCTGGCGGATCTCGCCACCGATCTCACCGCTCGGCTGGAGGCTTTGGATGCAGGCGGCGACCGGATTGCGGCTTTGGAGGCGGATCTGGCTAGGGCCGAGGCCGCCTATCTGGCCAAAGCCCAGGCGCTCAGCACCGCGCGACAAGCAGCGGCAGGCGAGATCGACCAGCAGGTCACAGCGGAACTGGCGCCCTTGAAGATGGAGCAGGCCCGTTTCATGACCGTGATCGAGCCCGCGGATCCGGGGCCAACGGGCATCGACCGGGTGGCCTTTACTGCCGCGATCAATCCGGGCGCCCCGGCGGGCCCGATTGACAAGATCGCCTCGGGCGGAGAGCTCTCGCGGTTTCTGCTGGCGCTCAAGGTCTGTCTCGCGGCGGGCTCCGACCGGGTGATGATCTTCGATGAGATTGACCGGGGTGTCGGCGGGGCCACGGCGGCTGCGGTCGGGCGACGGCTCGCGCGGCTTGCCGATGGGGCGCAGGCGCTGGTGGTGACGCACTCGCCCCAAGTGGCCGCCGAGGGCGCCCATCACTGGCAGATCGCCAAGACATCAGGCGGCGAGGTGACCCGCACCGATGTCGTGGCGCTCGATCACGAGGCCCGCGTGGCCGAGATCGCCCGGATGCTCGCGGGCGACGAGATCACGCCCGAAGCCCGCTCCGCCGCGCAATCGCTGATGGCCTCGGTCGGTTAA
>JBCDAS010000085.1:0-13656 GCA_039185235.1 Pseudomonadota bacterium
CCGGGCAGCGCCCGACCCTCCCCGCGGGAGGGCGCATGGCGATGAAGCGAGAAGCCCACACGACATCAATGCTTTTGAGAGCAGGACTTAGAATAGACGCCGCCGACGCCCTCCCAGGCTCGGGCGCTGCCCTCAGCGCTTAGCGGTCGTCACAATCGCGCTTGGCGTGGTCGAGCACTCTCACCACCGCCGCTTTCTCTGCATCCTGAAGCGCCCGCTCGCCCTTGCTCCGCCCATGCAGCGCGGCGTTCTGATCCGCCACCTTGCGCTTCTCATCCCGGGCCCGTTGCTTGCGGGCCCGGCGCAGGTTGATCGGCTCGGCCATCACTTCGGCCCGATCATGTCCTTCGGCTGGACCACCCGGTCAAAGGTTGCCTCATCGACAAAGCCCAGCCGGATCGCTTCTTCCTTCAAGGTCGTGCGGTTCTTATGTGCGGTCTTCGCCACCTTGGTCGCGTTGTCATAGCCGATCTCAGGGGCAAGCGCTGTGACCAGCATCAGGCTTTCCCACATCAACTGGCTGATCCGGTCCTCATCCGCCTTGATCCCCTTCACGCAGTTATCGGTGAACGCCACCGAGGCATCGCCGAGCAACTGCATCGACTGGAGCAGGTTATAGACCATCATCGGCTTGTAGACATTCAGCTCGAAATGCCCCTGGCTGCCCGCAAACCCAATCGCCGCATCGTTCCCCATGACATGGGCGCAGACCTGGGTCAGCGCCTCGCATTGGGTCGGGTTCACCTTGCCCGGCATGATCGAGGAGCCGGGCTCATTCTCCGGTAACATCAGCTCGCCCAGACCACAGCGCGGGCCCGATCCCAGAAAGCGGATATCGTTGGCGATCTTGAACAGCGAGGCCGCGACCACCTTCGTCGCCCCCGACATCTCGACGATTGCATCATGGGCGGCCAGCGCCTCGAACTTGTTGGGCGCGGTTTTGAACGGCAGCTTGGTGATCTTCGCGGCGTTCGCGGCAAAGGCTTTGTCGAAGCCCTTCAGCGTGTTCAGGCCCGTACCCACCGCCGTGCCCCCTTGAGCCAGCGGATAGATGTTCTTCAACGCCGCCTCGACCCGCTTGATCCCTTGGGCCACCTGATAGGCATAGCCGCCGAACTCCTGGCCCAGCGTGAGCGGCGTCGCATCCTGCGTATGGGTCCGCCCGATCTTGATGATCTTGGCGAAGTCCTTCTCCTTCTTCTTCAGCATGTCGTGGAGCTTCTTCAGCCCCGGCAACAAGACATCATGCGCCGTGGTCGCGGTCGCGATATGCATCGCAGTCGGAAAAGTATCGTTCGACGATTGCGCCCGGTTCACATGGTCATTCGGGTGCACCGGGTCTTTCGAGCCAATTTCGCCCCCCAGGATCTCGATCGCCTTGTTGGCGATCACCTCATTGGCGTTCATGTTCGATTGCGTGCCAGAGCCTGTCTGCCAGACGACCAGCGGGAAGTTGTCATCCAGCTCACCCTTGATCACCGCATTGGCCGCTTTGACAATCGCCCGACCGGTCTTCTTGTCCAGATTGCCCAGCTCCATATTCGCCTCAGCCGCGGCACGCTTGATCACGCCCAAGGCGCGGACCACTGCGACCGGCTGTTTCTCCCACCCAATCGGGAAGTTCTTCAGGCTGCGCTGGGTCTGCGCACCCCAGTACTTGTCAGCCGGCACTTCCAAAGGGCCAAAGCTGTCGGTCTCGGTACGGGTAGCGGTCATTTGGGGTCTCCTGAACTGCGAGGGCCCTTAGAATACGCGCGGAGATCCAGCTTGCCAATTGGCGCGGACCGGTTTTGACACTTCCATCCGATTTTCGCGCCAAGACATGCGGCGATCCGGCGAAACCCTGATAGACTACGCAGAACAGAAGTTTATCCGAGCGGGGGTTCCAATGACACATAAGCTTATCACCAGCGCTATCGCGCTTTTCTTGGCCAGCGCGCTGCCTGCGGCGGCCTGCACGGTCGTCCATGAGTTGTCCTTTCGGATGGAGGGCACCGATTACTCAATCGAGATGAACGGCGTCCTCCTGGTGCGTGACGAGGGCGGCAATGGCGGGCGCCCGCTGATGACCTACCTGATCCCGGGCGAGAACACGGTGACCGTGACCCAGCATGACCCGAACGGCACCGCAGAGGTGCAAATCATGAAGGGCTGCGAAGGCTCATTCGATCGCGAGGGACCGTTCGACACCGCGACCCTCGAGGGCGAAAGCACCGCCACCCTGACCTTCACCAGTGAAAGCGATATGAAACTCGCGCCCAGCCGGGCTGTTGCGGAAGGTCAGGAAGGGCTGATGGAGGCCGTCAAAGCACTCCAAGCGGCGGTCAAGGCAAAGGACCTCGAGACCGTAATGGCGCTCCATGCCCCTTTGAACACAGACGTCATCAACTCAGGCATCCCCGCCGAAAGCATACCGCAGTTTTATGGCTTCCTCGCGGAAGTGGACACAGTAGATCTCGAGAGCGATCTGCAAGTGACCGAAGCGCTTGATGGCCGGGTCTTTGTGGTGACCACGGCCGATGGCAAACCGCCAATTGCAGCCTATGCGGCTGCTGATGGGCTCGCCTGGCGCACCGGCGCGCATTGGGGGAAAGTCGACGGGAAATGGGGGGTCTTGAGCCCCTATCAATAGGCACCGGAACCGCCAGTAAACAGAAACCCCTACGCCTTCTTGGTAAGGGCGCTGGTTAGGTGACTTAGCGCTCTTGCCATCTCCGCCTGCTGCGCCTGATCCAGATTCTCCAGCAATCCTTGCAGATGCAGGCGCTGGATCTCGGCGGCTTTGGCAAAGAGCGCCCGGCCCGCCTCAGTCGGTCCCACCAAAGTCGATCGCCGATCGGTCGGGTGTTTCCGGCGGATGGCCAAGCCGTCTTTCTCAAGCCCATCCACCAGAGTTGTGATGTTGCGTTTGGTGACCGACAGACGCTCGGCCAAATCGATCATCGACAGCGCACCTTCTTGGTCCAATGCCTGGAGCAACTGGAACCGCGCCGGCGACACATTCAGATCGACCAACCCCTCCCGCAAAAACCGCATGAAAGGGGGGATGAACTGACAGATTGCCTCAGCGGGTGAGCGCGCCATCTTCTCTCTTCCATTTGGTGCATATATACACTATGTGCCTTTCTACGATCAGAACTTGGCGCAAGGCGTAGCAAATGGCCCAAACCGTTGCAAACTGGACAGTGATTACCGGGTCAACCGGTGGAATTGGGGGCGAGATCGCGCGCCAATTGGCCGACCAGGGCACCGCCCTGATCCTGGTGAACCGATCGGAGCAAAAGGCAAACGCCCAGCGCGCGGAGCTCCTGGCCCGTCACCCGGATCTTTCCGTCGAACTCGTCACCGCCGATCTCATGGACCTCAAACAGATCACCGCTGCGAGCGAGACGATCAAGGCGCTGCCCGGGCGCATCGACACGCTCTACAACAATGCGGGCGTGCTGACTGGGGAGAAAATCCTGAGCGCTCAAGGATACGAATCCCATTTCGCCATCAACGTTCTGGCGGCCTATCAGTTCACCAAAGAGCTGCGAGAGAAGATGGCCCGCACCAGCAGCGACACCCCCGCGATGGTCGTCAACTTCTCCTCAAGCGCGGTGAACGCGCTGAAGACGCTCGATCTGGCGCATATGGCAAATCCGGAGAGTGTTGGCGGGCTGATGACCACTTACGCCCAGTCGAAACTGGCCGTCACCGCGATGGCCGCGGCTCTCGCAGAAGATCTCAAATCAGACAACATTCTGATCCGGGCCGTCGATCCCGGCGCAACAAAATCGCCGATGACGACCGGTGGGAACTCGGGCATGCCCGTGTTTCTGAGATGGCTCGCGCCGCTCCTCTTCAGCCCGGCAGACAAGCAAGCCGCAAAGGTGATCAGCGGCGCAGATCCCGCCGCTTTTGAAGGGCGCAGCGGCATCTATCTCGCGAATATGCGGGAGAAAAAGATGCCTGCACCAGCAGCAGACCGCCAGACTCAGAAAGACCTAATCGCGATGCTGGACCACCTTCTCGCGGTGTGAAGGCCCGCACCCCAGCCACCTTAAACAACTGAAAGGACGCTAGGTTTTGCGAAACGTATCCAGGCTGACCACCTCGGCACTGCCCTCGCTCGGCTTCTCATCGGCGGGCTCCTCGGGCGCTGGCAGCGCGATCGGCTCTTCATCCTCGGCATCATAAGGATCGAACTTCAAGCCAAACTCGACCGAGGGATCGGCAAATGTTCGCACCGCATCGAACGGCACCACCAAGGTCACCGGCCGGTTCGAGAAACTCAGCCCGATCGAGAACCGATCCGCCATCACGGCGAGATCGCGATACTCATGCTGGATGACGATGCTCACCTCCTCAGGATGGCGCTCGCGCAGCCAGTCGGGGATATCCACGCCCGGATGGGTCGTGTCGACAATGATAAAGAAGTGATGCTCCCCGGGCAGGCCTTCTTCGGCCACACGCCCAAGAACCTCGACCATGAGGGTGCGGAACGCGCGCTGCATCATCCTGCCATAATCGAAACCGTCCGGGCTGGTCATCGACGTCTCCCCTTGATGTCGCGACCATAGACGATTCGAACCGCTTGGGAAGACTCTGAAAAAAACCACGCCTGTTTAATCTGACGCAGCGTCATCCTCGATGGCATGGAAGTGCAGGCTTCTGTTGCCAGGCGCCTGCGAGCCCCGCCTAAAGCGGCTAAGCCTTAGGAGTTCAGTTTCGGTTTGGTTACTGCCTTACGCAGCAACGGCCACCGGAGCACGGTTGTCATTGTCAACTGTACGTTTTGGGCCGATACGGTGGCACCCCGCCGAGCGAAAGCTAACCCCTTTAGACGTCCGTCGATCCTATTTCGGCCCCCTCCGCCCCAATGACAGGCTGTTGGTGGAGCCGCCGGGTACCGCCCCCGGGTCCGATCCGTTTATTCCGAGCGCGTTTATCGCCATAGTCTCCGAGGAGACGGGTGGAATATAGGAGGCCTGCCATGGATTCGCAAATCCGCACGATAACCGCAGTTGCATTTGTTCTGACCAGCATCGTCTCGCCCATCCAAGCTCAGGAGCCAGAGCCCACTCTCAAGATCCTTCGCCAGCTCCGCGCCGAATGCGCCGGGTGGGCGAATGGTGTCCTCGAAATGAAGCCTGGCAGCCTCACCCAGGTCGAGCTCACCGGCGACGACGCGCCCGAAGAGATCATCGACAGCAGCCGGTTCCAATGCTCCAGCGCCGCCTCGCTTTACTGCGGGACGGGAGGGTGTTCAATCTGGGTGATTGCCGAGGGCAAAGCCACCAGCCTCTTGGTCAAAGACTGGCAAGTGGTCGATCATTTCGGCACACCTGTCTTGCTCTCGCGCATCCATGGCTCGGAATGCGGGGGCGATAACACGCGGCTCTGCATGCGCGCCTATGTCTGGTCCGACGGCGCCTTACAAACGGTGGACTAATCCGCAAATTGCAGCGCGTGGAGCCGCGCATAGGCGCCCTTTTGTGCGATCAGATCGCGATGAGTGCCCTGCTCGATCAGCCGTCCACGGTCGAGTACACAGATCTGATCCGCATCCCTCACGGTCGCCAAACGGTGCGCAATGACCAGCGTCGTGCGGCCCTGCATCAGCCGCCCCAGCGCCTCGTTCACCCGCGCCTCCGAAGCCGCATCCAAGGCCGAGGTCGCCTCGTCCAACAACAGAATCGGCGCCTCCCGCAGCATCGCGCGCGCAATCGCAAGGCGCTGGCGCTCCCCACCCGAGAGCCCCGCCTCATCGCCCATCACCCGGTCATAGCCATCGGCATGCTCCATGATGAACTCATGGGCATTCGCCGCCTTTGCCGCCGCCTCGATCTCCGCATCCGAGGCATCGAGCCGCCCCAGCCGGATATTCTCCCGCAGAGTTCCCGCGAACAGGAAATTCTGCTGATTGACCAGGGCAATGTGGCGCCTGAGATCCGCAAGATCCAGCGCAGCGATATCTTGCCCATCGATCAGGATCTGACCCGCCTGCGCCTCTCTGAGCCGCTCGATCAGCTCGAACACCGTCGTCTTGCCCGCCCCTGAAGCACCCACAAGCGCTGTCACCTTGCCGCCCGGGCAGATCAGCGAGAGATCCTCCACCGCAGACGCCTCGCCATAGGCAAAGCTGACCTTTTGGAACGCGATCTGCCCCTCGGTCACGGCCAGTTTCGGGCGATCCGCAGGGGCTTCCTGGGCCGGTCGGTCGAGGAACTCATACATCAGTTCCACGCCCACCAAATGCGCCTGCAACTGCACCTGGAACCGGGCCAGCCGCCGGGCAGGCTCATAGGCCAGCAAAAGCGCGGTTAGGAAGGAAAAGAACGCCCCCGGATCATCGGCGCCCGACGCAATCCGCCACCCGGCAAAGGCAATCACCGCGCCCACGGCAAATCCACCCGCCAGATCCATCATCGGCACCGTCAGGGTCGCGTATTTCACCGCTTTGTCCGAGAGGCCGCGGACCTCCGTGATCTCCCGATCCATGCCCTCGATCATATGATCTTCGAGGTTGAAGGCCTTGATCACCCGGCCGCCCTGATAGCCCTCGCGCACCCGGCTGATGATCCGGGCATTGGCATCAATCGCCTGGCGCGCGATCCGCTTCACCCTCTGGGTCAGCCAACCAACTGCAATCACCGCAGGCGGCGCGACCACCACAGCGACCAGGGACATCGTACCGTTCTGCACGACCATCACGCCAACCAGCGCCAGCAAGGAGACAAGATCCCGCCCCACCGACAGGATCAAGAGATCAATCGCCGCCCGGGCCGAGCCCACATTGTTCGAAAACCGCACAACCACATCGCCAATGCTATGCGTGTCGTAATACTCCGCCCCCTGCGCCAGCAGATGGCGGAACATCCGGCGCTGGAGCTTTGCGATGATCTTATTGCCGATCCGCGCCAGGATCATCGCATTGCCATAGGTGGCCAGCCCTCGGACCACGAAGATCCCCATCACCAGAAAGGCAATCCACTGGATCATCTCTTGGCGCCGCTCAACGAAGAGCTCGTTGATCACGTCCTTCATGATATAGGCCATCGCCGCGGTCGCGCCCGAGACGATGAAGAGCAGACCGATCCCGACCGCATAGCCGACCCAATGCTCCCGCGCGCCGTCCAGCAAAAGGCGGCGGTAAAGCGTTCGGGTCCGCTCGGGGATGATATGGTCGGTCAGGGCCATTGGGGCTCCGGCTGCAAAGATGCGGAGCGCTAGCGGGTTTTCCGATCGCAAGCAAGGGTGGGCGCCGCCCTCCCACAGGGCGGCGCCTGGGATTTACGCGATGACCACGAGGGTGCGGACCTCGATGCTCTCGCGGGCCGGAGCGCCGTCCTGATTTGGCAAAGGAAAAGCCGTATGCGGCGTGAACTGCGCCCGGCCATCCTCGACACTGTCCCAGCCTTTGATCAGCAAGACTTCGTCCGGCGTCATCTCGGGTGCAAAGTACCATTTCTGCGCCGGGTTATGGGTCAGGTGATAGATCTCACCCACCCGGTTCGGGAAGACCTGATCGGTGGCGATCAGATCCACAGCCTCCACGGTCGAGGCATCCGCCAGAGCCAATGGCGCGCGTTGCACCGGCCCGACAATCGGACGCCAGACATTCACTTGAACGATCCGCGCGCCTTTGGCCAATAGCTGGTCAAACGCCTCCGACCCCAACACATCGCGCGCCCGCTGAGGCCCGCTTTTCGCCGTGTAGTCCACATGGATGCGCGAGGCCACTCGACGGTTGCCGTCCTTATTCGCGGCCCCCGCACCGCCATCGGACCGGCGGGTTGCGTCAAAGATCGCGACCTGGCTGGCGCCCAGCTCGGCCTTGAGCAGGTCCTCGATCTCGGCAAAATAAGCCCCCTCGACCGTGTCATCGTCATAGAGATCGAGGACCTCCGTCGGGGCGTTGCGCAGGGCAAAGCCTGCCTTGTCCAAGGTGAAGCGGTCAGCCTCAGGGCGCAGGTTATGAACCGGCACCGGCTGCTCCTCGACATCAAAGAAGTATTGAACATCACCACCCGTCAGGGCCTGGCTGTGGAATTTGGGCTTCTCGTCCTGAGGCAGGATGAAGGTGAGCGGCGCGACAACAGTCTCGGTCGCCTTAAAGTCGGAATGGTCAATCTGGGTCATCTCAGGTCTCCCGCTTGGGTTTCGCTGAGCCAGATTTGGCGGCTGGGCGCGCTCAAAACAAATGACAAGGAATCCGCCAAACTTGAAATTATCTCAAGTCTTTGCCTGACCCCCCTGCCCTTCCAACCAACGCGCAAGACGCCTTGCCGCCGCCGTCGGCACCCGCCCGTTGGGCAGACAGACAAAATACGCCGCCCCGGTCGGCCCCTCAGCCCCAAAAGGCGCCACGAGACTGCCCCGCTCGAGCCGAGGCTCGATATAGGGTGAGCGCCCGATCGCCAGACCACGGCCTGCTTCGGCAACCTGCAGAACCTGTTCGATCGTCTCCAGCATCAAACTCGCCTCGGGCGGAGGCGGCGCGATCCCATGGGCCCGCGCCCACTCCTCCCACTCCCCTGGAATACCGCGATTAATCAGAAACCTGGTGCCTTTGGGCAGGCTCTCAGGCGTCGCGCCATCTGGGAGCAGCCCAGGGGCCGCCACAGGCGTCGCCACATCGGCAAATAGAAAAGCCGCCTCCACATCCGGCCAGGCACCCTTGCCATAGCGGATCGCCACATCGATCTGATCACGCACCGGATCGAGCAGCCTTGTGGTCAGCGCCAGTTGCACATCGATCTCGGGTTGCGCCGCCTCGAATGCCCCCAGCCGAGGGATCAGCCAGGTCGCCGCCAGCGAAGGCGGCAGGGTCAGGCGCACCGCTTGGCGCCCATCCGAAGGCCTCAACGCCGCCGTGGCTGCATGAATATCCCTCATCGCCGGTTCGATCTGCTCGAGATAACGCTGCCCAATCGGCGTCAGCACCAACCGACCCGAAACCCGCTCGAACAAACGTACATTCAGAAACTCCTCCAACCGCCGCAACTGGTGGCTGATCGCGCTCTCGGTGACCGAGAGCTGCTCGGCCGCATCCACCAACCGATCCGCGCGCGCCGCCGCCCAGAAGGCAAGCAGCGCGCGAAACGGGGGCAGGTTGAAGTTCTCGTCAGCCATCACCTCACTAGGTTCGATTGGCACGACTTGGTCAACCCAAAGCGCATAGGGCAGCGCCCGACCCTGGGAGGGCGTTGGAGGTGCTTCTGCTTAGGATTGCTATCTAAAGCATGGGCGCAGTTCGGGCTGCTGGCGGCATCGCCAAAGCGCCCTCCCGTGGGGAGGGTCGGGCGCTGCCCGGTGTTTCCCACCGGGCAAGAATCGGGGGACGCTTTGGTAGTGCAATAGGCGTGCAAGCGGTCAGTAAGCCCTCGAGTTGCTGCCCGGCGCAGCCGCCGGGCACCGTGTCATGAACGCCAGGCCTTACTGCCAGCGCTTGATGATTTCCTCATAAGCGATGGTCTCGCCTTGAGGCTTCTCATTCACTTTGGCCTTGGCGCCGCCTTTGCCGATCCATGCGGAGGCATCTTGCGGCTCGTTCAGGCGCGGGCCACAGCCGCCATAGACATTGGCTTGCTCATCGGCGGCCTGCATCCGGGCCATGATCGTATCCATCTCCTCAGCCAGGCGATCCATCGCCTCCTGCGGGGTGAACGCGCCCGAGTTCACGTCGCCGATCTGCTGCCACCAAAGCTGCGCGAGCTTCGGATAATCCGGCACGTTGATGCCCGTGGGCGACCAACGCACCCGATCCGGCGAGCGGTAGAACTCGATCAGACCGCCCAGATTCGGCGCCCGGTCGGTGAAGTGCTGGTGACGCACGGTGGAGTCGCGGATAAAGGTCAGGCCCACATCCGATTTCTTCACATCGACCGTCTTCGAGACCACGAACTGAGCATAGAGCCACGCGGCCTGCGCCCGGTTCGACGGTGTCGACTTCAGGAAGGTCCAGGAGCCTGCATCCTGATAGCCAACCTTCTGCCCATCTTCCCAATAGGGGCCATGCGGGCTCGGCGCCATCCGCCAGAGCGGCTTGCCGTCCCCATCCACGGTGTTGTTGCCCTCGGACGCAGGCTTCACCATCGAGGCGGTGAAGGCCGTGTACCAGAAGATCTGCTGGGCCACGTTGCCCTGGCTCAACGCCGGGAGCGATTGGTAGAAGTCATAGCTCGCCGCCGCAGGGGGCGCGTAAGCGCGCAGCCACTCGTCCCATTTGCGGATCGCGTAGACCGCAGCCGGGCCGTTGGTCGCCCCGCCACGGGAGACGCTGGCCCCCGCAGGGTTGCACGAGCCTGCCTCCATCCGAATGCCCCACTCGTCAATCGGGACCCCATTGGGCTCACCGACCGACCCAGCGCCTGCCATCGAGAGCCAGGCATCGGTCATCCGCCAGCCAAGGTCCGGCGCCCGCTTGCCATAGTCCATATGGCCATAGACCGTGACGCCATCGATCTCTTTGACATGGACCGAGAAGAACTCAGCAATATCCTCATAGGCCGACCAGTTGACCGGCACGCCGAGGTCGTAGCCATAGAGCTCCTTGAACTGCGCCTGCAGCTCCGGCTTGTCGAACCAGTCCTTGCGGAACCAGTAGAGGTTCGCGAATTGCTGATCCGGCAGCTGGTAGAGCTTGCCATCCGGCCCGGTCGTGAAGCTAATCCCCATGAAGTCGTCGAGATCGAGGCCTGGGTTCGTCGTCCCCGCCCAATCGCCCGCCATCATGTCGGTCAGGTTATAGGCCAGTTGCAGGCGCGAGTGGGTGCCGATCAGATCCGAGTCGTTGATATAGCCATCATAGAGGTTCCGCCCGGTCTGCATCTGGGTCTGGACCGCCTGGACAACCTCGCCCTCGCCGAGCAGCTGGTGGTTCACCTTGATCCCGGTGATCTCCTCAAAGGCTTTGGTCAGGACTTCCGACTCATACGTATGGGTCGGGATCGTCTCGGAGAGGACGTTGATCTCCATCCCCTTAAAGGGCTCCGCCGCCTGGATGAACCAATCCATCTCGGCCATTTGCTCATCGGCTGAGAGGACCGAGGGCTGGAACTCCGCCTCGATCCATTTCTTCGCAGCCGCCTGATCCGCCCAGGCACCACCGGCCCAGAGCAGACTGATCGCTGCCGTTGCTAGAAGTGTTTTTCTCACTTTCTCCTCCCTAGGTTTTGGCCCTTTCTGGACCGGTCGACATCAGACCCAGCGGAACACCGCCAGCATCAGAATGAATGAAATCAGGGTCGCTCCCCATAGCGGCGCGCTGAGGAGCGCAAGCCAAGCCAGGTGAATGTATGCAGCACTCAAGAGCGAGATGAACAAGCGATCCCCCCGCGTGGTCGAGATCCCCAAAGCCCCAGGCACGCGCGGGCTGCCCCCCGGCCGCGCAATCTCCCAAACCGTCATGACGACCAGCGCACAGGCGATCACCCCAAAAAAGGCCGCCGTCTGCCAGGTCCAAGCCATCCAATCGAGCATCAGATCCCCTCCACTTGCCGGGCCGCGGTCGCGAAATCGGCCGCCGAGGCGAACCGCACGACCAACCAGCGATCCGGGTCCAACTGAAAGCTCATCATCCGCGCCGCCTCATGCGCCTCGACCCAAAGCATCCGCTCCAAGTTGAGCTTGGCGATATTGGTCACGCGGCTCCCCGCGCCGCCGGTATTCGCCTCGCTGCAAACCGCAGCCGAGAAGCCCAGCCCCTGAAGCGTCAACCAGGCCATCTCAACCACCCCTCTGGCCCGGCAACGCCGGGCCGCGCCCAACCCTGCTCCAGGGCTTTCGCGGCCCCACCGGGGCCACGGTCCCTTGCGCAGCCCCGAAAAGGCGCATGGCGATACTGCCCGCAGCAAGAAATACATTGATGCTTTGAGGAACTGCCTAGCAGGCACGCCATCACCGCCCTCCCAGGCTCGGGCGCGCCCCTCCTCTTGCAGCCCAACCCGCGCATCACACCCGCCCCAGGGCGAAGCCCTTGGCGATATAGTTTCGCACGAAATAGATCACGATCGCGCCTGGGATGATCGTCAAAACCCCCGCCGCCGCCAAGAGCCCCAGCTCATAGCCCGCAGACGACGCCGTCCGCGTCATCACGCCTGCAATCGGTTGCGCCGCCACCGCCGTCAGCGTCTTTGCCAACAACATCTCCACCCAGGAGAACATGAAGCAGAAAAACGCCGTCACCCCGATCCCACTCGCAATCAACGGCATGAAGATCTTCACGAAAAACGCCGGGAAGGAGTAGCCATCCACATAGGCCGTCTCATCTATCTCCTTCGGAACCCCCGACATGAAGCCTTCCAGGATCCAGACCGCCAACGGGATGTTGAACAAGCAATGCGCCAAAGCCACCGCCCAAACGGTGTCGAAAAGCTGCATCGAGGAGTAAAGCTCCAAAAACGGCAGCGCAAACACCGCCGGCGGCGCCATCCGATTGGTCAGCAACCAGAAAAAGAAATGCTTGTCGCCCAAGAACCGATAGCGCGAGAACGCATAGGCCGCAGGCAGCGCCACCGAAACCGACAGCACCGTGTTGATCACCACATAGCTGATCGAGTTGATATAGCCCCAATACCAGCTCGGATTGGTCAGGATCTCCACGTAACTGTCGACCGTGAACTCCTGCGGATACCACGAGAACCCGGCCAGGATCTCATTGGTCGTCTTGAACGACATGTTCAAGAGCCAATAGATCGGCAGCATTAGGAACAGAATATAAAGTGCTGGCACCAGCCATCTCAGCTTCATGACACCAGCCTCCCCTCGCGGCGCGGGCCGCGCGCGGGTGGGTGGGCTGCGCAAACGCTGCAGCAAGCGCGGATCTCGCAAGGGAGCGCGCGGCCCATTACTCTTCCTCCCCCTGCATGGTCAGCGTGTAGAACAGCCAACAGACCAACAGCGTCATCAGGAAATAGATGATCGACATCGCCGCCGCATTCCCCAGATCCTGCTCGCCGAGCGCCTTCTTCACCAGATCGATCGACAGGAAAGTCGTCGCATTCCCCGGTCCCCCTCCGGTCAGCACCGAGGGCTCGGTATAGATCATAAAGCTGTCCATAAACCTCAGCAGCACCGCGATCGTCAGCACCCGTTTCATCTTCGGCAGTTGGATGTACCAAAACACCGCCCAGTCCAAGGCACCGTCGATCTTCGCCGCGCGATAGTAATTCTCGTCGATCGATTGCAAGCCAGCATAGGCCAACAGCACCACCAGCGAGGTCCAGTGCCAGACATCCATGAGGATCAGCGTGAACCAGGCGCTCACCGGCTGCTGCGTGTAGTTGAAATCAAAACCCAGCCAATTCAGTGAAAAGCCCAGCAGGCCGATATCGGGCAGAGCGAAGATGTTCCACATAGCGCCTACGACGTTCCACGGAATCAGCAGGGGCAGCGCCATCAGAACCAGACAGACCGATGCCCAAGGGCCCGAGCGGGGCATGGAAAGCGCGATGATCACGCCCAGTGGGATCTCGATGATCAGGATCAGGAAGGTGAACAGCAATTGCCGACCAAGCGCCGAGTGGAACCGATCCGAGGCCAGGGTATCCGCGTACCAGCGTTCGCCCACGAACGAGTAGACGCCGTAAAAAACCTCTTGCACCGAATAGTTCACCACCGTCATCAGCGGGATCACGGCGTTCATGGCCACCAGAATCAGAACCGGCAGCA
>JBCDAS010000086.1:0-13646 GCA_039185235.1 Pseudomonadota bacterium
AGAACGTTCTCGCGCGCTGAGAGATGCGGGATCAGGCGGCTATCCTGGAACGCAAAGCCAATCCGTTGGAACCGGTTCTCCAGATGACCGGAAATCCTGGTGATCAGGCCCGCGACCACCATCAGCATGGTCGTCTTACCCGCCCCGCTGGGACCAATGAGATCGAGCGATTGCCCGGCCTCAAGCGAGAGATCCGGCAGATGGAGGGTAGATTGGTCGTCAAAGCGAACGCTGACATCTCGCAACGCCAAGCTCATGACCGCCCGCCGCGCATTTGGCTGATCAACAGGCCCAAGCCGCTCTCCAGCGCAATGACCAAGGCGATCACGAGTATGATCAGCGCGAAGACTTGGTCGGTTTGCAGATACTGCCGTGCGGTGCTGATCTGGTCACCAAGGCCACCTGTGCCCGCAAGGATCTCGGCCAGGATCGTGACCCGGATCCCGTTGGCCGCCCCGGTCCGCATCGCTGGGAGCAGCGCTATCGTGACCGCAGGCGCGATGATCGCTCGGATCCGCCGGGGCCAGGGGACGCGGTGGACCTGCGCCATCTCCATCAGACGCCGGTCAACGCCTTCGAGCCCATCGAGGGCTGCAATGTAGAAAAGCGGTGCGAGCATCACAGACGCGGCGATCACCGTCGTGGCGGTCGTTGGCCCGGTCCAAATCAGAAGCAGCACGATCAGCACCGCCGCTGGCATGCTGGAGAGAACAAGGCGGATTGGAAACAGCATCGGTCTGAGGACCGGGGCAAGGCCCGCGAGAAGTCCCAACAGGGTGCCAGCGGTAAAGGCAATCAGAACACCAAGCAGAATTCTGCCGATACTCGTCAGAAGAGTGTCGAACAGGAACTCGGGATCGCCCAACAACTCGAAAAGTGCCGAGGCCGTGGCGGATGGCGATGGCAAGGTCACGGGATCGTACTGGGTTGCCAAATGGGACCAGAGGGCAATCAGACAGCCCGTGCTGAACCCGGCAAGTGCGATAGACCGCAGATTTGTCATTCCTGGCAATCAAGTGCTGCCTGGAACGGTCCTGCAAGCGCGATTGGCGAAAGCGGGTCCAACTCGGCCAAGCTCGCCAGCAATGGGCCTTGTTGGCAAGGGCCATAATATCTCGGCCCGAGATCTTCGAAGGTCTGATCCAGCGGCAGATCGGCAAGCATCGGGAATGCGGATCTCAAGAGTCTGGACGCAGATTTTGGATCCGCGACCATCTTTAGATACGCCTTGGCAAGCGCCCCTTCGATCCTTTTTGCAAGAGCTTGGTCGAGGCGATAAGCTAGGTAGATCCCCGTCACAGGGCATCTCGGTCCACCTGTTACAGAGGCCCAAGCCGCGCAGATATCCTCCAGCGGGCGAAGGTCCTCGCCCCGCGACAGGGCCAAACCCGC
Organism: Pseudomonadota bacterium; assembly: GCA_039185235.1. GTDB lineage: Bacteria > Pseudomonadota > Alphaproteobacteria > Rhodobacterales > Rhodobacteraceae > Thermohalobaculum. Next base: position 1,393 of record JBCDAS010000086.1, read on the forward strand.
GAGCGGCTCTGCAAGAAATGCGGCATCCAGATGCCCGGCAAGCATCAATTGCATCGCTTCAGCGGGCGTGGCTGTGTATCTGATCTCGCGGGCCAGATCGGGCCTGTCTTGCTGAAGCCTGCGCAGGATCAGATCAGGCAAACCGCCTCGAAAAGGCACTGCGATCTGTTCTGCGCCCGCACGCCCAATCAGTTGGAGGTTTCCTTCGATGGCGCTGCTCGCCAAGAGCTGGGCTTTCAAGCCACGTATGCGCAGCAGGGGGAGCAAGGGGCTGGGGGCTGACGCGATCTGAACGCGGCCATTCAGCAACAGCGCGTTCAACTGATCGGGTGTCCGCCAGGCACTGAACGAGAAACTAACCCCTTCGAGAGGTTGATCTTCAACCAGTGCGAGGAGCGCCGCTGAGTCCCATACCGGCAAACCGGACAGGACGATGGTCTGCTCGGCTCGAACGGGGACAACCGAGAAGATCGTCACCAATGCAAAGACGACCGCGCGGTACAGGCTCATGGTGCTCGGCCCACATCCAGGCGGTAGAGCCCGAACGGCGTATGGCGAAGCTCTGACGAAATCCGGCAAAGCCCCGCGCTTTGCATCGCCGACGCCACTTCACCATTGGAAAATGACACATCTCGCCCGGTCAGAGCGGGCATCAATCGGCCCACGACATGCTCAGATGGGGCGGTACGCGCCGTATTCAGATCCTCGTGAAAGCTCACAAGAACGCCCTCCGGCGATAAGCGCGCGGCGAGATCGCGCAGAAGCTGCGCGAGACCGGTGTTGTGAAAGTAGAGCGACATGGATGCCCAGATCACATCGAATGGCCCCTCGGGAATGGATGCAGGATCAGTGTAGTCGCCAGGTGCCAATGTCAGTGCCGCAGCGCTGGTCTCAAACTGCCGGATTGAGGGGGGCAGGTCAAACACCACCACCTCGACCTCCGGCTTCGCACGGCAGATCTCCTCCGCCAATACGGTCGAGCCGGCGCCCAGATCCAGGATCAGACGCGCCCGGGGCCACTCGGGCAGGCCGGTGAGACAGGGGAGCATGTGATCGGCGGCAATGGCGCGGTGGAAGGCATGCAGGGACGCCCGCGCGCGGTCCCAGTGATCGGGGCCGAACGGCTCCTCTTCTACGTCATAGGACCGTTCGAGAACCTGATCGAACGCCTCAAGCGCGTGATGGCGTATCTCAGCCAAGGACGCGAATGTCGCTGCCAAACAGCGGTCTCCTGCCCGGCAGAGATAGGGCGCAACCTCCGATGCCAGATGAAAACGGCCATTGGCCTCACGCAGCAAACCCAAAGCCGCCAAGGCCCTGAGCGCAAGAGCGGCTTTGGATCGATCAAGCCCTGCTTCCTGGGCCAGCTCTTGCGCCGAACTGCCGCCCCAGCAGGCGTCGAAAACGCCCCGCCGGAACGCCCAATCCACCAATTGAAAGCGGATCGGTCCTTCGATGATGTCAAATAGCGTGCTGACCGGGTGCGGTTCCGGATGGCTTACCATGTGATGTCCAGCTGAGCTCCTACTTGGCGGCCCGGTCCATCTTCGACCAATGTGCCGCGTGGCGTGTTCAAGGCGGTGGTGAAGAAATCGGTATCGAAAACGTTATTCGCCCAGATCGAGAAGGCGAAGTTCTCGAACGCGTATCCGGCCCTCAGATCAACCGTCGCGAAACCGGATTGGCGCAAGGAATTGGCGGCATCGAAGAAATACTCGGTGCTGCCATTGACCCGCGCGCTACCGAACAAGCCCTGCTTGCCCTGATAGCTAACCCCGGCCGAGTAAGTCACGCTGGGCGAGAAGGTTAGATCATTGCCCGAGAAATCCGCAGGCACGAGCCCACCGGGGCCGAAAACGGTTGTCTGAAAGTCCTTCGCACTTGCCTCGAGAAAACCAACCGAGCCATCGATCGTGAACTCCTCCGAAACTGCGGCCTCAAGCGATGCCTCCGCCCCATAGGTCTCGACTTTCGAAGCGTTTGAGATGTTCTGCGCCCCGCCCGGCACGACCTCGACGATCTGTTTTTCCCGCACGTCCGTGTAGAACCCGGCCAGATCCAGCGTAATCCCTTGATAGTCGATCCGGACGCCAGCCTCGACCGTGGTGCTGAATTCAGGGTCAAAGGTGAAGTTCGAGGGGCTGTTGGCGAAGTTGTAGTTGAACCCGCCCGCAAGATAACCACGGCTCGCATTGGCATAGAGCAAGACGTCATCGGTCAGATCATAGGCCGCTGTTACCTTGGGCAAAAAGGTCAGCGTATCTTCGGATGCACTGTAAGAGAGGGTTACGAAGGGCGATGAGAAGTCCTGGCTTCCATCTTGCTGCAGATAGTCGAGGCGCCCCCCTGCCCCGAGGCGGAGCTTCTCCAGCACCCGATACTCGGCGAACCCGAAGAGGGCAAAGCCGGTCTGGTCAATCTCGGTCGCTCGATTGGTCGAGAACGCCCCGAGATTGAAATCGACATCGGTGACTTGATGATACGCGGCCGCGCCGACCGACCAAGTCAATGGGCCGGATGCATCGGGGGATGAGGACAAGCGAACCTCCTGCGAGATCATCCAGTCATCCAGGTCCTGGACCGTCACGCCCAAAGGCAGCGGGCTGGTGTCGAAATCCAATGTGAAATCGCGGCTGAAGGTCGTGAAACCCGTGGTCGCGCGCAGCTCAAAGCCATCGAAGCTGTGATCGGCGCGGAACGAGGTCACAGTGCTGCTGCGGCTTTCGGTCGAGCGGTCGTTGTAGTTGCTGACAAATCGTGAGGTGGCAAACGGGCCATCGGAATAACGAAACTGCTCTTTGCCCGCCTCTTCCACCTCGGCCACGGTGACAAGTTCGAACCGCGTTCCCTGTCCTGTCTCATAGGAGAGACCGACAAGCCCGGTCAGCCGCTCGGACTCGCCGCCATCGCTATCGCCTGTGACAAGGTTGCGGACATCGCCATCGCTGCGGTCCGCATCCACGCCTAAGATGAAGCCAAACCCCTCGGCTTCGGTCCCAAGCACCAGAGTGCCAAAGGGCGTGCGATTTTCGGCAAATCCAAGGGAAAACTCCCCGCCATCGATATCTCCTGGCCCCAGGAATTCCAGGTCGATCAGCCCAGCCTCGGAATTACGTCCGTAATGCGCTCCTTGCGGGCCCACCAAAACAGCCGCCCGGTCGAGCGCAAAGATGTTCGGCGCCTGGATTGTACCAAGCGGCAGCGCGACGCCATTCACGATCACCGCAGTCGGATCCGCGAGAGCGTTCGGATAAGAGGTGATCCCCCGAATAACCAAACGCTCATCGGCATTGGTCTTTTGGAAGGTCACGTTGGGCGTCTTCTCGGTGACGTCACCCAGATCGGTCCTCGGGCTTGGCCGCAGATCTTCCGGCAGAACAAGATCGATGCGACCGGGAACCGAGCCGACCGGCTCGGCAAAGAGCCGCGCCTCAACCAGTATCTCGTCGATCGTCTCGACCACTTCATCGGACTGCGCCAAGCCAGTGGTCGGCAAAGCCGTTGCGGCCGCGCTGAGCAACACATTTCGAACTCGGGACATCATCACCCCCATGATTGCGACGGTGAAAGGCTAGACCCCAGGCCGATATGGTTCATTCATACGGCGAAAAGTTTCATTCATCACACGAAACTAAAGGCGGCAGGCCTTTGCCGTCTTGCCGAGCGATCTTCGGATGGTGCTGCTCAGATGGCTGGCGCTCGCGAAACCGCATTCATGCGCCACTTCGGCGATCGACAATTCGCTGTCCTTCAACAATGCCTCGGCCCTGACCACCCGCAGCTCTCGCAGATACTCGAAAGCGGTCTTCCCACAGGCTTGCTTCAGGCGTTTGTTGAGGCTGGTATGGCTCATCGCGAAACGCTCGGCAAGCTGAGCTAAGGTGATCTGCTCAGCCAAATGTTCGCTGAGATAGGCACGCACGCGCTCTTCGAATGAGCCCGGATCTTGATGCAGAACTTCAAGGACATTTCCGATGACTTGCAGGCATTTCGCCTGGGTTCTCAGAACCTGGCTCTGCTTTGGTGCGGGATCGAACAGATCTTCGATAAAGGTCAGATCTTCATGCAACCCAGGGATTTCGGCGGCCACCACGTCTGCGCGGATATTGCGCCGGACGATTTGATCGAGCGGAGGCGTCAACTCGGCCAAGGTCAAGGTCACGACAAAAAACGAGGCATCGCATCCGCCGAAGAGATGGCGGCGAATGACCGAGCGGCCGGGATTTATCAGCCAGCATTTGCCTCGCGCGAGCGTCAGCCATGATCCCCTCTCAACCTCGAACGCGGCCTTGCCTTCCAAGCCAAAGACCAGGAGCACGGTTTCTTTTCGCCGCTCCAGAACGCTGACCCGGTCCAAAGGCTCCTTAAATCGGCTCAGTGTGATGCTGAGCCCAGGCGCGACACGGGCAATTCGAAGATCAGTCTCGGGTGAATAGCCAGGGATCGTGAACCTGGTAATCTGACCAGGCTCCGCCGGGTGATGACGCTCTGGCTCGATTTTATCCATGACGAAATTTATCCGACCATTTTCATCGGAGATCAATGCTTATCGGTCAAAGACTGGATTCGGCGATCGGCTTCGCCGGTTTTGTAACGCTCTTGGGCGAATTGGGGCCGCAGCTTCGCATTGGTGCTGGAAGCTCACTGCCACCTCGCGACATGGCGCGACGGGCTCAGGCCCGAGATTGGAGCCGCCTCGGCTTGCCGCATCCTGCTGTGCAGCACAAAATAGGCGGAAGGCCAGTTTTGAAGCCGTTTAAAACGCTCTTGCGGGTCAGGTGGTTGACTGGTTCTGCGGAATTTCAGACGGCAATGTTGAATGCCGAGATAAAGATCGCTTCACGCTGGATCAGGTTGAAGAAGAACTCTATCTGATTTTGCAGGCGCGTCTTCTGGTGTCTTGTCGTCTCCAAACGTCCGTAAGTCATCCGAGCTCGCGATGTCTGAGGACTGTCGCGAGCTCGTTTTGTGCTTTCGGAAGATCTTCGAAGTCACATCGCCATCAGTAAGGCGCGATCCGCGTCCAGTTGTCGTCAGCTTGTGAGATATAGGTCGGGATATCGGCCCGCCATTTCTCGCGAGCACCTTCATGCACAAACAGATAGAGGCGATCATCGACGATCTGCCAGACATTGGGATCACCTGGACGCTTGTAATTCTGAGACGCAGCCCACGCACAATATCCATCATACTTGGGTGCGTTTGCCGGCGCAAAGTTAACTGGGTCGGCGGCGAAGGCGTCTCGGTTCGCTTCGGTCTCGAAGAACCAAACCGCACCGTTCCAGAAGTGGTGGAACTTTGCTTTGCCCATACGTGCTTCGCCATCCTTGAAGTAGGCAACCGTGTCGTAACCACCAATTGCCGTCGCAAGCTGATTGGTGGCATTCGCAGCACTGGCGGTGAGCCCGGCAACTGCAATCGCCGCAGCCATTGCCAAGTTCTTCATGATTTTCTCCTTCGTTGGGTATCAGGCGTCCTCAGCAAAAGTCTCGGAAGCAGAGGTTGGCCACTGATCAGGTTTCAGGCTGTCTGAGTTGACACATGCAGATTGATGGGAAAATTTCCCATTACAAATTGACCCGTTTTCACAAATAGTTGTGGAAAGTTCAGCATGGCCTTTTGGCAGGCTGCTATTCTACGGTTGGAGACAGTGTTGGCTCGGTGTCTATCGAAGCAGTGTGAAGACTGAAGATGGCAAGTGACGATAAAGCCTCGGCTGAACAGTCCTTGGCGGCCTTAATCGCCCCGATCGCTCGGATTATGATCGATAACGGCGTTGTTCTGAATGACGCGGTTGAAATCTTAAAGTCTGCGATGGTGCAAGCGGCGATGGCTGACGATCCTGGCGCCACGGCCAGCCATGTCAGCCTGCGCACAGGCGTGCATCGCAAAGACATCAAGCGCATGGACCGTCGTGACCCGTCACCCCAACGCGCGATCGCAGCGGCGCGGGTTCTGACGCGCTGGCAGAATGATCCGACATTTTCGACCGAGGGAACGCCTCGTCCCTTGCAACGCGGCGGGGAGGATGGCTTCGACGCACTGGTCCGTAGTGCTAAGATCGACGCGGCACCGGCAACGGTTTTGTCACTCCTGATCGCTGCGGGAAACGTCATTGAGCAGGATGGCGTCCTCAGTTTTGTCCATGCGGCCGTCGTGCCGCTGGACCGCCCTGAAAAGCTGCGTGCCGCTGTGGCGACGCTTGCTCCGCATCTGGCGACGACAGCGGGCAATATCTCCGGCGATACACCTCAGATGGATCAGGCGGTCAGATATTCTCACCTGACCGAAGAAGCGGTCGCCAAACTTCAGGAAGAGGGCGCAAAGCTCGCGAAACACATGCTTCAAACACTGAATGAAAAAGCAGATGAGATGCAGCAGGCGGAGGAAGGATCCCACCTCTTCGTTCTCGGAGCGTTTATGCACATTAAGGAGCATGACTGATGCGGCGACTGGTATTCGCCCTAATCCTCGGCTTCGGCTTTGGTTTTGCGGGCGCCGAAGAGAAGGAAGGCGGCATCATTGGCACCGGTGTGGTTGGTGAAGTCACCGGGCTTGCGACGTTCGAAGTTGCGGGTATGCGCTTTAATCTGCCCGACATGGTTGAGCTGGATGGGATAGACCGTGTCGAAGACCTGCGCATGGGCATGACCCTATCACTGCGTGCTGAACGGGACGGGGACGGCTGGAAAGCGATTGAGGTAAGGCGTCTGCCTGTCCTGATCGGCCCGATAACCGGCGCAAACGAAGTCATGGGCGTGCCTGTTATCGGTGATCTGCCAAGGACCGGATCCGTTATCGTCGACGGGTTCTGGTCAATGGACGGCGTGGTTGCAACGCGCATCACCCCAACAGAGCGCAGCGGAGGCCAGGTCACTGGTCGCTACGATCCAAACGGCTCAGTCGGAGCAATCCGATTGATCAACGACCTTTCGAACAGAGTTGAGCCTGGCGATATTGTCACCGTGAGAGGGAACTACAGTGACGAAGGCTTCACCGTCTTTGACGCGGAGACCGGCATCTTCAAAGACGCCCCTCCTGATTTGCTCTTGGCCGAAGGGTTTTTTGATCAACCAAACGCAGAGGGGGACGTGACGCTGCTGACCATCGATGCAAAGATGGCTTCGAAGAGCGACGCGTTTGACCGAAACCAAAAGATCAGACGCTGCGCGCTAAACGGTCGGTTCGACTACGAACGAAGCGCGCTTTCTGCAGCGGACACACAAACCATAGATGATTTCTGTATCAGTGCGGTTCGCTAGGATGACTTGCGGTGTCCTCAGACTGGACGCCCCTCCAGCCATTGGGAGAGTCGCCCGCCCGCAACGTCAGTTTTTCAGCAAAATCGGCTTGCGGTCGTTTTCTGCTGACCTGCCTCCAAAGTCTTGCGGCTGACATTGGGATCTCTACCCGGTCGAGATCTGCCTTATCCGAAAGGATAGCCGCCGCGCCATCAGAGCAATACGACTACTCTTTCACTCAAAAGACTCAATGAAAACAGTCACATAAAACGCATCCAGCAACACTTGAAGGAGCGCTGGATCATGTTTGATTTGTTGACTGCACAGACCTCACGGGCCGAGTTGAGACTGGTTGAAGACCTGCCGACCATCAGTGTCGTGGGACTTGGATATGTCGGGGCGGTCTCGACCGCCTGTCTTGCCGATCTAGGCCACCAAGTGATCGGTGTCGATATCGATACCACCAAGACCGAGGCAATTGCCAAGGGTCAGTCACCGATCCATGAGGCCGAATTGGAGGCGCTTCTCACCGCGGGCGTCCGCGACGAGCTTGTCTCGACCACTTCCGATCTGACCCAGGCGGTGATTGCGTCAGACATCACCTTTGTCTCGGTCGGCACACCCACGGCTGCCGATGGTGGTTGCGACACGACTTACATCCGCGACGCCGCCCGCGCGATTGGCCGGGGCCTGCGGGAGAAGCCGGATTTCCACGTGGTTGTCATGCGCTGTTCGATCCCGCCAGGCACCACACAGGGCGTTATGGTTGCTGAAATCGAAGCTGTCTCCGGCCTCAAAGCTGGTCGCGACTTCGGCGTTTGTTTTAACCCCGAATTCCTCCGCGAAGGCGTCGCGGTCGCGGATTTCCGCGAGCCGCCGAAGACAGTGATCGGTGCGAGCGACAAACGCTCTGCCCGGATCATTGCAAAGATCTACGAGCCGGTGGATCCGAACCCGATCCTCACCACCATCGAGACAGCCGAGATGGTCAAATATGTCGACAATGTCTGGCACGCGACCAAGGTCTGCTTCGGCAATGAGATCGGGCGCCTTTGCAAACCGCTGGCAATCGACAGCCATAAGGTTATGGAGATCTTCTGCCAGGACACGAAGCTCAATCTCTCGCCTTATTACCTGCGTCCGGGGTTCGCCTATGGCGGCTCTTGCCTGCCCAAAGAAGTCCGCGCGGTCAGCCACATTGCCGAGACGGTTGGCGCTGATCTGCCGCTGATCAACAGCCTACAGACCTCGAACCAGACCCATATCGCCCAGGCGGTTGAGATGGTGAAGGCGACCGGTGCGCGCCGCGTCGGTGTCCTGGGGCTTAGCTTCAAGCCGGGCACCGATGATCTGCGGGAAAGCCCGATCCTCGAGGTGATTGCAGCGCTGAGGGAGGACGGGATCGATGTCGTCGCTTATGACCCCGCGATCACCGACAAGACGCCAATTGCCAGCCAGCTCGCCTATATCCGCCACTCTGGCAGCGCATTGCGCAACCTCGCCCACGAGTTGCCGCGGATGCTTCTGCCCTCGGCCGATGAGGTTGCCACGATCTCTCAGGCGTTGATCGTGACCCAATCGAACGATGAATTCCGTGAGGTGGTAGAGCTCCACAACAACACGCAAGTCATTGATGTGGTGCGGCTTTTCAAAGATGCGCCTGAGAACCTGCGGATCGATGGCATCGGCTGGTGAGACCTCTCAAAAAGAATGGAGTGAGACATGAGTGACTTAAGCAGCAATGCAATCGAGCCGATCTTGGGAACCGCCGAGAGCGACAGCCTCGACGGTACCAAAAACCAGGACATCATCATCGGCCTTGCGGGGAATGACGTGATTGCGGGCGGCAAAGACGCCGACACGCTCTATGGTGATTATGGCGATTCCAACCTTCTCGAGGGCACTGAGGAGGTCAGTTCGTTCAGCGGATATGCCGAAACCGGATCCTGGACAGTCACTGATCTCGATGGCGGTCATCAGGAGATGACGCAAACGGTCCAAACCGAGGCGGGCGGCGTTTACGAGATCGCCTTCTCACTCGCGGCCAACTTCGCCGCAGGTGCGCCAAACGCGGCTGTCGAAGTCTTGGTGAACGGTGACGTCGTTGAGACTGTTACGAGCGATAGCGGCGCCTTCAGCGATCACACCATCCGGTTCACGGCCAACGAAGGTGTGACCGAGATTACCTTCCGCTCGATCAGCCCAGGTGAGGGTGCGCAAGAGATCAACACTGACGGCCCTGCCTTCTACTATGACAAAGAGGTCGAGATCGGCGGGCAGACCCAAACAGTCGCAGCCTTCGCGGATGGTCAGGCGAACCTCTACCAAGTGCTGAACGGAACGCTCTATGTCTTTGACACAGCGACCCAGAGTTATGAAATTGCGGGCTCGCCGGGCACGGTGAATGTCAACTCATTGGGCTTCAACAAGCAAGACGATCTGCTCTATGCGATTGCAGTCGGAAACGGTGTGGACGCGCTCGGCAACGCGGTCTCGAAAAGCGATCTGGTGATGATCGATGCGAAGGGCGACAGCTATCGCATTGGCGAGACGCCGTATCGCTCCTGGACCGGGGATTTCGATGATCAGGGCAATCTCTGGTCCTTCCAGTCGAGCATGGACCGCGTGGCGGTGATTGATGTCGACAGTTTCGATGAAAACGGCGATCCCGTCACCACGGTCTATAAGTTCGACCGGAGTGTCTTTGTCGAGAACTGCTACGACTTGGCCTTTGATGCATCGACCCAGACGTTTCGAGGCCTTTGCCGACCATCGGCTGAGGGGGCGAATGCGACGCTTCTGATTGTCAATATCTCGACCGGTACGCCCCAGTTCTCCAGCATCGAGGTCACCAGCACGGTGATCAACGGGGTGACCCAGCCAGGTGCACCGCTGATGACGTTTGGCGCGGCGATCTATGATGCTGATGGCAACCTCTATGTTGGTGGCAACGGTGGCGATCACGACATGAACAATGCCACTGGCACCTCTGGTGGGATCTATCGTGTGGTCATCGACGAGGATGCCGGTGAAGCAACGCTTGTTCTGATGTCGGCCTCGCCCAAGTCCTACTCGAATGATGGTGCCGCTGACCCGACCGCGGAGAGCCCGTTTGCCGAGGTCGATCTCGACAGCAGCGTCTTGTTGCGCGGTCTCAGCCTGGTTGCAACGGTCGAAGGCGAGCTGACCTATGACGACTTGATGCGTGGCGGGGCAGGGCAGGACACGCTATCCGGCGGGATCGGAGAGGACATCGCCTTTGGCGACAGCCTCGGCGATACGCTGAAGGGCGATGAAGGCAATGACATCCTCAATGGTGGCTCCGGCAAGACCGGAATGCTCTCGGTCTATGATGCAGCCGGCAACCGCTATGATGCGCTTGGCAACCTGCTGCCCGAGGATGATGACAGGCTCTATGGCGGGGCAGGGGACGATGACATCTCAGGCTCTGCCGGTCACGACATGCTGGATGGTGGACTTGGCAATGACACGCTGAACGGTGGTTCGGGCAACGATCTCCTCTACGGTGGTGACGGCGTCGACGATATGGCCGGAGGGTCGGGCAATGACATCCTCTATGGCGGTCTTGCCGACGATCTCATGACCGGCAATAGCGGGGAGGATGTGCTCTCCGGTGGGCTCGGCAATGACCAGCTGTTGGGCTCCAGTGGCGATGATACGCTCGACGGCGGAACCGGCGACGACACGCTCGACGGAGGCTCCGGCGATGACGCATTGCAGGGAGGTACAGGCGCCGATGTCCTGAAAGGTGGGTCTGGCAATGACGCGCTGACCGGCGGCACGGGCGCTGATCGTCTTGACGGTGGGTCTGGCAATGACACGCTGGATGGCGGTGTGGATGCGGATTACCTCAAGGGTGGGTCTGGCAATGACATCCTCTCAGGAGGGATCGGCAAGGACTACCTGAACGGAGGGTCCGGCGACGATATACTCTCGGGTGGACTGGACGATGACCGGATCTATGGATCGACAGGTGCCGACATCCTGTCCGGGGGCGCTGGCAGCGACCGCTTTGTCTTCCGCGAGGAGGCGATCGAAGCGGTGGTCGATCTAATCACCGACTTTCGCAACGACGGGGTTGAGGCGGATCGGATCGATCTCCGCGAGCTCAATCTCTCGGCAGAGCTCGATATTGACGCTTGGCTTGCCAGCAACCTTCTCCAGTCCAGTGACGGAACCGTGTCGCTCCAGATCGACACCTTCACGCTGGACCTCACGGACAGCCGCGATCAGGGCGATGCGTTCCGTGACGAAGTCATCGACGGCCTCCTGATCTGATCCATGCTCCCGTCGATGCCCGGCCCCCGCCAGCCCCCTCGGCGGGGGCCGGACTTTCAGTAAAGGCCTTCTTCCTTCGCGATCATCGCCGCATGGGTTCGGTTCCGGGCTTCCAGCTTGCGGCAAAGCGTCTTCACATGAAGCTTTATGGTGACCTCCTGCAAATCCAGATCGCGGGCGATCTCCTTGTTTGAATGCCCTTTGCAAAGACCATCCAGCACCTGCATCTCGCGGTCCGAGAGCTTTGATGCCAGCGGGTGCGCCTCAGCCTCCGAGGCTTGGGTCATGAACTTCACCGGGGCGTATTGCTCGCCCGCCAGCATGAACTGGACTGCATGGAGGAGCGATTTGGCCGGCATCGTCTTTGGAACGAAACCCGCAGCGGAGGCCGCCAAAGCCTCTTGCGCGACCGCTCGATCGGCAGTGCCAGACATGATCGCCACCGGATAGCCATGGTTCTTCGCGATCGCTTTCTCAAGACCAGACAGGCCGCTCATCCCAGGCATCCCGTAATCCAACAAGACGAGGTCAAAGGGTCCATCCTCAATCAGCTTCTGCTCAGCGGCATAGAAATCCTCGGCCACAACAATCTGGTACTGGCCTTCGCGCTCCAGAAAGGACGAGATAGTGTCGCGGACCAAATCATGGTCATCTGCGATCAGAATTCGTGTCACGCGTCAGGCCTCCCTTGTTCTTTGCGCGCTATGATTGCGG
>JBCDAS010000087.1:0-13612 GCA_039185235.1 Pseudomonadota bacterium
GCAGCGCCGGACAGAACCGCCGCTGCGACAAGGCCAAGGAGAGACCGGGCCACGACCGGTCGCGTTTGGGTCAGGGACATAGGTGCTCTCCTCCCAGTTCCAGTGGCCCAGTCTTAGCTGGATGGAGCGCCCGCGACAACGCTCATGGCGCGGCGGTTCTGAGCCCAGCTGTTCTGATCGGAACCAAGCGCAATCGGGCGCTCTTTGCCGAAGCTCGCAGTGTTCAACCGACTAGCAGCAACGCCTTGCGCAACCAGATAGGCCTTGACCGAGTTTGCCCGGCGGGCCCCAAGCGCGAGGTTGTATTCCCGTGTGCCCCGCTCATCGGCATGACCCTCGATGATCACCGTTGTGTTCGGGTTGTCCTGAAGCCATTGCGCCTGCGCACTCAGTGTCGTCTGAGCGGTCAGGTTCAGATCATGGCGGTCAGTGTCAAAGAAGACGCGATCGCCAACAACTTGGCGGAAGTACTCGACCGTGTCAGCGGGCGGCTGGCCTGCTGTCGTGCCACCCGCATTCGTCGCGGAAGCGTCAACCTGATCAGAGTCACTGGAGCAGGCGGCCAGCGCCAAGGCGGCAACCATGGCGATGATCGGGGTCAGTTTCATGTCTTCTCTCCTTACCTCGTTCACTGGCCAGTTTCGGGGAGGGCCAGCGGTGATTGGGCGGGTTGCTGCGTCCGAGGTCCTGCCCGCCCTGCAGGACCCGTTAGCCTAGTTGCGCAAAGGCGACCAAGACGGGTCTGACGCCGCATTCGGCGTCGGCACCTGGCGAAGATTGCGGCCGGTTACATCCACCGACATGAGCTGCGGTTTGCCATTCTGACCTGGGCTCTCACGGTAGAAGGCCAGGATGCGCCCATTCGGTGAGAAGCTCGGCCCCTCTTCCAGAAAACTACTCGAGAGCAGGCGCTCATCCGTGCCATCCGGCCGCATCACACCGATATGAAAGACGCCCTGAAGGATCTTGGTAAAGGCAATGAGATCGCCCCGGGGCGACCAAACCGGCGTGCCATACGTTCCTTTTGTGAAGCTGACTCTGGTCGCAGCACCGCCGAGCGCTGGCATGACATAGAGTTGTTGGCTGCCGCCCCGGTCGCTCTCGAACACGATCCGGCTGCCATCGGGCGAGAACGAGGGGGAGGTGTCGATCCCCGGATGACGCGTGAGGCGACGCAGCTGTCTGCTTGCCAGATCCATCGCATAGACATCCGTGTTGCCATCGCGCGAGAGCGACATGATCACCGAACGTCCATCGGGCGAGAATCGCGGCGCAAAACTCATGCCCGGGAAGTTGCCAAGCCGCTCGCGTTGTCCGGTCTCAAGGTCATAGACAAAGACCTGAGGCGCACCGGTGTCATAAGAGATGTAGAGCAGCGTCCGGTCATCGGGCGAGATCCTGGGCGTTAGAACAAGGCCTGACGTCCCGCCGAGCAAGCGCAGGTTTGCGCCGTCCTGATCCATGATCGCGAGTTGCTTACGCCGGTCGCCTTTCGGACCCTTCTCGTCGACAAACAGGATCCGGCTGTCAAAATACCCGCTCTCGCCCGTGAGGCTGGAGTAAATCCCGTCTGAAACCTTATGCGCAACCCGGCGCCAATCCTCTTGATTGGCGAGAAATTGCAACCCGTCGAGCTGGGTCTCGGCATTGGTGTCAAAAACCCGGAACTGAACCTGCAGACGGCCATCCTCGGCCGTGAAAACAGTGCCAGTGACCAGCGCATCCGCATTGATTGTGCGCCAATTGGCATAGGTTGGATCCGTGTTGAAATCGCTGACCGGCGCAATGAAAGCGGCCTCTGGGATCAGGCGGAAGAGGCCAGACTTCTCGAGATTGTTCTCGATCACGCCCATCAGATCTTGCGTGCGTTCAGCGAGTGCTGGGTCTTGTGTCAGAAAGGGCGAAATCGCGATGGGCAGCGGCTCGATCTGCGCCCCTGAGATATCGAGCTCTAACGGTGGTGCCGTCTGCGCCGTCCCGCTCAAAGGGATGGCCACGAAAAACACACACAGAAGGAGGCGGAAGAGGACGGTCATGAGCTAAACCCGATGGCAGTGGGGGTGAAACGCACGTGGATAAGTTTCCAAGCGTTGTATTTATCAACAGGGAGCTTGCGGAACTCACCTGCATTCTGCGCCTTGATCAGTGCGCGGCGCCCAGCATCAAAAAGCGTCTTTTGTGCCTGGTCGGTGCCGCCTTCGGCCCCAAGCAATGTCGGCTTGCCGATGATCTTGCCGGTGCGATCCACCTCGATCGCGATCTTCACCCAAAGGCGGCGATCCGGCGACCCATTATACACGAAGTGCTGCTTGATCCCGAGTTGCAGCGCGTCTTTCTGACCCTTCGTGATGTTCTGCGCAAATATGGATTGAGAGCCGCTTGGCTTTGTGGGTTCAGCCTCGGCAGTCTTCGGATCTTCCTCGGGCGCGGGTGGCTGAGCCGCTACGGGGTCGGTCTTGCGAGCGGCCACGGCAGCGGCGGCCTGGTCGGCCGGTTTGGCCACTGGAAGGCGCGCCTCCTGCGGCGCTGGCGCTAAAGGGGCGTCTGGCTGCTGCTCGGCAAGCTCTTCCTCTTCCGGCTCTTCTGGGCGCTCGTCGGGTTTATCTGCCTCCTCAGGGGCCGGTTCGGGCAAGGGAAGTGGTCTGGGGGCCGGGGCAGGCGGCTGCTGCGCCGAGGCGAGGGGTTGCAACGGTTCAGTCGAGGGCTTGCTTTCAGGCTCTTTCGCCTGATTGGGCAAAAAATCCGGGCTCGGCAATTCGGCAATCGAGGGGCGGGGCGCCTCGGTCGGCACATTTGTGGGTGGGGGAGCAAAGGCAATCTCGGGCTTGTCTGGCTTTGCCTGGGGCTCCGGCACACTCCAGGACAGCAGCGACGTGTCCGATGCTGTCACTGTACTGTCCTCGGCCTGAGCTGCATCAGGTGCTGTATCCGTTTCACTCGGATCGCTGAGATCCGCAGGCCCCTGATTCTGAACAACCGGCGCGGTTGAGGCCAAAGCATCGAAATCGGCACCATCGATCAGCGAAACCTCGGTGACCTGGAAGGGTTTATTGTCCTCTGCATGCAACCACTCGGCGCTGATGACAACCGCAAGGATGGCGATCCCATGCAATGATCCGGAGATGAGGGCACCGTTGCGCATCACCTACTCCACGCCGGGCTCCGCCTGATCCGTCACCAGGCCGATTTGGGTGAAGCCCGCATTGCGCAGAAAAGCCATGACCTGAGCAACCCGGCCATATTCAAGCGCCTGATCGGCACGAAGGAACACCTTGCCACCCTCCGGACCCCGCGCCTCGCGGATCGCGGTGAGTTTCTCCAACAACCCATCATCGGCGACAGGTTGGTCTTGTAGGAACACCGCCCCGGTCTGATCGACATTTACGGTGAGTGGCTCTTCCGCCTCGGTCGGCAGGGCCTCAGCGGTGGTCTTAGGAAGGTTCAAAGGCACGCCAACGGTCAAAAGCGGTGCTGCCACCATGAAAATGATCAGGAGCACCAGCATCACATCGACAAAGGGCGTGACATTGATCTCGGACATCGGCTGCCCGCGCGGACGACCACGCCGCGTTCGACCTGCGGAACGCCCTGGGATCGTTGCACCCATCAGCCGTCCTCCCGTCCCGCCCGATCAATTTGGCGGCTCAGGATAGTGTTGAACTCGTCCGCAAAGTTCTCAATCGCTCCGGTCAGGCTTTCCGCATCTGAGAGCAAGCGGTTATAGGCAATGACTGCCGGGATTGCCGCGAGCAAACCAAGTGCGGTCGCCAACAGCGCCTCGGCAATACCGGGGGCAACAACCGCAAGATTGGTGTTCTGTTGGGTCGCGATGTCTTCAAACGCTGTCTTGATCCCCCAGACCGTACCAAAGAGGCCGATAAAAGGAGACGCAGAGCCGACGCTTGCGAGAAACGAGAGCCGACGGTTGATCTCGGCGCTTTCGCGCGCAATCGCGACATTCATCGCCCGATCAACACGCGCCATGGTTCCCGGGATGAACCCACCGGTTTTGGCAAACGACCGGCGCCATTCGGTCATGCCCGACGTAAAGACCCGCTCG
Source organism: Pseudomonadota bacterium (assembly GCA_039185235.1). Lineage (GTDB taxonomy): Bacteria > Pseudomonadota > Alphaproteobacteria > Rhodobacterales > Rhodobacteraceae > Thermohalobaculum. The sequence continues at coordinate 4,061 of JBCDAS010000087.1, forward strand.
ATCGGCGAGCGCCCTCCGTCGCCAATCCGGTCGAATAACTCATCTAAGGGCTGGCCCGACCAAAACGTATCCTCAAACCGGCGGCTCTGGCCGCTTAGTCGCCGAAACGAAAGGCTCTTCTCGATGATGATCGCCCAAGACCAGAACGAGGCGGCAATCAAAATGAGCATCACAACCTGCACAACCCAGGTCGCGCTGATGAACATATTGTAGACTGAAAAGTCGACTTCCGCCGGGCCGGTAGTGCCACTCAACTGAGCCGTTTCACCAGCAGCCTGCGCAAAGCCAAGAAGATACACCAGACCTGCACCCATCATATCCATGATGTTGTCCCGCTCATAACCTCAACTGCCCAAAGGCTTGGTCGCTCTGGCGACTCTATTGCCTGCATGGGTCCACTATGAGGCATTTCCACTCAAAGATCGACCACCTTGGTTAATGCGACGAAACACATTGCCGGATCAACTGCGCTTCGCGTGACCGTGATCACTTAGAGTTCTGTAACGGCTTTCGTGGCCTTAATCGTCGCGAGCGCGGTTGCGACCAAGCGTTCTTTGCCCTCTGCGGCCACAAAGATGTCTGAGCGGGTGTGAGAAACGCTGCGCCCTGGCGCGAGAGCCTCTGCCCGGGCAATCAGGCGCTCACCAGCAGCGGGCGCGAGGAAGCTGATTTTGAACTCTATCGTGAGTGGCTGACGGCCATCTTCGAAAAGGGTGAAAGCGGCACCAGCAGCGGCGTTATCGGCCAATGTGGCGATAACGCCGCCATGGAAAAAGCCATGCTGCTGGGTAAGACCAGGGCCAAAGGGCACCTGAATCTCGCAGGTCCCTGGGCCAAGCGCGGTCAGTTCGGCACCCAAGGTCTGCATGAACCCTTGTTTTTTGAACGCCTGACGCATCGCATCGCCAATCTGAGGTTCTTTCGCGCTCATACCCCCTCCAGCAGCTTCTGGCGCAACGCCGCTGGCATCCGCGCGGGCTTGCCCGTGCCATCGATTACGGCAATTTTGACGACCGCTGCAAAGAGGAGGGTGTCACCACGATAGACCCCTTGCTCCATGATCAAAGACGCGGCACCGACCGAGGCGATCTGGGTGCGGATCAAGAGGTCATCTCCGAAGCGTGCAGGGTGGTGGTAATCCGCCTCGACCCGACGGACAACAAACATCACTCGATGTGTCTCGAGCAGCACCATCTGATCGATGCCGAGCGCTGTCAGAGCTTCTGTCCGACCGCGCTCGATAAACTTGAAGTAGTTCGCATAATAGACGATCCCCTGCAGATCCGTGTCTTCGTAATAGATCCGGCAGGGGAGAAAATGCGGCGTCAAAGCGCGCCGGAATTCGCCAGGATCGCAAGCGATTGCGGCAAGCGTCCTTCAGAAACGCCAAACACCCGCGGCTCACGATCACGTTGCCAGATAACCGCCATGGCCTCTCCCGTCTCTACATGAACCGCGAGCCCAGCGCGCGTGGTCATGCAGGCGCGCACCAAGCATCCGGTCAGCACAAGATAGCCATCCTCAAGCCGCGTGAAGGTGTTTTGTTCTGTGCCCTGCCGGACCTCCCGGAACTCTTGCGTCGTCAGGACCATCTGGAATCGGGCCCATTCCATCGGATCGCCGAAATACTGATCATGGCTGGCCCCATCGAATTTGGTCACTGCTGAACCGGCCTTTGCCGCGACTTGCTGGGCCATGGCAGGTGCTGCCAAGAGCCCCAGCGCGAGGGTTGATATGAAAAGAGATCTCATCGCTCATCCTCCATCCGTTTGAGGCGCGCCGCCAACCTCAAAGCCAGGCTCGGATCATCGCCCGCAACGGGCAGCACCGGATCATAAGCCGCGCGCGCCAGATCAGCATACCATGGTTTCACGATGCAACGCCCATCATCGATCAAGGCAATCGGGCTCTCTTTTGTGAAAGCGTGGTCTGACCACAACAAAAGCGCCTGAAAGCACTGGCTAACCGCCAGCGTCTGCGCCGAGACCTTTTGCAAGTCTTGGTCGTAGCGCAACAATGTGATGCAGATCTTGATCGCGCCCGTCTCGTCAAAACCAAAGATCCGGTACTGATTGGCGCCGGACGCAGTCAACATGGTCACCAGTTTCGCCAGATCCGGGATCAACTTGCCCAGATGCGGGACTTCATTGAGCTCTTCCCAGTTGCGGGAGAAGAAGACCATGAAATTAGCGCCAAGCTCTGGGTCAAGTTCGGTGATCTGCAGCCCAGCCAACCCGGCGACCGAACGCAATGCCTCCTCGACCACCCGGATCCCCTCGTCATTCGTCCCATAGACGACCGGCGCTAAAGCCCGCCCCCAGCGTGCGAAGCGAAAGTTTTGATCTCCTCGAGTGAACAACGCCGCGACGCGGGCTTCCAAAGTCTCTTCAGTCATGCCTCAGCCATAAATGCCCAGCGCCCGCCTGACCAGCCAGATCACCGCCTTCCGTTGCCGCACCACCTGGGGCTTCGACAGCCTCGGTCGGATCGAACTTTATCGCATAACCTCCAAACAGTGGCACCAAGTGACCACGCGACCAGCGAAGTCCGCATCGCCTCGATCAAGCTCCTCGTTGAGAATAGGTCGCTCGTCGGATGATGGAGCATCGGGCAGTTGGTTGAATGAGCGCCGCTCACCCCTCGTCAAAAAGATCAGAGCTTGGCTTCGGCGGCGCCAACCCCAAATGCCGCCATGCCGTTTGTGTGAGCATCCGGCCCCGCGGCGTTCGGTTCACCAAGCCCGCTTGCATGAGATAGGGCTCGATCACGTCTTCCAGAGCATCGCGCGCCTCCGATAACGCCGCCGCCATGGTCTCTATCCCGACCGGACCGCCACCATAATGCTCGGCAATCATGTTGAGATAGCGCCGGTCCGCCCCGTCGAGGCCTTTTTGATCGACCCCCAGCCGGTGCAAGGCCCGGTTGGCGAGATCCTTGCTCACATGACCCTCGGTTTCGACCAAGGCAAAATCCGAAACCCGGCGCAAGAGCCGCCCGGCAATCCGCGGCGTGCCACGGGCGCGACGGGCAATCTCGGCAATGCCGTCTGGATCTGCTTGCAATCCCATGAGCCGGGCGGCGCGACCCACGATCTCGGTCAATTCGGCATCTGTGTAGAACTCCAACCGGGTCGGGATACCAAATCGGTCTCTCAACGGTGTCGTCAGCAGCCCCAACCGCGTTGTTGCGCCGATCAGAGTGAAGGGTGCCAAGTCAATCCGCACAGTCCTCGCGGCAGGCCCTTCGCCAATCACCAGATCCAGTTCAAAATCCTCCATGGCCGGATAGAGGATCTCCTCGACAACAGGCGAGAGCCGGTGGATCTCATCAATGAACAAGACGTCACGGGGCTCAAGGTTGGTTAAAACAGCTGCCAGATCGCCCGGTTTCGCGATCACCGGGCCCGAGGTCATTCGGAAGTTAACCCCCAACTCTCGGGCGACAATCTGCGCCAGGGTGGTCTTGCCCAGCCCAGGAGGGCCATAAAGCAAAAGATGATCCATCGCCTGACCCCGGCGCCGCGCTGCCTCGATAAAGACCCGAAGGTTGGCGCGTGCGTCAGCCTGGCCTGTGAAGTCATCCAGGCTCTCAGGTCGCAATGCCCGCTCGGCTTCATCGGGCGGCTGTGCAGCGCCTCTGAGCAGCGGGTCCGGTTCGATCAAAGGCTCGGTCACAGGTTTTGTCCCAAGTTCTGCAAGGCGTTGCGGATCATCTCCGCCACCCCGTCACCGCCAACTTCCGCCACGGCGGCAGCGGCTTCAGTCCGATCATACCCCAAATTCACCAAGGCTGAGACGGCTTCGGCCTCTGCCACCAAAGCGCTCTCGTCCTGAGCGGGACGCCGGGCGGGCGCCCGGGTCTCTGACCCGGGCGAGGCGGCGATCGCCGCCCTAGGCCCGCTTGCGGGCCTGGCCGCCCCCGCGGCGCTTGACGTCAACGCCAAAACATCCGGTGCTTTGCCCTTCAACTCCGTCACGATCCTGGTTGCAAGTTTGGGCCCAACTCCGGGCGCTGTGCGTATCGCAGGCGCATCACCAACTGCCAGCGCGCGCGCAACACCCGATGCGCCCAGGGCACCCAGAATGCCAAGCCCCACCTTCGCTCCTACCCCCTGTACCGAGACCAAAAGCCTGTGCCATTCGCGCTCCACCCGGCTCTCGAACCCATAGAGCTGCATCAAATCCTCGCGCACGACCAGTTCTGTGTAGAGCGCCACCCACTCCCCCGCCTCAGGCATCTGGCGCAAGGTCGGGGTCGCACAGAAGATCTCATACCCAATGCCCGCATCCGTATCGACCAGCACATGATCTTCGGCAACATAATCAACGCGCCCCGTGATTTTGCCGATCATGACAGGGCCGCCAGAGCCGCTGCCTGCCGCGCCTTCGCCGCCCCTTGCCAACCATGGCAAATCGCGATCGCCAGCGCATCAGTGGCATCCGGGCCAGCCGGTTGAACCCCTGGCAGAAGCAGCTTGACCATATGCAGGACTTGCGCCTTCTCCGCATGGCCAACACCAACCACGGCCTTCTTCACCGCGTTGGGCGCATACTCCGCCACCGGCAGCCCATGCTGCGCCGGAACCAAAAGCGAGATCGCCCGTGCTTGGCCGAGTTTCAGTGTTCCGGCAGCGTCTTTATTGACGAAAGTATGCTCGACCGCTGCCTGATCCGGCTGCATCTCGCGCATAACAGTTTCGATTTCTTCATGAAGGCGCGCCAGCCGTTGCGCCAGTGAGCCATCGCCCGACCGGCACACCCCATTTCCGATATGGCGGAGCTTCTGCCCGTTAACCTCGACAACACCCCAGCCGGTTTGCCTTAGCCCAGGGTCAAACCCGATGATCCTCATTTGACCTGCTCGTTGCTTTTCCCCTCGCTAGCACGAAACAAGAACAAGCGCCAGCTTTTCGCGGCGACTGGCCGCTATCAACCTTTCACAAATCATGCGCAAATTGCATGGGGGTCATGCAGCGATTGCAATTGTAAAATCGCTTTGGTGAGCCCAGATATGTCTCATCGCAATCAGCGAGATGACACAACCTAAACCCTTCTTGGAGTTACTAAAATGGCCAACACCACTTTCGGTCAAACCAACACCGCCTTCCCCCGCGCCACGGGTCTCGTGGCGAGCCTGGTGAGCACCCTCGTGGGACCGAGCCAGCGCGACCTGCGGGCGTTTTCGCCAGCGGAGCGTGAAGATCTCGGCCTGACCCTGGCCGATATGCACCGGATCGGCGCCTGATCCTTTCCCCCAACGTTCCCTCGTGAGAGGGCGCGATCCGGTCAAGTGGGCCGTCACCTTTCCCCCAGGGTGGCGGCCTTTCTTTTTCCCGGTTAACACTCAGCTAACCCTGTTCTTCAACGATCGATTAGGGAAATCCAGACTCGCCATCCCACTTGGGCCCGGGCTAGTCTGCACCACAAGATATAGATTCGCATTGCTCGGAGGGAGGCCATAATGGCAGGCAGCGTCAACAAAGTGATCCTGATTGGAAACCTGGGCGCAGACCCGGAAGTGCGCAGCTTCTCGAATGGCGGGAAAGTCTGCTCTCTGCGCTTGGCCACCTCGGAGAACTGGAAGGATCGCAACACGGGCGAGAGGCGCGAGCGCACCGAGTGGCATCGGGTTGAGATCTATTCGGAACCGCTTGCGAATGTCGCCGAGCGCTATCTGCGCAAAGGATCGAAAGTCTATATCGAGGGCCAACTCGAAACCCGCAAATGGCAAGATCAAAGCGGACAGGATCGCTACACAACCGAAGTGGCCCTCCGCCCATATCGCTCCGAACTCACCATGCTCGATGGTCGAAGCGATAGCGGCGGTATGGGTGGCGGCGGTGACTACGGCGGCGGCTCCTTTGGAGGTAGTTCTGGCGGCGGTCAAGTCGGCGGAGGCGGAACGGGCGGAAATATGGGCGGGATGGACGACGAAATTCCGTTCTGATCCGGGCTGCCCGAGCCCATGGAGCTCGACCCCGGACTGCTCTTGATCCTCACCGTGATCTGGCTTCTCGCCGGAACCATCAAAGGCACGGTCGGGATCGGTATGCCGACTGCAGCCGTTGGAATGATGTCTCAGATTATCGATCCGCGCGCGGCAATCGCGATGGTTGTCGTGCCGTCCATGCTCACCAATGCCTGGCAAGTCTGGCGCTCTGGTGACATTCCGGGCGCGATCCAGCGCTACAAGTCATTCCTAGTGTGCCTTGTCGCGATGATCCTGGTCTTCAGCCTCGGGGTCACCGCGCTGATCCAGACCGACACATTGATCTTTGTCCTGGGCTGTGTCGTCGTTGCCTTCTCGGCGATCAGTCTCGGCTGGAAGCCGCCGAAGATCGCCGCGCGCTATGATCGATTGGGTCAAGTCATCGCGGGCAGTGTAGCCGGTGCATTGGGTGGTCTCACCGCGATCTGGGCGCCGCCTATGATCGTTTACCTGACCGGCCGCCGGGTCGAGAAGGAGGAGTTCGTCCGCGCCTCTGGCCTGATCATCTTCGTCGGGACAACGCCGCTATTGGTTACATTCTCCCAAAACGGCATGATGTCGGGAAGTGACTATCTCCTAGGCGCCGCGATGACCGTGCCGGCGCTGCTCGGCTTTCAGATCGGTGAGAGGATCCGCAGCAGGCTCGATACCGAGCGGTTCCGCATCGCCGTCCTGATCCTCTTCCTCCTTCTCGGCCTCAACTTGATCCGGCGTGCGCTGTCCTAAGCGCTATTTCAAGATCAACTCCGGCCCCATGACGGCATTGGGTAGCGCGGTTGAGATCCATGGCACATAGGTGATCAGGATCAGGAAGACGAAGAGGACAGCAAGAAACGGCAGCGCCGCCCGGACAACCGCCATCATCGGCATGCCCGCGACGCCCGAGGTCACGAAGAGGTTCAAGCCAACTGGGGGGGTGATCATCCCGATCTCCATATTGACCACCATGATGATGCCCAGATGGATCGGATCGATGCCAAGCTCGATCGCGATCGGGAAGACAAGCGGCGCCACGATGACCAAGAGACCCGAGGGCTCCATAAACTGCCCTCCGATCAACAGGATCACATTGACCACGACCAGAAACATGACGGGCCCCAGGCCTGCCGCAAGCATCGCTTGGGTGATCTGCTGAGGGATTTGTTCCTCGGTCAGCACATGTTTCAGGATCAGCGCATTGGCGATGACGAAGAGGAGCGTGATGGTCAGCTTGCCCGCATCGAACAGGGTCTGGCGGGTGTCGGGGTGGATGAAAGCCGTCACCAACGACTGCGGTTTCTGCCAGAGCGGGATGTTCCGCTCGCCTTCGGCGGTCGAGAGCGGCCCCATATCCCGGTAGATAAACGTGGCAACAACCCAGGCATAGACCGCAGCAACCGCCGCCGCTTCGGTCGGCGTGAAGATCCCTCCATAGATCCCACCCAGAATAATGACGATCAAAAGGAGGCCCCAAGCCGCATCCCGCGCCGAAGCGAGGATCTCACCCCACCCGGCCCAGGCGCCTTTGGGCAGATCACGGATCTTCGCGATCACATAGATCGCCACCATGAGCATCAGGCCCGCGAGCAGACCAGGCAACACGCCTGCGAGGAACATGCGCCCAACCGAGACTTCCACCGCGGCCGCATAGACCACCATGACGATCGAGGGCGGGATCAAGATCCCAAGCGTCCCTGCATTACAGATCACGCCTGCCGCGAATTCCTTGGAGTAGCCGACCTGGCGCATTCCTGCGATCACGATGGTCCCGATCGCGACCACGGTGGCCGGCGATGAGCCTGAGAGGGCCGCGAACATCATGCAGGCGAACACCCCCGCGATCGCCAAGCCGCCCGGGAAGTGCCCGACACAGGCGATCGAGAAGCGGATGATCCGGCGCGCCACCCCACCGGTCGACATGAAGCTGGAGGCGAGGATGAAGAAAGGGATCGCCAGCAGCGTGAAATGCCCCTCGAACGCCTCAAAAAGGGTGCCCGCGATCGAGGCGAGCGAGCTGTCCGAGAACACCAAAAGGAACAGCATCGAGGAGAGGCCTAGGGCGACCGCGATCGGCACGCCACAAAGCAGGAGGGAGATGATCAGCCCAAAGAGGAGCGCGACTTCCATCGATTAGCCCTCCTTACGCTCGGCGGCGGCAAGGGTTTTGGCAGCGTCTTCGACCGCTTCCTCAACCTCATGGCTGGCAATCAGGGTCGAGGCACGTCCGCGGTAGATGTCGACAGTGGCTTGAGCGAAACGGAATAGAAGCAGCGCCATCGAGAGCGGAAGGACGATATAGGGGATGACTTTCGGAAGCTTCTCATAAGCCTCGTCATAATTGATCCAGCTTTCTAGAAACCCGAACATAGGCATCATCGGGATGTCCTGCACTTCGTAGAAAGACTGGCTGCGGAACTTCTCGGCAAATCCGGTTGGGAACCAGCGGCCCGAGGTTGGAGGCAAATCGGCGAAGACCGCCCAGTAATCCCAAGCGCCTTTAAGCAGCAGGAAGGCGTATGTAAGGCAACAGAACGCTGCGAACAGACCGAGGGTTTTCCGCCCGCCCATCGGCAACATGTTGATGATCGCATCGACGCCCAGATGTGCCCGGATCTTCACCGCGTAAGAGGCGCCCAATAGAACCAGCCAGCCAAAAAGGAAAACCGTCGCCTCGAGTGCCCAGAGTATATTTGTATTCATGAACCGGGCGACGACATTGGCAAAGGTGATCGCGGTCATCGATCCCAAGATAACGGCGATGAGACGCTCCTCGATGTGATCGAAGAAGGATTTGGCCTTGGCCATCTTCGTTTCCCCCATTTTTTGATTATGGGCGCGGCCCGGACTGCCGGACCGCGCGGTCTTTAGGATCTCATTGGGATCAGTTGGTCAGCTTGTTTGCATCCTGTGCGGCCGCGATGTTCTCAGCGCCCACATCGCCTTCGAACTTGGCCCAAACTGGCTTCATGGTCTCGACCCACATGGCCCGCTGCTCAGGCGTCAGCGTCCGGACAGTGCCGCCAGCCGCGATGATAGCTTGCTTGGCCTCATCATTGACCTTGGTTGATTCCTTGTTCCGGCTCTCGGTGACTTCCGCCACAATCGTCAGGAACTGGTCACGCACATCCGCATCCAGGCTGTCGAGCCAGTCGACCGAGGTCACGAGCAAATAGTCGATGATGCCGTGATTGGTCTCGGTCACACCGTCCTGCACTTCGAAGAACTTCTTGCCAAAAATGTTCGACCAGGTGTTCTCTTGCCCATCGACAACGCCCTGCTGGAGCGCGCCATAGACCTCCGAGAACGCCATTTTTTGCGGCGTACCCCCGATCGCTTCCATCTGAGCGACAAGCACGTCCGAGGATTGGACCCGGAACTTCAGACCATTGGCATCTGCGGGGTCGATCAACGGCTTGTTCGCTGACATCTGCTTCATGCCGTTATGCCAGCATTGCCCGACCCAACGCAGAGTTCTGCAGGGCCGGTCCGTCGAGGACCGCCTGACCGAGCACTTAAGTGGTTCCGGCGGACTGGACAGTTGTCTAAGGAGTATCCCAAATCCTTGAAGGGATACGAGAATGGCCA
>JBCDAS010000088.1:0-13410 GCA_039185235.1 Pseudomonadota bacterium
ACCGAGGTGCTCGGCCACCCGCAGCACACCTATACCAAGTCGCTGATCGCCGCTGTTCCCCGGCCAACGCTGAAGGTTCATCGATTTCCGCAGATCTCCTATGGCGGGCGGGAGATCAAGTTCCAGATCAGCGATCTCGCGCGGAATTGGCCGAAACCGCCGCCATCGGCCAGTGGCAAACTGGTGGAGGTGAAGGGCGTCTCGAAGCGTTTTGTTGAGCGCAGTTCGATTTTCCCCTCTCGGCGCAGCTGGTTCACTGCCGTCGATGACGTGAGCTTTGATATTCGCGATGGCGAAGTTTTTGGCCTTGTCGGCGAAAGCGGCTCGGGCAAATCCACCATGGCCCGAACCATCGCCAAGCTCTACTCGGCCGATGATGGCCAGATCCTGTTCGACGGCACGGATATAACCCAGCTGACTGGCGGCCCAGCGCTGGAGGAGTATCGCTGCCAGATCCAAATGATTTTCCAAGATCCGTTCTCCAGCCTCAATCCCCGCATGCGGGTCGACCAGATCGTTGCCGAACCTGTACGCCATCACGGCATCTTAGCGGGCGCTGAAATCGGCAACCGGGTCGATGAACTGCTCGAACGCGTCGGCCTCGGCTCGGAGGCTGGGCGAAAGTACCCGCATGAGTTCTCTGGCGGGCAACGCCAACGGATTTCCATCGCGCGGGCGCTTGCAACCCAACCGCGCTTCCTGATCTGCGACGAACCCACATCGGCACTAGACGTCTCAATCCAGGCCCAAATCCTGAACATCTTGAAAGATCTGCAAGAGCATCTGGGCCTCACTATGCTCTTCATAAGCCACGATCTGCCGGTTGTGCGGCAGATGTGCAACCGGGTGGGCGTAATGCGTCAAGGCAAGCTGGTCGAAGTGGCGGAGACAGAAGTGCTCTTTGCCAATCCGCGCGAGGCCTATACGCGCGAACTGCTCAGCTTGATGCCGAAGCTCGAAGGTCTCTCAACCGAGGGTCTCGAAGCTGAGACGATCTGAAGACAGCCCCGATCGGGATCTGCACAAAACCTGTTGCCAGGCCGGTTCCTGAAACCGATCGAAGCGATGTAACAAACCTCACATCCTGATTCGCGCCTTGGTTGGCACAATTGCTCCATTACCCGTTGCAAGCGAGTTTTTAGCGAGTGACTCCCCACCACATCAGGAGCCGAACCATGACAGAAGATCGGAAACAAACCGCCCGCGCGATCCGGATTGAAGCCGCCGAGACCGCCTATAGCCGGGATCATCCCCTCCACATCGCAAATGGCGATGAGCAGGCCTATTCCTGCGCCAACTACGCCATGAGCTTCACCAAAGGCCTCGCCCATGACAGCAAGACCGGCTTGGTCAAAGATCCGCTGCATTTCGAGGCATTTCGCGCGGCAATCGACAATGGCTTTATCGATCCCTTCACAAGCGCGGTGCCTGTCCCTGCCCCCGACACCAAGCCCGGCACAAAGAAGAAGTTCAAACGCCGCAAGTGGGAAGCCCCGACGGCGGGACTTGTCTACGAACTCGAAGGGCCCGATCCGCAAGCCGTCACAATGGCGCCCGCGCCACGGCTCGGCTCAGACGAACTCGCGTTCGAGATGGCCGAGGTCTACGAGCTCGGAATTCTCCATGACGCGTCGCTGAACGACTTTCGCGATGGCGGTGGCAGCACGCTCGATGACGCAGTTGCCCGTCTGAACGCACTGCCTTACCGCGTCTCAGGGTTCAAGGGCAGCCGGTCGCGCAAGACCGATGCGTCCGGCGCGCTCGACAAGCAAACCGTGTTCCGTGGCTCCTCGCCCGGTGTCGATGTCGGCGGCTACCTCTCGCAGTTCATGCTGATCGGCAATGTCGATCAAACCGGCACCTCTGGGGTCGAAGATGGCCGCATCACCTATGGAGCCCTACAGATCGACCAGCGTGTGCCAATCGCGACCGAGACCAACTGGATGACCAGTTGGGACGATTGGCTACGTGTGCAGAACGGCAATGACGTGCGCGATAATGGCGATCTGTTCGCCGGTGGCAGGCGCTTTATGTCAACCCCGCGCGATCTTGCGACCTATGTCCATGATGATGCGCTTTACGAGGCCTATTTGAACGCAGCCCTCATACTGCTCGGCATGGGAACACCGTTTGACCCGGCCTTTGATGCGCTTTCTGGCGGTGGAACTCTGTTTGACACACGGCCTAACTTCACGCAGGAGAAGCTGACGCGTCAGGCGGGCGGCTTCGCGCTTTATGGTGGTCCACACATCCTCACTCTGGTGTGCGAAGTGGCCACGCGAGGTCTCAAAGCCGTGCGGTTCCAGAAGTTCAACAACCATATCCGGCTGCGTCCCGAAGCCCTCGCAGCGCGGATCGAACGTGACCGGACCTTCAACGCAACCGGCGATATCAAGAACCCCAAATCGCAGATCAACAAAACCCATCCGAGCCTTTGCGGCGCCTTCATCGATCTCGCCGATGCGATCAAACCCACGGTGCAAGCGGTGATCGCCAAGAACACCGCCGACAATCCAGGCGATGCGGCACACGCAACGGCTCTCCTGCCGATGGCGTTCCAAGAAGGCTCCCCCATGCACCCAGCCTATGGCGCTGGACATGCGACCGTTGCAGGCGCCTGCGTGACCATTCTCAAGGCATTCTTCGACACTGGGACCCTGTTCTTAAAATCCAAGAGCTGCAATGTGCCGAAGAAGAATGGCGAGGCCTACGGCTATGTCTTCAAACACTACGAGAAGGGCGATATCCCGGTTGAATTTGTAGTCTCCGACGACGGCCAATCGCTGGAGGAACGCGAGATTGACTGCCCGCTTACTCTGGAAGGTGAGTTGAACAAGCTCGCAGCCAATATCTCGATCGGGCGCAATATGGGCGGAGTGCACTACTACTCGGACTATTCCGACAGTGCGCGAATGGGCGAAGAGATCTCGATCGGGATCCTCGAGGAACAAGCACTTGGCTACCGCACGGATCCCTTTGTGATGTCATTGCCAACCTTTGACGGCCCAGCCCGGCGGATCGGCCGACGCTAGGCTGCAAACGCATGGCCGGGTGGGCGGGCAGTCGTGGCCCCAAAGGGGTCACGCTGGGTGCCCCCCGGCGCAAAGTTTTCCGGGCGGCGCCTACCGCTCCGCCCGGAATGGTCGGCCAATCTCCGAAGGTGTCGTCACCCGGCTCCGGCTCGGGGCTTGGCTGATGATCACAAGCGCCAAGATCGTCGCCAGATACGGCCCCATAGCAAGAAACTGACTTGGCAGCGCAATCCCCCAGTCCTGGCCATAGAACTGCAATTGCGTGACAGCCGCAAAGAACCAAGCCCCGAATAAAAGCCGCAAGGGTCGCCAGGTTGCAAACACCACCAGCGCCAAGGCAATCCATCCCCGTCCAGCAGTCATCTCCTCCCCCCAGAGCGGCGTATATGCAAGGCTCAAATAGGCACCACCTAATCCGGCCATCCCGCCACCGAACAGAACGGCACAAAACCGGATCAGACGCACGGGCAGGCCCAAAGCATGGCCAGCATTGTGATTGTCACCGACCGCCCGCAACATCAGCCCGGCTCGAGTGTGGTCCAGGAATAGATGCGTCCCAAGAAGTGCCAAAATGGCAAAGTAAACCAATACGTCATGGCTCAGCAGCACCCGGCCTACAAAGGTTGTCTCGACCTCCAACCGCGCGAGGGGCTCGATCGGCAAACCCACAAAATCCTGCCCAATCAGACCCGAGAGCCCTATGCCGAAAATCGTGAGAGCAAGCCCGGTCGCCATTTGATTGGCCAGACAGAACAAAGCAATGACCGCAAACAGCATGGACATTGCCAGGCCGGCCCCAGCGCCAGCCAAAATCGCCAAAAGCGGCGAGCCCGTCGTGTAAGCCACCGCAAAGGCCGAGACCGCTCCCATCAGCATCATGCCTTCCACGCCCAGGTTTAAAACCCCCGATCGTTCAGCCACCAACTCGCCGGTCGCCGCCAGCAGAAGCGGTGTTGCAGCAATCAATAGGGAGGCGAGAAACGCTTCCATCAGGCCAACCTCACCAGCCGCACCCGATAGCGGATCAAAGTATCACTCGCGAGCAGGAAGAAGAGCAAAAGCCCTTGGAACACATAAGCCACGTTTTTCGGCAGTTTCAGCAGGATCTGCGCGTTCTCACCTCCGATGTAACTCACCGCCAGGACCAAGGCGCCCAACAGTGCCCCAGCGGGGTTCAAGCGCCCCAAAAAGGCTACGATGATCGCGGTGAACCCATAGCCTGCGGCAATGTCAGGCTGTAGCTGACGCACGGTGGCTGAGACCTCAATCGCACCTGCAAGTCCTGCGAGCCCGCCCGAGAGCAACAGGACAAACCAGGTTACGCGCGCTTGGTCAAACCCACCAAAAGCCCCTGCGCGTGGCGCCGCGCCAATCACGGCAATCTCAAAGCCCTTGATCGTCCGTCCCATCATCACAGCCAACGCCGCTGCGGCGATCAAGGCCAAGAACACGCCCGCATGCAGCCTGTCCGGAGGTGCCAGAAGCGGCATGAGAAACGCCTCGGCGAAATCCCTGCTTTGTGGAAAACCAAAGCCCAGCGGATCGCGCCAGGGCCCGCGTACCAGCCAATCCAAGAGCAGCGCGGCGACATAAGTGAGCATCAGACTCACCAGGATCTCGTTGGAATGGAAGCGCGTCTTCAAAAGCGCCGGGATCGCGGCCCATGCCATCCCGCCAACAACACCAGCCGCCAGGAATGGGATCAGCCATAGAGGCGAGGTCGCCTCGGGGAAAGTCAGCGCAACCCAACCGGCCGCGATCGCACCAAGCGTGTACTGACCCGCCGCGCCGATATTCCAGACATTGGCTCGAAAACTGACCGCCAGACCCGCGCCGATAAGCGCCAGCGGCACAGCTTTGACCACCAGTTCCGAACGCGAGAAAGGATCGAGAAAGGGCGAGAGGAAGTAGATCGAAAGCGCGTTGCCGACTTCCATCCCCATGACAACGAAAATCACAGCCCCACTGACCACCGTCAGCGCGATCGCGATCAGTGGCGAGAGGAGGCCCATCAATGCCGATGGACCAGGACGGCGTTCGAGCGTGATCATGCAGCCTCCGCCGCGCCGGCCATCAACAGACCCACACGTTCGGCGGTCAACACGTCGACCGGCTCTGGCGATGAAAGCCGTCCGCCATGGATCACGGCAATCCGATCAGCCAGCGCAAAGAGCTCCTCAAGATCCTGACTGATCACCAGAACGGCTGCCCCATCCTCGGCCAGACGGACCAATGCTTCTCGGATCACCGCGGCTGCCCCGGGATCCACGCCCCAAGTCGGTTGGGAGACGACCAAGACACCAGGCTTGCGCAGGATCTCCCGCCCGACCACAAATTTCTGCAAGTTCCCCCCGGACAGAGCCCCGGCGACGGGTCGTGCGGCGCCTGAGCGGACATCGAAATCCGCCCGCACTTTCTCAGACCAATTGCGCATCTTGCGCCCGTCGATCCAACCGCCGCGCACCAGACGTTCGGCTCGGTGGTGGCTGAGAAGGATGTTCTGCGGCAATGCCATCTCGGTCACCGCCGCGTGACCGATCCGCTCTTCCGGGACGAAGGCCGCCCCTGCAAGGCGTCGGGCGGTCGGGCTGGCCCGACCCATGGGCTGGCCCTCAATCTCGATCATGGCAGGGGCGACGGGCTCTTCGCCGATCAGCGCGGCCATCAGAGCATTCTGTCCTTCGCCCGCAACTCCGGCGATTCCCATCACCTCGCCGCTATGGACCGCGAGATCGATCCTGTGCAGCCGCCCGTGGGTTAGATTGTTTAGCTTCAAACGCACCGGGCCCAGCGTCGTCGATGGCGCTCGGCGGACCAGTTTCTCGACAGCGTGGCCCACCATGAGGGCCGCCATACTCTCCGGCGTCTCTTGGCGCGGATCACACATCGCGACCCGTTCCCCAGCCCGAAGGATAGTCGCGCTCTCACAAAGCGCCCGAACTTCTCCGAGACGATGGGAGATGAACAGAATTGCGACCCCCTCGGCCGAAAGCCGTTCCAGCGTCTCGAACAGCGCATCCGCCTCCTGCGGAGTGAGGACCGACGTGGGCTCATCCATGATCAAGAGCCTCGGCTCCTGCAACAGAGCCCGCAGGATCTCAACCCGCTGCTTCTCACCGACGCTGAGCTCGTGGATCGGGCGTTCCGGATCGATCTCCAGCCGGTAAGCTTGCGAGACCTCGCGGATCCGCGCCGCGATCCCCCTCGGCATCGCACCCGGCAACGCAAGCGCCACGTTCTCCGCCACTGTCAGCGCATCGAAAAGCGAGAAGTGCTGATGCACCATCCCAATGCCCAACCGCCGCGCCGCCTTGGGCCCATCAATCGCAACAGCCCGGCCTTCCCAATGGATCGCGCCCGAAGAGGGCGCCAGGGCGCCATACATCATCTTGACCAGGGTGGACTTTCCCGCGCCATTCTCACCCAACAGCGCGTGACGTTCCCCGGGCTGGATGGCGAGATCTATCGCGCGGCAGGCCGCGAAACCTCCGAACAGTTTCGTTAGCCCCGCGACCTCCAACAATGCCGTCATGCGATGCCTTTGATGATGCCGCGCGCCATATATGCCCCCGCTCTCCGCAGCCTAAGTGATGCCGGGTTCCGCGAGCCGGGTCAAACCTTTGGACATGGTCACATCGCATGTCATGAAATCGGCGAAGATCAATGCGATTCTAGTTTAAGGTGAAGAGCAGTTTTTGGAGATCCGCTATGGCAAAGCATTTTGACGAGAGTGAATGGGCGAAGATCGACACGCTCCTGGCAGAGAGCAGCACCGAGGCCGCCCGCGCCACGGCCAAGGCGGAGAATAAGCTCGCAGCCTTTGGCCTTCCTGAGCGCCGCGCCGACTCGCTCCTCATGGCCACCTGGAACATCCGCAAGTTTGGCAAGGCGGACGGACATACCGAGAAAGCGCGAGAGTTCTACGCCCATTTCGCATGCCGCTGTGATCTCATCGCAATTCAGGAGATCATGGACGACATGTTCTCGCTTCGCGATCTGCGCGATCGGATGCAGGAGTTGGTGCCCAGCGCGGATTACCGGATCCTCTGCTCGGATGTCACCGGTAAGGGGTTGGATGGCTATGGATTGGGCGAGAGGCTCGCCTTTATCTTCGATCAAAACCGGATCCGACACACTGAGATCGCCTCGGATATCTCGTTTGACCGGCGCGATGTGGTGCAGAACGTCAACAACGCGCTTGATGAACTCAGAAACTCTGTGCGTGCGGAAACAGGGCCTGGCACGTTCCTCGATCAAGCCGTTGATTTTTTCAATTGGGCGACCGGCTGGACTGGGTTCAATCCGACCAAGATGAACCACTTCTTTGACTACATCCGTGCCCCCCACTTCGCGACTTTCGAGGTGATGGGGCGAGGCAACACTTATGAAGTTGCCATCGCGAATGCCCATCTGCACTATGGCAAGCCAAAACAGCGAGAGAAAGAATTCCTCGCCCTTCTAGAGTGGATCTTCCAGCGGGCGAAACGCGGGACGGACGCGCCGATCACGATGATCTTGGGCGACCTCAATCTCGACTTCAAAGCTAATAACGAGCAGCGCCGGAACGCGATCGAAGCCTTCCTGGCCAAAATCAACAAATCGGGAAAGCAGAAGGTTCAGGTGAACTTTCCCTTCCTCTACGACCATCCGATCCAGGGATTGATCAACACGAATGCGCGGGAGACGCAAACCTTCGACCAAATCGCCTATTTCCACCGTGATCCACGTCTGCCCAAGGCCGAGCACAACAAACTCGCCGGCACGTCGACCGAGGACTTCTTCGACTATGGCATGTTCAACTTTGTCGAGCTCTTTAAAACCGCAGGCGTGATCGGCAAGGACGATAAGGGTAAGCCGGATTATTCCGAGTTCGAGTTCGATGTCTCGGACCACATGCCCATCTGGGTCCGGATGCCGGTGCCGGTGAAAGATCAGTGGACCTTCGATCAACTCGAGACGGACTAACCCGTCCCACGCAGGGGATCAACATACATCAGCGCCATGTCCCATGGGAAAAAGATCCAGGTATCTTGGCTGACCGAGGTGATGAAAGTGTCCACCAGTTCCGCGCCTTTGGGTTTGGAGTAGACGGTGGCGAAATGGGCCTTTGGGTACTTCTCGCGCACGATCTGCAGGGTGCGACCCGTGTCAGCAAGATCGTCGATGATCAACACTCCCTCACCCGCTCCAACATCACTATCTGGCGCCTTTAGGATAATCGCCTCGGTCTGAGTTTGGTGGTCGTAGGACTTGACCGAGATCGTGTCGACCACACGGATGTTCAGCTCGCGCGCTACAACGCAGGCGGGGACCATTCCACCACGGGTGATCGCCACGACAGTGCGCCATGTGCCGCCCTCACCCGGACCACGCCCGTCCAAACGCCAGGCCAAGGCGCGGCTGTCGCGGTGCATTTGCTCCCAACTCACATGGAACCCCTTCTCGTGAGGCAACTTGTCGGTCATGGTCATCTCTCCGCTTTTGCTTTGTCATAGCGGGCCGAGCGCGTGGGGGCCAGAGGGGAGCCGATGACCACTCTCTATATCGATGCGGATGCCTGTCCTGTGCGCGCCGAGGCCTTGAAGGTCGCTGAACGCCATGCATTGGAGGTCAAAGTGGTCTCGAACGGAGGCATACGGCCAGAGAGGAACCGGCTGGTTGAGACGGTGATCGTGCCCGACGGACCAGACATTGCCGATATGTGGATTGCCGATCGGATCGGCCCGGGAGATATCTGCGTGACCGGAGATATCCCGCTCGCAGCGAAGTGCATTGAGGCGGGGGCGCAGGCGTTAAAGCATAATGGCGAAGCATTCACCCAGGCCAATATCGGTCAAGCCTTGGCCATGAGGGATCTAATGGCGGATCTGCGCGCAGCCAATCCACTGAACCAGGGAGGCGGTGGCAAGGCATTCACCAAAGCTGATCGGAGCAGGTTTCTCGACGCTTTGGAACGGATGGTGCGCGCGGGACGCAGAGCGAGCAAAAGTTAACTCGCGCCATGCGGATATGGTGGACGGCTCGCTCTCCCAATGGCAGTGTTTGCTGCGTTCGTCGAGTGTTAAGGACATAAAACGATGCGCCATCTCCTCCTCGCTGCTCTCCTGATTACAGCGCATGCTGCATCGGCTGAGCCATTGCGACTGCAGCTAAAGTGGCTGCCGCAGGCGCAGTTCGCGGGGTACTATGTTGCCGAGGCGAAAGGGTTTTATGCCGAAGCGGGGCTTGAGGTGGAGATCCTGCCCGGTGGCACAGACTTCGCACCGACAGAGCGTTTGGCCGCTGGCGGTGCTGACATCTCGGTCGAGTGGTTCACCGCAGCCATGACCGCACGGGAGTACGGGCTGGAGCTTGTGAACATTGCACAGCCTTTTGCGCGGTCAGGTTTCGCTATCACCTGCCTCAGGAACAGGGTGCCGAATCTCGCCCGGCTAAACGGTGCAACAATTGGCATTTGCGGGTCGACTCCGGTAGAGGGCAGGATCGTACGTTAAGGGTTCCTGTCACGGCTGTTTCCACCTGTATTCGCCTGTAAGAAGGATATGCGCCCATCCTAGGGGCGAGATGTGCGCCAGGAGATCGGGAGAACAATCGAGACCAACGCGCTTCCTGGCGGCAACGGCGTGACCGAGTTGCTTCGTGTTCCAGTAGATGATGATTGCGGCGAGGAGGTTGAGGCCTGCCATTCGGTAGTGCTGGCCTTCGGCAGTGCGGTCGCGAATTTCGCCCTGCCGCCCGATGCGGAGCGCGTTCTTCAGCGCATGGTGCGCCTCGCCCTTGTTCAGCCCGACCTGAGCGCGGCGTTGCATATCGGCATCCAGCAACCACTCAATGATGAACAGCGTCCGTTCGATCCGCCCGATTTCGCGCAGGGCGAGGGCCAGTTCATGCTGGCGGGGATAGGCGGCGAACTTCCGCAAAAGCTGGCTGGGCGGCATAACGCCCGCCGCCATGGTGGCGACGGCGCGCAGGATGTCCGGCCAGTTCTCGACGATCAGCTTTTCCCTGATCTTGCCGCCGATCAACCCGCGCAGCTCCTTCGGAACAGCGGCGGGGTCGAAGAGGTAAAGCCGCTTGGACGGGAGATCGCGGATACGGGGAATGAACCGATAGGACAGCAACGCGGTTGCAGCGAAGACGTGATCGGTGAAGCCGCCTGTGTCGGCGAACTGTTCCCTGATCCGTTTGCCGGTCTCATTCATCAGCAAGCCGTCCAGAATGTACGGTGCTTCATTAACCGTGGCCGGGATGTTCTGAGTGGCGAACGGCCCAAACTGATCGGAGACGTGGGTGTAGGCTTTGAGGCCTGGCTCGGAGCCGTATTTTGCGTTGATCAGATTCATCGCCTCGCCCTGGCGCGCTGCTGGAAAGAACTGGCCGTCACTCGACGCGGTCACGCCGCCGCCCCAATAAGCCGCCATAGGCAAAGTCGATTGAGCCGCGATCACCATGGCGAGCGCCCTGTTGATGGCATCGCTTTCGATGTGCCAGCGCGACAAGCGCGAGAGCTGGAAATAGCCGTGGGAACTGGTCGCCTCAGCCATTTTGGTCAGACCGAGGTTCAACCCCTCGGCCAGGAGAACGCTCAACAGCCCGACCCGATCTTTACAAGGAGCGCCCGTGCGCAAGTGAGTGAATGCGTCTGTGAAACCGATATCGTCATCGGCTTCCTGCAGAAGGTCTGTGATCCGCACCGACGGCATGCGGCCATAGAGATCAAGCACCATGTCTTCGGCGTCCGCCGGGATCGCCGCCGCCAGACGATCAACCTTGAGAACGCCGTCTTCGATAGAGCCGCCAGGTATCGCGCCCATTCGGGTGGCTCTGGCCAAACGCTCCATTCCGTCGTTCAGGCGCGCCATTCTATCAGCAAGCCAGGCGTCCGGTTCAAAGGGCATGGTCAGGCGTGGCGACGACTTTGCCGTCTCGATTGGCACGAGTGCTTGCTTGAGGTCAGCGTATCGGCGGGAATGGGCGAGCCAGATATCGCCGGACCGAAACGCCTCGCGGAATTGGAACAGCACGGCCACCTCCCACAATCGGTGATCGCCCTCGTTCTGGCTGTTCAGATGTCGGCGCCATTTCGAGTTCTGGCGCAAGAAGTCGTGCGCTCGGGGCGCATCTGCCTGATCGCCAGTGATGATCCCGGCGGCCTTCATCAACGGCGTTGCGACGGGCGCGGCTTCGATATCCAGCGCGCGCAGCATGCGCGGCGCGTATCGCCGGAATTTGTGAAAGCCCTGGACTACATGAGCCAGAGGGTCGGCCGACATGGTGTCAGTAAGTTTGGCGGCGGTCGCCACCATGTTTTCCAAACGCAGCCAGCCGCAGGATGTTTCTGTGGCGTCATCAAGAGACGCGCCATCGCCCTTGGCGTCCAAAAGGGCTGCGCCGAGGGTCTTGAATGATCGCAGCGTGTCGCGCAGCGCTGATCGGGCGTCATCAATCTGAGCGTCACAGAGCTGCTTCGCATCGCGCCATATCTTACCGACGATCCGGTCATGGGTTTCCACCACCGCGTCGGCGATGGCAGCGCTCCACTCGATGACGCAAACGGCGAGGATCGCCAGCCTCCGGTCACTGCCGATGTCGCGCAGTCCGTCAGCGAAGTATCGCTCACCCTGGCGGCGGAGGCGCGTAATCCGGTGCGGCGGCGTGTCGGACAGGATATCCGGCGACACGCCCAGATCTCGCAGGAATTCCAACCGGTCAAGAAGTCGGGAGGCATCCGCCGAATTTCGGCCCACTTCGAAACGGCGAAGCCAGACGAACCGCGTGACATCGCCGGTCATTATCTCAGTCAGCAGTCCATCCAGCCGAACTTTTGTATGGCCATCGAGCCGGGCGACAATGCGGGTGTAGATCCACCGCTCCGCAGCGACAAGAGCATCGGCGCAAAGCCGTTCAATGACCGAGACGCCGGGGATGATGGTTTGCGTACGCCGACATTCCTCGATAAACCCGCGGGCCAGGTCATCATTGGAGCGGGCGCCTTCTGCTGCTCGCTCAAGCCATGCCCTTAGCTCCCGCGCTCTGCCGCCGGAGAACATGCGGTAGCCATAGATCGACCGGAGCTCCACGAGGTGATCGCGCCGCGTCTCCTCACGGAGAGCATAAGCACCCGCAAGGTCGTCCGCGTCCATTCCCAACTGTGCCGCGATGAACCGGCTGACCTCGAGAGGGATGACCTCCCCGGAACCCAGAAGGCGACCCGGATAACGGAACGCGCAGAGTTGCAGTGCGAAGCCGAGCCGGTTCTCCGGTTTCCGGCGGATGCGTATGTGCTCGATGTCGTCGTCGGCCAGCGTGTAGTGCCGAAGGAGCGTCGCCTCATCAGTCGGCAAATCGAACAGCGCCGAACGCTGTCGGTCAGTCAGAATAGATCGTCTGGGCATGGAGAGGCGCTTTCATACTTATAGTGCGTGGGAAATAATGTGTCCGGGAATATGGCTTGACAGTGGAATGGCGGACAAGACGATTGACGGATGGATAAACGGACAACCACTGCGGAGTTTTATGCCCCAGTCGGATACGCGCGCATCTCAACGGCCGATCAATCGCTGGCCCCACAGATCGACGCGCTCAAGGCTGCCTGTTGTGGAGAGATACTTGAAGATTGCATCTCTGGAGCCAAAACGGATCGGCCAGGATCAAATGAAGCGCTTAATAACCTGCGTTCCGGCGACACGCTGATCGTCTGGAAGCTCGACCGTCTCGGGCGCAGCATGAGTCACCTGATTGATAATGTTCGCGATCTTGACCAGCGCGGTATCGGGTTCAGGTCTCTGACGGAAGGCATCGACACGACAACGAGCGGGGGCACTCTTGTCTTTCATGTGTTCGGCGCACTTGCCCAATTCGAACGCGACCTCATCCGCGAGAGAACCCGCGCTGGCCTGAGCGCCGCTGCCGCGCGTGGACGAAAAGGCAGACGCAAGGCTATCGTAACAGCTGAGAAACTGGAAAGGGCAAAGATGCTGATCGAAAAAGGCCTGACCGTCCGAGAAGCCGCAGCCCGCATCAAAGTCGGGAACGCCGCATTCTATGAGGCAATCAAGTCGGAGACCTCGAGAGGAAGTTCAAACTGATCGGCCTTCAAGTAGATGTCAGAGGACCACAGACACACTTAATCCTGTGGGACCTCGTGTACCTTTATGCTGATGGAACCGATGTGACGCCCTGAAAGTGGAAGTAGTCTGCTCAGATCCCGAAGAGCGCCGACGCCGTATCGAACAGCGCCGACAGAAGTTACCGAGCCTACAAACGCCCACCTGGCAGGACGTGCATGATCGCGAATATCATCCTTGGAAACGTGATCGCCTGATTATCGACACTGCTGCGAAGAACATACCTGCCGCCGTTGGCAATTTGATGAAGG
>JBCDAS010000089.1:0-13389 GCA_039185235.1 Pseudomonadota bacterium
CGAGCAGAGACGAAAGTCGGCTCTAGTGATCCGGTGGTCCCGCGTGGAAGGGCCATCGCTCAACGGATAAAAGGTACGCCGGGGATAACAGGCTGATTGCCCCCAAGAGTCCATATCGACGGGGCAGTTTGGCACCTCGATGTCGGCTCATCACATCCTGGGGCTGGAGCAGGTCCCAAGGGTTCGGCTGTTCGCCGATTAAAGTGGTACGTGAGCTGGGTTTAGAACGTCGTGAGACAGTTCGGTCCCTATCTGCCGTGGGTGTTCGAGACTTGAGAGGACCTGCCCTTAGTACGAGAGGACCGGGGTGGACAAACCTCTGGTGTACCGGTTGTTGCGCCAGCAGCACTGCCGGGTAGCTACGTTTGGAAGGGATAACCGCTGAAAGCATCTAAGCGGGAAACCCGCCTCAAAACCAGGTCTCGCTTGAGAGCCGTGGAAGACCACCACGTCGATAGGTCGGGTGTTGAAGCGCAGTAATGTGTGAAGCTAACCGATCCTAATCGCTCAAGTGAAAAGCTCCCCATACCCAGCCCCAAGCGTACGAAACAACGCTCGGGCTAGCTGAAATACCCATGTTCTTCGTCACGTCACAAAAAATCTTGGTTCTTTGATCGGTTTGGTGGTCATAGCGTGTGGGAACCACACGACCCCATTCCGAACTCGACCGTGAAACCGCACCGCGCCCAGGGTACTGCCGTCCTAACGGTGGGAGAGCAGGTCGCCGCCAAACCTATCAAAGAACCATAAACGATTCACTTCACAACACACCGCGGGGTGGAGCAGCCCGGTAGCTCGTCAGGCTCATAACCTGAAGGTCGTAGGTTCAAATCCTACCCCCGCAACCAGCTATTCCTACAACCGGCAGGCGCCCCCTCTCAGGAAGACGATAGGTCAACCCCGTCAAGGACTTGGCCGCGTCGAGATCCACGCCCACGTCCCGTTCGGCCTTGCCCTTTGCGGCAATCGCCAGGATGCCTGCAAGGTCTCCTTCCAGATCAACCACAAGCCGTGTGCCTGTCGCATCTGGCGTCAGCACGATCCGGTCGACCAATTGACGGATCAGCCCCGCCGCCTCGGTGCGGTGCTCTTCTTCGTTCAGGGTCTCGATCAGGCGCTGCACTTCGCGCGCATACATATCCGCCATGGCCGGGTGCAGGATGGGTACGGGGTCCTCGACGTCGCCCAGTTCGCGCTTGAGCACATCCATGCGCGCCGCGATACGCTCGGCCTCCTCGCGGATCATCTCCGCGGGCATGCCGTCCTTGATCGCCTGCACCATGCGGACGCGCTCGCGCTCCAGCTTGGCCAGTTCCTTGCGCCGGTCCGCTTCCGCGTCAAGACGTCCGCGGCGCAAGCGATTGAGATGGGCGGTGTATTCCTTGCAGAAGACCGCGCAGAGCTCGGGGTCCATCAACTGGTCCTGCAATGCTCCCAGGATATCCTCTTCCAGATAGTTCCGGGAAATGGTCAACCGGTTCGAGCAGGTGCCCTTGTTGCGCGCGGTGGAGCAACCGATCTGGACGGCGCCCAGCATCGAGCATCCACCGCCGCATTCCCCACATTTGATGAGGTAGGAAAACAGGTTCTTCGGACGCTGTGCGTTCATGAAACCGGATTTGGCCTGTTTGTTGATTGCACCCTGCTTGGCCTTTACCGCGTCCCAAACCTCTTGATCGACAATGCGCAGGTCCGGCACCTCCTGGATCACCCAGTCCTCTTCCGGGTTCATCCGCGAGATACGTTTGCCGGTATCCGGGTCCTTCACATAGGTGAGCCGGTTCCAGATCATCCGCCCGATATAGAGCTCGTTGTTCAAAATCCCCGTGCCGCGTTCGCGGTTGCCGTAAATCGTGCTCGGCCCCCAGGCGCGGCCTGTCGGACCGGGGATGCCCTCTTTGTTCAAGGCAAAGGCGATCTTCTTTGGGGAAATGCCCGCCAGATAATCCCGGAAAACCCGTTGGATCACCGCCGATTGCGCGGAGTTGATTGTCCGTTGCCCCTTGTCGTCCTCGCTCTTGACCACGTCATAGCCATAGGCGTTGCCGCCACCGGAGCGGCCCGCTTCGACACGCCCGCGCAAACCACGCCGGGTCTTGTCGGCCAGATCCTTCAGGAAGAGCGCGTTCATCGTGCCCTTGAGCCCGATATGCAGCTCAGAAATCTCGCCCTCGGACAGGGTCACGATCTTGATGCCCGCGAAACTCAGCCGTTTGTAGATCGCCGCGATATCCTCCTGATCGCGCGACAGCCGGTCCAGCGCTTCGGCAAAGAGCAGGTCGAACTTGCCCGCCATCGCGTCCTGAAGCATCGCCTGGACGCCGGGGCGAAGAAGTGTCGAGGCCCCCGAGATGCCGTGATCCGCGTAAGATTCGGTCACCGTCGCCCCCGCCCCTTCGGCGCGCAGCTTGCAGAGCCGCACCTGATCCTCGATCGAGGCATCCGATTGCAGATCGCTCGAATAGCGGGCGTAGATGGCAGTGCGGGGCGCAGTGACGTTCATGGACGGTCTCCCTGTTCTTTTTCTCTCGGCGGATCGGTGGCCTTGGCCTGCAGCGCCTTCCAGGTTCGCTCGGCGGCGCGCCGGGCCAGAAAACGCACGATCCCGGTCAGATCACCGCCAGTCGATTGCCCGTGGCGCGTCAGGACCGTTGCCGCAGCTGTCTTTGTCGTCTCTTTCGAGTCTATACGTCTCGTCATACTCAATACCTCAAAAAAAGAGACCACCCGCTGGGTTATCCACAGGTGGCCGATTGTTTGTCAGACAGCATATAGGAAAGTATTCCCAATGTAAAGAACAAATATAGAACATCACAAAGGCGTATGCAATACGCATCGATACGGCTTCATACTTGTTCTTCACTGTCATCGGCTCAAACCCTGCGCTGGGTGAGGCTTTGGGACTGAAGTCGATCAGCCTTACGCTGGGCGATCTCGGCCTCGCGGACGGGCTTGTGATAGGTGTCCTCGATCTGCTTTCCATGCTCGTAGAGATCGCGGTTGTGGGCCTGGCTATATGCGTCCTTCATAAGCGTCTTTGCGCCCGACTGGGTGATCTGAAGCTCAGTGGCGAGCGTCACCGCGGCCCGGTCATAGGCCTGATAGAAAGGCTGCGTCGGCGGTGCCTGGATCAGCTCGCCGATGGTCTCGGCACAGGCCAGCGCACGCGCGTGCGCCGCCTCCGGCAGGCGCTCTTCGTTTGCCTGCAATCCCTCGCGGGTCTGGTTCATGCTCTGGCCCTGGACCGCGGTGTAGGTATCGCGGAGAACCTTCTCGGCGCGCATGGCGTCGAAGCGCTCATTGCGCGCGAAGGCATGGGCGTAGTCCGTCAGCTTCTCGATGAAAGTGCCGGACCGGTGGATCTCGACATGCAGGATGTCGGCGATCGCGACCGCCTCCCTCAGCTGGCTGTCTGTCATTGTCTTGCCGGAGAAA
Source organism: Pseudomonadota bacterium (assembly GCA_039185235.1). Taxonomy (GTDB): domain Bacteria; phylum Pseudomonadota; class Alphaproteobacteria; order Rhodobacterales; family Rhodobacteraceae; genus Thermohalobaculum. The sequence continues at coordinate 3,436 of JBCDAS010000089.1, forward strand.
CTCTCGCGGGCGGCGGTGAGTTTGTCGTCTGGGGTCATGATCATCTCCTCTGGTTGGTCTTCACGCCCGGCTCGGGCCGGGACGCGTGCGTTCAAAGGCTTGCCTCGGCTGTGGCGCATCTCGCGCGCGGATCGCCGCGGTCAGGCTGCGGTATTGGTCCAGCTCGTCGGCCTTGATGGCGGCAATGCGCTGGTCATGGTCCTGGCGCACGCGGGCATCAGCCTTGCGGTGCAGCGCGTCCTTGTCGGATTGACGCTCTGCGCCGGGTGGCAGCGGCTGATCAAGCCGCGCCCCGTGCTCCTCGCGCAGGATGATCTCCTTGGCCTCGGCCAAGCGCGCCGGGTAATCGTGCGCATGAGCCGCGCGTTCCGCCGCGATCCGGGCATCAGCCTCCTGAACGATGGCCTTGTAGCGATCCCAATCCTCTGAGGTCTTCAGGTTGCGTGCCAGTGATTGCCGCGTGGCTTCCAGGAAGGTCTCGCGCACCGCGTCTGTTGTGGATAACCCCATGATTATGCACCTCAAAATTTGCTGGGTGGCCCCCAGTTTTGTTAAACTGGTGCCATGATTGTTTTTGAAGACATTGACGATGTGCGGGACTGGCTCGACCCGCTGGACTACACCGCCTTCTGGGCGGCCGTCGTCCCGTGGGCGATCTTGCCCGAAGGTGACCGCGAACATTGTGATCAAATCATTGCGGACGGCACCGCGCCCCAGGAAACCGTTCTCTTCTGCCTGAAGGCCATGGCCCGCGCGGAGTTGACCGAGCGCTTCGGTCTCGATCATCGGATCTATGAACCGGTGGACAGGCAATATCTGATGCGCACGCATTAGACCGCTTCCTTCAGGAAGCGGATCCGCGGACAGCTGCCGCGCTCCGCAGGGATCGTTATCGCGCCCAGGTATCCGTAGTAGGTGCAGTCGATGTAGTGGCGCTCGGCGCGTGGGTTAAAGCGGTCCCCGTTGTCGTAGAACCGCCAGGTCAGGGCGATATGGGGCGTGCCCCAAAGTGCGATGACGAGCCAGATCCCGAGCGGAACCAGCACCCAGAGAAAGAGCGTGGCGTATCTCATGAGAACCACCCCCGCCTTGCGCAGTTTGGAAGCGCCAGGTGGATCTTGGGGTTCGGCGGAAGAACGCCACCCTCCAGCGGGTTGGGTGCAAGCCAGTGGCAATAGGGTGCGATCTCGTTCTGGGCATAGGTGCCCGCCATGAAGAACCCGACACCCTTGATGTGCAGCAACTGGCGCGTCGGTGGCATGGACATCAACTCAGCCGGTGTCAGCAGACGTTGTCTGGAAAGGCTCAAGTTTTCCTGGGACTTCAGCCCGGCGGTCTCGCCGCTCAACCCAGAGGAGACGGCAAATTCTTCGCCAATCGCCTTGGAGACCCTCTCAGCTTCTTCAAAAGAAGAGAAGCCCAGGTATTGCTTCACCAGCGAGTTGTCTTCGATGGTTGCCGTTTCTTCGCGGCCAAATTTACGTAGAAATTCTGAACGTGACTGACCGATGGCAAATATTTGCCCCCCGAAGGCACGAATCGTGGTCAATCGGTCAACGATCAGTTCCTTCACGGGTGCGTTGGTAATCTCGTCCCCGATCACCCGGAGCTCGCCTGCGCCCTGGAAGAGCGCGTCGCCGAAACTGTTGAGATGGCTCGCGTAGTAGGATCCGAGCTTGCTGAGCCTTTCTTGCGGCCCCACCAGAAGGATGACCCTCCCTTCGCGGATCAGGTCGGCATGGGTGGTTGTGGCGTTGCGCCCGGCCTCATTCAGCCTGGTTTGAGGCCCGTAGATGGTCATGGCTTGTTGCGCGGCCTCGACATGCTGCGGCCAGTGCTCATGACTAACCGGCATGTCGATGATCGATTGTGCGTAGACCCGCAATTGTCCGCCACCTTCCTCGGCTTCGATCTGGGCCAGAGTGCGGAGCATCTCGGGGTCAGATAGGATGGTGGCGACACCACCCGGCGTTGCGGTCTGCGTGTTGCGCTTCAGAAGAACGAGCAACGCAAAGGCGATGAGCTTCCTCGCCCATTCCCGCCAGTATTTGTTCTTGTCGTCGCCGTCTTTGGGCTCGGGGATCAGAGAGAGTGTGATCGTCTCGATCACATAGACCAGATCTTGCGGGTTGTTCCGATAGGCCTCGACGGCGGACCCAAAGGCGTTGAGACTCACACGCCATTCCGCCAGGTCGGGCCAAACATCCATATCGTCGATGATCGCGAACGGGATGCCCAGCTTCGCGAGCATGGGGGCGATTTGGATGCAGATCTCGCCCGACTTGGAGTCGAGCACCAATGTGCTGGCCAGTCCCGCCGTCGATAGGAGCGAGAGAAGTCTCACCATCGCGCTGCGTGTCGTCTTGCCGGAGCCCGCAGCGGCAAGGGTCAGGCTATGACCTTTTGGTGCGAAGATCGGTGCGCCGCTTGCCAGCAAATACCCCAGAAGACCTTGGCCTTCCGGGTCAATGATGCGGCCACCCAACATATTGCCAAAGGGCAGCTTCACTTGATCAGCCCCCGGCGCTTCAGATCGTCTTCAATCGCCAAACGGTCGGCCTTGGGCGTCACGCCCTGGCGGCGGTAGCGCGCCCATTTGCGCGCGCCCAGGATCAGACGGATCGTCCCGATCAGGGCGTGGACGGCGCGAATGGCACCGCCGAGGGCAAACAGAGCCGCGAAGAAGAGGAAGAGCTCTAAGCCCTCGATCTGGCCGCCCTGCCAAAAGAGCCAGCCCCCAGCGAACCCGAAGGCGGCCCTTAGAGCATTGCCATTGATCTTCCAGATGTTTGTCCAGGCCGATATGTCGGACATCACGCACCCCCCAGCAGTGCGCGCGCATCGACCATCACCCAAGCACCATTGGCCGGTGTGCCGGTGCGCATGGTCTTTGCAAAGCCACTGCCACCGTCAGCAGAACTGCCGATGACGTAGCGACGGCCCCAGGTCTCCGCCCCAACCGCGATGCGTATCTCGACCTCCGCACCCGGCGCGCCGCGGTAGAGGTTGATCGCGATCAAGGCCGTCGTCAGATCCAAGGGGCCATGCAGCGTGACCGTTTCCCAACCCAGTTCCAGGGCTTCGGACGAGGTGAAGTCCTTGTGCAGCGTGCCGGCGGGCGTTTCCGGTGTCCGGTATGAGATGGCATCCGTCCCTCTCAGTTGGATTGCCAAGTCGAAATCACAATCGCAGGTCCAGCGGATGGCGATCTCGACATCGCGCGCCTGGGTGAGCTCAACCCGGCTGGGCACGCGTTCGCTCAGTGCACGCTCATAGATCGACTCCATCACCTCCGTGGTCACTTCGCCAATCGGGAAGGTGACCATGGTCGGTTGATCATCAGGCTTGAACGCTGCCGCGGTGACAGGGCGGGAAATCCCGGCCCGCCCATTGCGCAGAGCCGTTGCAGGGTCCGTCGCGAAGGTCACAAGCTTGCCGCCGCGCTTGGACACCGAATGCGTCAGGAAAAGCTGGATGTGATAGGCGTGGACGTCTGACTGGCTCCATCCCAAACCATTCGCGCCCCAATGCACAGTATAGTGTGTGAGCAGCTGCTCCTCGCCTCTAGCGCCATAGACATTGACCGCGCGCGATGCTGCGATCGAGGCATCATCCGGCACGGCCCCGTCCTTCATGGACAGGTGCGGCGAGCGCGGATCATGGGTCAGCGGCGAGACATTGTAGAGGATCAGGTCACGCGCCCGATCCGCCGGGTAGTTCGCTCCGACATTGCGCAGGAAACCGGGCAAGTCGATCTGACCAGCAAAGTTCTCGCCGGTAGGTACGATCGCGGCCTCGGCGAAGCGCTTGAGCCCGGCGAAGAACTCGGGGGCGTTGCGCATGCGCCGCTGTAGGCTCTCGGACTTCTTCGGATCTGTCGAGATGGTGATCTCGGCGATCTGGCTTTGGTCGTAAGCATTCACCACCCAGCCGGTCTCACCGGGCTCCAGCACAGCCAGCAGATGGTTCGCGATCGCCTTGACCTCGGCCAGCTTCGCCTCGGGCGTGCCAAAGGGCGAGACACCGATCAGGGTCTCTTTCCCAATTGCAGGATCGGTGATTGCTGCGGCAACAGCCAGTGCTGCCAGAGTTCTCTTCCACATGGTCTTGATCTCCTTGTCGGGCTGGGCGGCGCGGGCCATCACAGCAACCCGTCGCGCGGTTGTTCGTTCATCTTCTGGCGGATGGCGGTCTCAACGAGGGTCCGGGCGGAGTCGCGGATCCCGTAAAGGCGGGTCAGCTGGCCTGACGCGCGGCCATGGCGGGCAGAAGAGATTTCGATGTCGGCCGTACGCGCGTCCTTCGTGCGTGCGCGCGGCGCGATGCCGGGGTTCTCGACTTCCTCGCTCGGCGCGTACTTGCGCATGACCGCGTCGGCATATCCCCAGAGGCTCGCCGAGATCAGGATCTCGCAGACCACATGACTGACGTTGAAGCCCCAGCCCAGCAGATGATTGGGCTCGGCAAAGGCATCGAACACGCCGCTCAGGCCTTCGAAGAGCGCCCCGAACATCGGGATGTACGCGACCAGTGCGACACCACCACCGATCGCCAACCCTTTGCGATATTGGTCGCGATTGGCAGGATCGGTGAATACGTTCCCGATCAGCTTTACAGCGTAGCCGCCAGCAGGGGCGATGACAGCAAGCGCGCCAGCCAAATGCGGATTGTCATCGATGATCGGAAGTGCTGAGGCTTCGAATGTGGTCTGGAAAACCACATAGCTGGCGACGGACAGGCCCGCGATGCCGAGCCCCGCACCCGCCACGCCGATCTTGTCGCGCAGCTGCCAGTGCTTGGGCGGCACTTCGGTGTTCGGATCGCCCGGACCGCGCGTTCCGCCATTGGTCATGGGCGCGGGGATCATGGGCGGCTGGCGCGCCAGATCGGAATTGATCTCAGCAAGAGCTTCCGTATCGAACGAGAGGAAGGACTGTGCCAGGGCGGCTTCTGTCTCAAGCTCTGTAACCAGATCGCCATAGGTCATGGCGAATTCCGCGTCGACATGCGCGGTAGCAAGCTGGATCGCGGTCTCCAGATCGCCGGTCTCGCAAGCGGCGCGGATCAAGCTCGTGTCGATCGCCAGAGGTGCGAACACGTCGGTGCGATTGTCGTTCTCGCTGCCCGAGCTTGATTGCACCCAGTTGCCCTCAAACCATCGTTTGGGTGTTTGGTCAGTCATCGAAATCTCCTTCAGGTGATTGGGATCGGGAAGTTCCCCTTGGCTGGGACAGGCGCTTAATCGCTGTCCGGACCTCTCCATGAGTTCGGCGGTCCGCGTGCGGGGCGTATGAGAGATGCCATTGCGCATCCCTCACCCAGCCGTCGCGGGCAGCATGGCCACCGTCATGGCGATGAGTGCGATCAGGATTGCGATGACTTGACGGGCAAGGAGCTGTTCCCCGAATAGGAATACGCCCGCCGCGATCACTAGCGAGACCTGCACGACCGACGTCGCCATGCCGACGATGGCCAAATCCTGCATCCGGAGCAGGCACAAGTAGAGGAGTGCCCCGACGCCCCAGGTCGCGAAGCCCGCCACCATAAGCCAAAGGTTGCCGTTGGTGACATATGCCTTGAACGACAGCGACCCGCCGACGTTCAGCGCGCACATCGTCAACATGACCGCGACCGACTGCCAGACTGGCGGGACCGATGACCAAAGACCGGTCACTTGCCCGCCCTAGGGCATAGCTCAGTTACAATCGTTCTGGTCTGCATTGCCCGCTCCACGACTTGGTTTGGGCAATCATCTCGTTCGGTCTTGGCAGCGTCATCAGGATGGAATTCTGTGGAATTCCGCCCACAGCAATGACCTTCGCCCACTTGCCAGGTGGTTTTTGACGTCGAGGACAGTTTGTGTTATATTATTGATATTGTGAGGTAATTTTTGCTTATGGGTGAGTTTGAAAGCGAGTTTCAGAATACAATTGGGGAGTTACTAGGCATACACTTGGCTTTGTTTGAGCATGAATGGCAATGCAGGCCAGATGATCTTGAGCGCGCGCGTATGGTGACCATGATATCTGAGGCCTACAAGAACTTCACGGAGGGCGGGCTTCCAGGTTTTAAAGATGACTTTGATCGTGGGTACAAGCTCGGAAAACGCGATGTCAGGGGAGCTGGTCCCTATCCACCGACACTTGGCTCAGACGGTCCGGCACCTTAGGCTCGTGCTGAGCGCCTGACCCAAGGGTTGCACGCGTCAGCGCTGAGTTCTCTCGGCACCGAAATAAGGAATGGTTCTGCGTGGCGAAGCAAAGCGACTGGCCATTGCACGGCATATTTTTTCTCGATTCTCTGTTGCGGGCGAAGGAGAGCGATCCGAAGAACAAAGTTGTCTGGGACAATCAAAGGATTGCCTTGGAGATTCTTAACGTAGCGCCGTCAACGCTGAACCGCTGGTGCAGCGGTGAAACCCCAATTCCAGAAGCCAAGTTTAAGCTCGCAGTGTCGGTCATTGTGGCAGCCAGACAGGGAACAATCCCAGTCCAGGATACAGTTCGGCAGTTCAAAGAGGCGTACAGCTTCCTCGAGTGCTTCGAGAACGCAAAAAATGAGCCTCAGCAAACCATCCCAGACTGGGCTGCAGAGTTCTTGATTCGACGAGGACGTCTGACCAAGGGCGATCCGCATATTGCTTGCAACATCAAGCCGCCCATCGCTGATGGTGATCGCATGCAGGCCGAGAGCCCAGCCAGGCCTAGAGATCGTTCTCAAGTCGGAATAAAGCCAAACCCGCCATGCGCGAGGCTATCGAATCTGCCATATCGATTGCCCGACTTCACGGGACAGCAGGAGCAGATGGATCTGGTCAGGCGCTCGCTGACGGAAGGCCAAGACGCCCTCTTGGCAGGCATGGGCGGAATCGGAAAGACAACTCTCGCAGTTGAGTTCGCGCACCAGCACTTCGCAGACTTTCCCGGTGGCGTATTTTTTGCCGATGCCCAGGGGATGAGTCGAGACCCGCTGCAACCGGTCGAGGTGGCGAGACTGCTTGCCCAGGCTATCGATCCCATTGTGCAGCCAAGGAAGGACAAGGATTGGACAGATGTGCTTGAGGCCCATCTGGCGTCGCGCCGCAGCTTGCTGGTGCTCGACAACTTGTGGTCCGCGGAGACGATGCGCGCCTTGCGTATGCCCGGGTCCACCCGTGTTTTAGCGACTGCACGCCGACGTCTGGGCGTCCCAGGTTGTCACATCATTGACGTCGATGAGTTGTCATTGGCTGACGCGGTGTCCTTGCTGCGCAAAATCCTCCACCCATTGAGCTTCGACGAGTCAAGTCTGCGAGAACTGGCCGGAGAATGTGGCGCATTGCCGTTGGCGCTTCGTGCAGCAGCAACCTTCATGCTGGTCTACAAATTGCCAATCAAGGAATACATCCGAAGGCTCCGAATCCAGCGTAGCGAGCAAAGTGGGCAGAGACTGTCATATCTGTCTGAGGCGAGGGAACTGGACAAGGCGTTAGATGTGCAAGCCGTTCTCTCGCTCAGCCTCGAAAAGTTGCTTGAGGTCAACCGGGAGCTTGCTCTCAGATATCTGGATCTCGTGCAATTCCCAGCTGACTTCGACGCGCGAGCTGTCAGTACGATTTGGGATATCGACGCGCGCTCTACGGAGCAAGCCTTGGATCGGTTGGTCGCTCAAAGCCTCGTTCAAAGAGACCACGCTTCGGGTAGGCTGCGCATACATGATCTGCTGAAGGAAATGGCGGAAAGTCAGTTGGTCGCTTAGGCATGGGGAATAGACCGGAACGCCTCGACAGGTCTGAAGTTGCCACACGTTCGGCACGGGTCCAGCGCACCCTTGCGCAGTTCTACGCCGCCTTACTGCTCGAACTGGTCGCTAGGTATGACGAAGCCAAAGATGAGCGCCCTAGTGTTCTGGCGAAGTTGCGTACTGAGTGGCACAACATTAGCAATTCGCAGGAGTGGTCCATTCATCACGCCCCCAACGATCCCGTCGCGGAAGAACTGCTCGGCCTGCTTCGCGGCGTCACAAGCTCTGCCCTGAAACTTGTGCTGGGGCCGATTCAACGGATCAAGTGGCTCGAGGAATTGCTCCCGGAGACACAAGATACGGATGATGAGAAAGTCCTCGTGTTGTTGGGCAATTTGGCCAACGCCTACGCGGACATTGATCAGGCTTCCAAGGCCATAGATCTCCTCAGAAGTCTGCTGTCGGCTGCAGAAGGGAATGGGTTCGGGAAAATCGAAATGACTGCGCTGGCACAGTTGGGCAATCTCTACGCAAACCAGAGCGAGCTCGACAAAGCGGTGCAATTCTATCGGAGATCATTGGTGAGCCTCCGCGACACCGACAACAAACTTGCGGAAGCATCGATCCTCAACAACATCGGGCACATCCACAGGCGAAAGAGCGAGTACCGAGAGGCACAGGACGCCTTTCAACAGGCGCACGACACGTTTGAAGCAATGGGCGAGCGGGTGCATCAAGCCATCACGCTTGGGGGCCTCGCGACTATTGCCAGATCAATTGGTGAGCCAGAGCGAGCGCTGATGCTTCAAACCGAACGGCTCGTCATCTTCCGGGAACTTGGAGTCAGAAACCTAGATGAAGCTAAAGCGCTGAGTGGACTTGGGTTGGCACAATACGATCTGGAACTCTATGACGATGCTGAACAGAGTTTCCTCTCGGCTCTTCGCATAACGCGCGAACTCGGAGCCCGTGCCAGCGAAGCCATGGACTTAGGAAATCTCGGCCTTGTCTATGCGGCGCGGGGCGCCTTCGAGCAGGCCTACGACGCATCTGTTCAGCAGTTCGAGGTCGCTCATGAGCTTGGCGACAAGCTCACCGAGAGCAACGCTCTTGGAAGCATGGGAACCGCGGCGAAGAACATGGGACGGCTCGCAGTGGCAATGCAGTTCAAACAGAAACAGCTCGACCTATCCAGAAAGATCGGTAACCAGCGCGGGCAAGCCAGCGCGCATGGTGGTTTGAGCATGATACTCTTGGAACTGGAGGACTATGACCGGGCATGGTCACATCACCTATTGAGCCTGCAGATATTCCAGGACATTGGAGATGTTGCAGGCGAAGGACGACAGCTCATTAATGGTGCGCAAATCGAAATTACGAGGGGAAATCTAGAAGAAGCGCTAGCTTGCTTGGACGAGGCCGAAGCAGTCTTGCCCACATCGTGTCGCAAGGAACGGGATGAGCTAACGCAACTTCGACGTAGCATTCAAGCTGCGTGATTATGGACCTCCGTTAGCTCGGCACATCACACATAGCGGCGGATGTGATCCTGATAGATTGCTGTCCTAGAAGTTTGGCGAATGTAAGGTCGGGCCATTTGCGCTGTCCCCGAACCTTGGACCACTCGGAGCCGGAATTCCCGGGCTCCTTCACGGCGGCGGGCCGGATGCGCCGCCGTGGTTGGTGAGCGAAACCGGGACCTTGTACCCGATCGCGCTGTGGGGTCGGTCCTCATTGTAGAACCTGCGCCAAGCCTCCATCTTCTCGCGCGCATCCGCAAGGGTCAGGAACCAGTGAGCGCTGAGGCACTCCTGGCGGAACTTCGAATTGAACGCCTCGATGAAGGCGTTGTCGGTTGGCTTGCCCGGTCTCGAGAAATCGAGCGTGACGCCGTGCCGGTAGGCCCAAAGGTCGAGGTCGCGCGAGATGAACTCGCTGCCATTGTCGACCCGGATCGTCTGGTAGTGTCCAGAATTTTTCGCACTTTGCTCATGCGACGACGGCTCCAAATTGCCCGCGCAGACGGTTCATGGGGCTCGCGAAAGCTGATGCACAAGAGGCCACCGCTTAAACCACCTGAGGTCTGAGCGATCCGGGTTCAGTAGCAAGCGAGACCTAACTCGGAGTGCCACTCACAGCGCGACCCAGGGCGCAGGTCTTGAGCGAAGCAGTGCCTGAGCGATCGAAGGTAGCCAGCCGAAATTGACTTTTGGCAACCATCGACGATCTGAC
>JBCDAS010000090.1:0-13361 GCA_039185235.1 Pseudomonadota bacterium
ACCTCGACGCTGTGTTCATAGGATTTGACGCTCACATCCAAACGCGCCTGGGTGCGCTGGCGCTCGATCTCGCGCTCATGGGAAATCAGCTCGCTATCCTTGGCCTCGGCCAGAACCGCTTCGAGCGTCTCGACTGCTACCGTGCCCTTTCCACGGTGCAGTCTGATCACATCATAGATCTGAGTCTCTAAAGATTTCGACATCTTAGCCTCTTCTATTCATGTGACACATTAATCGTGATAAGGTCCCTTGGCAACGCGCCATTCCGGGGCTGCGCTTGCGCTCCTAAGACGATTCGCAGTAGCGCGGGGCCAACAAAGGGAGGCCAAAGCCATGTCCACGCGGTCCACCATTTCGAAAAAGTCCGCCATCGCCAATCCTGATGCGAAGCCGCGCAAACGTATGACGGTGCCGGATTTCATGGCCCGCAAGGGGAGCGAGCCCTTGGTCTGCCTCACCTCCTACACCGCCCATGTGGCGCATATATGCGATGAGGTCTGCGATCTGCTGCTGGTGGGCGACTCGCTTGGAATGGTGATCCACGGCATGCCAAACACGCTGGGCGTGACGCTTGAGCATATGATCATGCATGGTCAGGCCGTGGTTCGTGGTGCGGACAAGGCGCTGGTTGTGGTCGACATGCCCTTTGGCAGTTTCGAGGAATCGACCGAGGTTGCCTTTCGCAATGCCTCACGCGTGGTCAAAGAAACCGGCTGCCACGCGGTGAAGCTCGAAGGCGGCGCGGCAATGGCGCCCACGATCCAGTATCTCGCGACCCGTGGGATCCCGGTTATGGCCCATATTGGCCTGATGCCCCAGGCGATGAACACGGCAGGCGGCTTCCGCGCCATCCGGGACGAGGCGATGTGGGACACCGTCGTCGCCGATGCCAAAGCGGTCGAGGCTGCGGGCGCGTTTTCGGTCGTGGTCGAAGGGGTTGCAGCACCCCTGGCCGATCGGATCACGTCTGAGGTCACAATTCCCACCATCGGGATCGGTGCCTCGGCGCAATGTGACGGGCAGATCCTGGTATTCGAGGATATGGTGGGCTTGCTGCCCCGAGTGCCCACTTTCGTGAAACGCTATGGCACGATGGAGGAGATGATGACCGCCGCCGTCTCGCAATATGCGACCGAGGTGAAGTCCCGCGCCTTCCCGGCCGAAGAGCATACCTACAAGAAGAAGTGATCTCCGGGAGATGATCCACGCCTCGGAGATCCAGTTCCTGATCGGGGTCGCGGCGCTCTGCGTCTTTGTCATCCTGCTTTGCATCGAGGGCAATCAGCGGCTCAAGGCGTTGTTTCAGGAGCTGACCCTCGTGCTGGGCTGGACCGGTGCGGGGAGGGCGCCTTGGCGGGCCTTCACGCTACGCCAACTGCGCGAGGCGCGGCTCTTCTACTATGGCCTGCCCGCAGACCCGCGCATCCCGAACGAGGCCCGTGTGATCGCGCGCAAGTTCCGCCGCCTGTCGCTTGTGCATATGTTGGTTGGCTGGGGATGCTGGTATCTCCTTCTCGCGCTGGGTGCGATGAAATACATGCCCCAGCAGGTGGAGGTTGCTCTTTATGCGCTCCCACCTATCGCCGCTCTCGCCATGCGGTTGACGATTTTGCCCTGGCCACGCGGTGATGTGTGGGACGGCGAGGCACCGGGCGCCTAAAACCTCTTCCCCCCACGCAATCGCCGCACTATGGTCCGCCGCCAGATCAAAAGGGAGGCACCCCGGTGAGCGACACCGACAGTTTCATTCGCGAGGTCAATGAAGAGATCGAGCGCGACCGGATGAACCGGATGCTCAGGAAATGGGGGCCATTCGTGGCCCTCGGGATCCTCTTGATCGTGGGCGCTGCTGCGGCCTGGAACTGGAAACAAGACCAAGACCGCCAGGCACGCGAAGATGTCGGGCGAATTTTGCTGAGCGCGGACCCGCTGGAGATCCAAGACAATCAAGACCTCTTGACCGGCGGCGCCGCGATCCTGGGCCAATTACGTCTGGCCGAGATCGAGCTTTCAGAGAACAATATCGAGGCCGCACTTCGCCATTATGACGCAGTCGCCAATAATCCCGAGGCAGCCCCCGCCTATGCCGATCTCGCAGCGCTCAGGATCCTGCGGTTGCGCGCGGTGCAAGAGCCGCCAAGCGATCTCTTACCTCTGGTTGATCCTCTGACCGAGCCAGAGCGGCCCTACCGCCTCTTGGCGCTCGAATTGCGGGCCGTGCTTTTGCTCAATGATGGGCAGGTGAATGATGCCCATGCGGACCTGCGCGCCATCATCACCGACCCCGAGCGAACCGGGAACCTGCAGGGCAGGGCCCAACAGCTTTTGCGCGCCTCGGGCGGCGCCTTGACTGAATAAGCGGAGCCGACATGATCTTCTGTCCCCCCCTGCGTGTGATTGGGTTTGCCGCGGCGCTGCTCGCCTCGGGTTGCGGGTTCTTCGATGACGAAGAAGTCCTGGAAGGGGAGCGGATCAAGATCCGTCAGACCGAGCGGGACATCGCAGTCGGCAACGCACGGCCCCTCAGCCCGCCCGTGCCGCTGATCGAGTGGACCCAGACGAGCGGCGCTCCAAGCCACAATAGCGGCCATATCGCGGGGCCACCCAGCCTTGCGATCGCTTGGCGTGTCGATGCAGGCCAGGGCAACAGCGATGAGAGCTGGATCACCTCGCCGCCAATCGTGGCGGGTGGTGCGGTCATCACCCTTGATGCGGCTTCCCGGGTCCGCGCGTTTGATGCCGCATCCGGCTCGCGTCGATGGGAGGTCGATCTGGTCCCCGAAGAGGAAGATGGCGAGGAGGGTTTTGGCGGCGGTCTCGCGGCCGAAGGCCAAACGGTTTTTGTCGCCACCGGATTTGGCCAGATTACCGCCCTCTCGATCGCGTCTGGCGAGATCCTTTGGCAACAGAAATTCTCCGCCCCGTTCCGCGCCGCACCCAGTGTCTCCAACGGCATCGTGATCGCGGTCGCCCGCGACGACCAAGCCTATGCCATGCGTGCGACCACGGGTGAGCTGCTCTGGCGCGACCAAGGGGTGAGCGCGGATGCGGGCATCCTGGGAGGCTCAACCGTGGCGATGGCGGGCGGTCTGGCGATCCTACCATACTCCTCGGGAGAAATGGTGGCCCTGGATATGGGCACGGGCCGCACGGTCTGGACCGCAGTTCTGACTGGCGGGCGGCGCGGTCTCGCGCGCTCCTCGATCACCGACATCACCGGAGATCCGGTCGTCGCTGGGCCATTTGTGATCGGTGCCAACCAAAGTGGCCGGATGGCGGCAATCGATGGCCGGACCGGGGGCCGCGTCTGGACCCGGACACTGGGGGCCACCAAGCCGCTCTGGCCGGTGGAAGACACGCTCTTCATGATGAGCGATCTGGCCGAGTTACACCGGATCAACCTGCGCGATGGCGCAACCCTCTGGATCACGCCGCTGCCCGCTTTCGAAGATGAAGAGGATCTCGAGGATCCGATCACCTATTCCGGTCCCATCGTGGTGGGCGGCAAGGTGCTCTTGACCGACTCGCTTGGAAATCTCTGGTCCTTCGACCCAGTCAGCGGTGAGGGCGGCATTACTTTGGAATTCCCCAATGGCTCCAGCACCGGGCCGATCTCGGCGGGGGGCGTGGTCTATGTTCTGACCGATGAGGGCGATCTGATCGCGTTCCGGTAGGGGGCAGAGGATGGAGCTGACCGATACCCTAATTGGCGCTCTGTCGGTTCTGGTGTCGCTTGGGGCGGCGCTGATCAGCGTGCTCTTTGCCCTACGCGCCCAACGCACGCAAAAGCTCACCAGCGATGTGGAGATCGCCTCCTGGCGCCGCGCCTATATTGCTCAGATCCGCGGCTGGGCGGGAGAGGCGAGCGATTGCCTGGCCGATGCCATCCATCTGGCCGAGTTCGACCCCGCACAAACCCCCAACTTCTATGAACGCCGCCAAGAGATTCGCAGCCGCCTCTCCTCGCTGGCCGATCGCGGTCGATGGCACTTTCCAAACCTCGAAGTGGAGGCCTATGGCAGTGACAAACCGCCCGCCTTCCAAGGTTTCCGCGACCCGCTGCTGGATGCCTTGATCGAGGGCTATGATGCCGTGACCAGCCTCAACTACGCCGAGGCGGCTGACAACCGGCAAGTCAAAGAGCGCCTGGTCGAGATCAAACGCGACTTCGTCTCCGCCGTGCAGAAAATCATTGATCCTTGGGGGGAGAACGCCGAGTTTCGCCGCTTCACCCGGATCGCCGCCTTGCACCAACGCCCCCGAGGCTGAGCCACGCCGCTTCGAACCCACGGCTCAATTGCGGGTGGAGCGGCCTCGAAAAAACCAAACATCAGCTGAGCTCAGCGGATTTTGCAGAGAGTATCCCAGCCGACCAAAACCTACCCCGCCTCTGTCCAGCCTTTGCCCACGACAAAGAACGGATGCTCAGCGGTGACCGAGAGCGTGCTCCGCTCCCCACCCTCTTCCTCAAGCGTGACCCGCGGAACCCAAGGCGCCGTGTGACCCTTGAGCCACAGCGCTGGTGGCTAACAAAACTCGCCTAGGCGCGTACTGGCTGCTTAGCCACTGGTCTCGTCAGAAAGTAAGTGGGACCAGTTCTCAGACAGATACTTGTCCAGGAGTCGGTATCGTCGTCCAACCATATCCGCGGTAGATTGGTTGACTTCCAAAAGGGTCTCACCGTGGCTCGCGTAGATCGGGCACACATCGGACATAGGCTCACCCGCGGTGAACGCATCAGACCAAGCGCTCAGAGCACCTAGGTAAGAATCAAGCGCGCATGCTGGGTTCGGTGATTCATCAACCGTCACATAGAGTGGAGGTACTTCGCCAACAATAATCCAGGTGAATGGATCGGGCTGATCATCCCGATCTTCGTACTCAACCAAAAAAACCGCCACATATGAGGGAAAGAAAAGCCCGAGATACGCATGAGTTATCTTCACGCACCAGTTCATACGGACCAAAAATCGCCGAGCGACCTTGTAGTAATCTATTAGCAAATGATCGCTATGCTCACGAAACACGCTGAGAGTAAGCGGTTGAACTGTCGCCCTGTCAACGACTTGCCAAAGATCAGGCTTTGGGCTCAACGCCGCCTCCTCTTGCCCCAACGCTTACGGTCTTGCTCGTGTATCTGCTGATGCTCGTCACGCGTTGAAGTTGGAACAGCATTGCAGCCATGATCTGGTCCGCCACCTGCGATAGGTATTTCGTGATGAAGGATGCTACACGAAGGGCATGGCTGACCGTTGAGCTGTTCCCACTCCTTTATGACCGTATTCTTGTTTCTACGTGGGCGATTAACCGGGCAAAAGCAACTCCCGTTAGCGGTTTGCAGGACCGTCCCTCTCGGCCAATTGGCATTATGTGCCCAGCCCTACAAGTCCCCGCAAAATACGTATGCGCCTCAGCGATCTCGAGGTTGTGAACCGTCTGTGGCGTCTCGTCGGTCTCTACTGATACAACGGTGAGCGCGTCGAGGTCGGCGTCTCGAAGGGTGTCTCCGGCCTCGACCTCTCCCGCCTTGGTTAAGCCACGGCCCGCGACGAAGAACGGATGCTCAGCGGTGACCGAGAGCGTGCTCCGCTCCCGCTCTTTTCCTCCAGCGTGACCCGGAGGACACCCGGCGCCTTGCCCTGGCGCGTGTCGCATCTTGCTCAAACCTTGTTGCTCGCTCATAAGGCGGGCATGAGCTTCTCCGTTGCCATTGTCGGGCGTCCGAATGTTGGGAAGTCCACGCTTTTCAACCGGTTGGTTGGGAAGCGCCTCGCATTGGTCGATGATCAGCCCGGTGTGACCCGTGACTTGCGCGAGGGGCAGGCCCGCATCGGGGATATGGAGTTCACCGTGATCGACACGGCGGGCCTGGAAGAGGTCACCGATGAGAGCCTCCAGGGCCGGATGCGCAAGCTGACCGAACGCGCGGTTCAGATGGCCGATCTCTGCCTCTTCATGGTCGATGCGCGCGCCGGCGTAACCCCGACCGATGAAGCGCTTGCCGAGCTTCTCCGCCGCAAAGGGGCCGAGGTGATCCTGGCAGCGAACAAGGCCGAGGGGCGGGCGGCGGACTCAGGGATCTATGAGGCATTTTCGCTGGGTCTCGGCGAGCCCATTGGGGTCTCGGCCGAGCATGGCGAGGGGATGGGAGAGCTCTACGCAGCCCTCGCCCCCCATGCTGAGCGTTTCGCCGATCGGGACCAGGACGAGGCGTTTGATCCGGATATGGACACCGATGAGATGGCCGAGAACCGCCCCCTGCAAATCGCGGTGGTCGGGCGGCCCAATGCAGGCAAGTCGACTCTGGTCAACCGGATCCTGGGCGAGGATCGGCTGCTGACCGGCCCCGAGGCTGGGATCACCCGCGACGCCATCGGTCTGGAGACGGAATGGGAGGGTCGCCGGTTCAAGATCTTCGACACTGCCGGCCTGCGCAAAAAGGCCAAAGTGCAGGAGAAGCTCGAACGCCTCTCAACCTCGGACGCCACTCGCGCCATCCGCTTTGCCGAGGTTGTGGTGGTGCTGATGGATGAGGAAAATGCGTTTGAAACCCAAGACTTGCGGATTGCAGATCTTGCGGAACGCGAGGGCAGGGCGGTCGTTTATGCGGTCTCGAAATGGGATCTGGCGGAGGATCGCGATGCAAGGGCGCGGGCGCTTCGTGAGCAAGCGAATACGCTCCTGCCGCAGCTCTCTGGCACGCCGGTTGTCCTGCTCTCCGGCCTGACCGGGCGGGGGGTGGCGCGACTGAAGGCTGCGATTGAAGAGCAACATCGGATCTGGAACACCCGGATTTCGACCAGCAAGCTCAACGACTGGCTCGCTGGCATGATCACCCGGCATCCCCCACCGGCACCGGGCGGGCGGCGGATCAAGCTGCGCTACATGACTCAAATCAAGACCCGGCCACCGAGCTTTCTGGTGTTCTCGCCTCGCGCCGATGAGGTTCCAGCGGCCTATCAGCGTTATCTCGTCAATGGGTTACGCGAAGATTTTGATATTTCGGGCGTGCCAATCCGGCTGACCTTCCGCAAAGGTGAAAACCCCTATGACAAGGGCTGAGAGGTTCGCGGCACTTGGCGAGGCCGCCCGCGCAGGGCGGTGGCATCTGTCGAATTGTCGCCTGCCAATCTCGGATCCCAGTTTGCCGAGAGCAGGCGATGGCCTCGTTCGTGCGGATGTGACGATTGAGAACGGGAGGATTGCGGCTCTGACCGCGCCCGAGAGCCAGCCAGGCATGGACCTCGGCGGCCGGATCGTTCTGCCGGGTTTGGTCGACTGTCACACCCATCTCGACAAAGGCCATATCTGGGCGCGGACACCCAACCCCGATGGCACGTTCAGCGGGGCGATCGACGCCACCTGGAACGACCATCAGGCGCATTGGACCGAGGCGGATATCCGCCAGCGCATGGAGTTCGCCCTCCGCGCGGCTTATGCGCATGGCACTGTGGCGATCCGCACCCATTTGGATATGGGAGAAGACGGGTCGATCCTGCCGCTCTTTCGCGAGATCGCTCAGGACTGGGCCGGGCGGGTCGCCTTGCAACCAGCGCCGCTCTTGGGCAGTTACAACGCTGATGATCCGGATCTGTTGGAGCGCGTCGCGCAGGAGTTGAAGGCGTTTCCGGGCGCGGCACTGGGCGCCTTTGCCCGGGCCTTCCGCGAGGATCAGCCGGATCTGCCCAAGCGCCTTGAAGGGTTTATCCGGGTGGCGGAGAAGCATGGCCTTGCCCTTGATTTCCATGTGGATGAGACCACCGATCCGTCGTCGCGCGGTTTGGCCTTGGTTGCTGAGGCAGTCCATCAGACAGGCTTTCAAGGGCCCGTGCTCTGCGGCCATTGCTGCGCGTTGTCAGGCTATACAAATAACGCACTGAACCGGGTTCTCGAGATGGCGCAAGGGACTGGGATCAGTGTCGTCTCGCTGCCGCTTTGCAACGGCTATCTGCTTGACCGAAATGGAGAAAAGACGCCTCGGCTGCGTGCAGTCGCCCCGGTGCACGAGATCCGGGCAGCCGGCATTCAAGTCGCTTTTGGCTCGGACAACACGCGTGATCCGTTCAACGCCTATGGGGATCTCGATCTCTGGGAGATCTACCGGTTTGCCACGCTGATGCAGCATCTCGACCACCCGGTTGGCGATTGGCCGGCGGCGATCTCTCGCATCCCGGCTCAGATCATGGGGATAGAGGCAGGCCAGATCACCCCGGGCGCCCCGGCGGACTTGATCGTGCTGGAGGCGCGGGCCTGGGATGAAGCCATTTCCCGCCCGCAATCGGGTCGAATTCTGATCCGCGATGGCTTGCCAATCGATCCACCCCTGCCAGATTACGCGGAGTTAGACGGGTTGGAGGGTCTTGATGCGCTATCCGATTGAAGACCTAATCTCGGCGCTGGGCGATATCTCGACCGAGACGCACCCGCGCCGGGTGCAGATGAAGTCGCGCGACTTCTATTGGTACTCGCCGATCTTGAAGGCCGAGTTGGAGGATGTGACCGCCGATCTGCTCGTCATGCCAAAGAGCGAGGCGGAGGTTCTGACGATCCTTGCCGAGTGTTTCAAACGGCGCATCCCCGTTACTCCGCGCGGTTCCGGCACCGGGAACTATGGCCAGGCGATGCCCCTTGCGGGTGGCGTGTTGCTTGATCTCTCTGGCCTTAAGCAGATCAAGTCGATTGCCAATGGCCGCGCTGTGGTGGAACCGGGCGTAGTGCTCTGGGAGCTTGAGAAGGCCGCGCGGGCAGAAGGGCGGGAGCTGCGCATGTTCCCCTCTACCGTCGAGACCGCAAGCGTCGGCGGGTTCATCGCGGGCGGCTCGGCTGGGGTCGGCTCGATCCATTGGGGCGGGTTGAAGGATCTTGGCAACATCCTGCGCCTTCGTGTGGCGACGATGGAGGCCGAGCCAAAGCTGATCGACCTCACCGGCCCGGATGTGCTTTTGGCGCATCACGCCTATGGCACGACCGGGATCATCACCGAGATCGAGCTGCCCTTAGCCCAAGCAACGAATTGGGTGGATGTGCTTGTTTCTTTTGATAAATTCGACACGGCTCTGCGCTGCGGTCAAGAGCTGGGGCTCGCCGATGGGATCTTGTTGCGTGAGCTTGGCGCAGTTCAGGCCCCGGTGCCCCATACCTATTTCAAGCGCCATCAAAAGTTCCTCGGGCCGGAGGATCATACGCTCTTTGCCATGGTCGCGCCCGAGAGCATTGACCCGCTGCTCCATGTCGTCGGCAAACATGGCGGGCAGGTATGCTATCGCACGGATACCGCCACCGATGAGGAGAAGAAGGGTGTGCCGCATATCTTCTCGCTCGGTTGGAATCACACAACGCTGAGGGCGCTAAGGGTCGATCCGGCGATCACCTATCTGCAGGTGGGCTATCCCGGCCCCGATCCGATCGCACGGATCATGCGCATGATCGAGATCTTTGGCGAGGAAGTTCCGGTCCATGTCGAGTTCACCCGCGGGGGTGGCGAGATGTATCTCTCCGGCCTGCCGCTGGTGCGCTTTACCACGGCTGAGCGGCTCGATGAGATTATGGCGATCCACGAGGCGGAGGGCTGCCCGAACTACTCCCCCCACGTCTCGACCATCGAGGAAGGCGGCGGCGGGCATTCGAATCCCGACCACGTGGTCTTCAAGCGTAAGGTCGATCCGGAGGGGTTGTTGAACCCAGGTAAAATGGTCGCTTGGGAGGCCCCGCATTTTGATCTCACTGCCGGTCAGCGCTACCGATATTCAGTTTCGCGGTGAGTGCATGAATACCCTCACTCCAAGCTCGATTTATGCACCATTTGCACAATACGCCCATGGGGTCGAGATCGCACCCGGCGCGCGGCTTGTGGTCTGTTCCGGTCAATTGGGGGTCAAGAAGGATGGCAGCATCCCCCCCGATGCTGAGCGGCAGACCGAGGTCGCGCTTGCAAATGTCGAGGCGATCTTGCGTGAGGCCGGGATGGACCGCCGCCATATCGTGCGCTTTTCGGCCTTTGTGACGGGCCGCGAGCATCTCGCCGGGTACATGGCGGCGCGAGACCGGTTCATCTCGGGTCTCGATAACCCGCCAGCGTCAACCTTGATGATCGTCTCTGGTTTCGCCCGGCCCGAACTGCTGGTCGAGGTTGAAGTCATCGCCGCGGAGGAGGTCTGATGCGCTATTGGGCCGATCTGACCACGACCGATTTCGAGGGGATTGACGCAGAGGCGACCGTTGCTCTTCTGCCAGTCGGTGCGATCGAACAACATGGCCCGCATCTGCCGCTGTCAACCGATGCGGTGATCGCCGAGGAGATCGCCCGGCAAGGGGCGGAGGCATCATCGGCGGATGTGTTGGTGCTGCCGACCCAGACGATTGGAAAATCGACCGAACATCTCGCCTATCCCGGCACGCTGACGCTGGAGACCAAAACGCTTCTGGATCTCTGGACCGAGATCGGCGTGAGCGTGGCCCGGGCGGGGGTCAGGAAGATCGTCTTTCTGAACGCCCATGGCGGCCAGCCGCAAGTCATGCAAATCGTGGCGCGCGAATTGCGTGTCCGTGAAGCCATGCTGGCTGTGGCGGCAAACTGGTGGGATTGCGGCTATCCCGAGGGGGTGATCCCGGCGGAGGAGGCCGCCCATGGCATCCATGGTGGCCAATCGGAGACCTCGTTGATGCTGCATTTCCGCCCGGATCTCGTACGAATGGACCAAGCCGAGGATTTCAGGCCAAGCACCTATGATGTTCATGCGGACAACCGGCTCCTGCGCCTGACCGGGGCGCCGGCTGCGGCCTGGATGGCGCAGGACATCCATCAAGCGGGCGTTGCAGGCAACGCTGCGGCCGCAACCGCCGAGATTGGTGCCGAGATCGCAAATGTCGCAATTCAGGGGCTCGCGACGCTTTTGGAGGAGACGGCTCGCTATCCTTTGGCTAAGTTAGCTTCGCGGTGATATCTCGCGCCGCATGAACCCCAAAAAAGAGGTCTTTGAGTATGGATGTCGCCATCTTGATCGCGCAAACATGCCTGACCGCCTTTCTTGCAGCTTGGCTGACCGTCGGCGTTCGGGACAATATCTTTCACCCGTCAATGAATGAGATCTTCACCTCGCAGGTGTTGGAACTCCAACGTATGGAACATGAGGCTCCGATGGACTTCGCTCTGATCCAGCATCGCAGGATTCAGAGCCGGAAGATCCAAAGAACGCTGTTCTGGTTTATCGTTTTCGCTGAATTTGTTGTGAGCGTGGCTCTCTGGATCGGGGTCGCCTGGATGGCTTTGGCTGTGGTTGGTGTAACCGATGCTGAGACGGCAAAATCCATTGCGATCATCGCAGCACTTGGGTTTACCAGCATCTGGGCCAGCATGTTGGTTGCTGGGAACCACTTCGCTTACTGGTACTTCCACGAATGGGCTCAGAGCACCCATTTCCAGCTGTCCTACTGGGGCATCGGCGCAATGATCTTTCTGGCGACAGCCTAAGAGCCGCCTAGCCTGAGGATAACGCAAGCGGCCCGAGGCCCTGACGGGCCTTCGGCGGGCAAAGCCCGCCAGCTTCGCATAAATGCGAAGCGGGCCGCCCGGCGCTCAGCTAAGAGGCATGCGTGGGAAGTCCGACTGGGGCCAACGCGCCCGCAAGGGCGCCAAATTTAGGTGTATGCGGCGCAAGCCGCATTCCGTTTGGTTCGTCTGTTGGTGGATCAATCCTGCGCGATGCGACTTCGGTTTGTCTCAACCCATCAGATACTTAACTTCCCAGTGTTGCAAGCTGGGACGGATGGCAGGGCCGAACTCATCCGGTCCTTTCCGCAGATCGGGGTGCCGGTCTAACAGTTCCGAGCGCGCCGGATCGCTCATCACCATCAAGCTGTGCGCTGAGGGAAGAAAGCTTTCGGTCGCGATCCCGTTGGCAAAGATCAGATCATGACGGTCGAGTAGGATCTGATAAGCTGCCATCTCCGCGCTCTCCGCTGTCCTAATCGTGGTTCCGTTCAGAAGATAACGCGCCGGGACCAGCACTTCTGGCTCACCGAACAAAAGATCCGCCCGCCAATCGGTGATCAAGACCCGCTGCTCTGGCATCAACCGAAGCGCGCCATGAGGGCCCAGCGTCTCGGGTGCAATTTCGATCGGGGCGAGGATGCCTCTGCCACAGAAGGTTTGGCGAGCGATCCAACGGATCCGGCATGGGCCATGGTACTTGGTCTCGACCAAGTCACCCTCGCTCAGGCTCTCGACCGGGATCTCGCCTTTTGGGGTCTTGACCCGCGTCCCCTGACAAAGCCCAGTGACGCCCTGGGAGAGGGTCTGGCGGATCACATCCAGCGGATCGTCCAGACGCAGAGTTCCGGGCGCCAAGGCGATCTCCGCCCCATCGGGCAGGCGGATGGATTGATAGCCCAACGGAAATTCAGCGTTCGCGCCATAGGTTTCAATGCTCAACGCGGCCTCAAGGTCTTCCCCTCTGGGCACGCTTTCAGGGTTGAAGACATCGCCCGCATCGCTTGCGATCACTGGTGCGGCCTGGTCCGAGTTTGAACCGTCTGGGAGCATGGGTGTGACCCATCGAATGGAGTGGTGGTGAAATCTATGGCTACTCGTAAATGCACAACCTGAAGCTTATCACCTCGCCAAACGCGCGGCAATCGGCGCGCCAAGGATCACGATGATGATCCGGATCAAGTGATGGGTGACGATGAAGGCGAGATCGGCGCCGGCGATGATCGCGAGAACCGCCATCTCGGCCTGACCGCCCGGCGCAAAGGCCAGGAAGGCTTCGAGCGAGCCTGCAAACCCCAGTGTTGCAACCAGGCTTGCAAAGGCAAAGGCGAGCCCCGAGATCAGGATGACATAGGCCACTCCTGCAAACACATCGCGACGTAGTTCCGCCAAAGTGACCCCTGCATATTTCACGCCAATCCCGGTGCCGATGAAGAATTGGGCTGCCAGGATCGCCTCGGCAGGTGGGCGAAAATGGATGATATCTGAGAGGCTTAACACAGCCGTGACGATCAGAGGGCCAAGGATCGCGGCACCGAAGAGACCCAACGCTTCACCCCCCTTCCAGCCGATCAGCGCGGCTGCTGTCATCAGCAGGAGCTCACTCAACGGGATGCTTGTGACCGGTGCGCCGGGTGGGTTGTCGAGGCTGACGCCCCAAACCTGGGTCAGCAGGATCGGCGCGGCGACCACGATCATCATCACCCGCGTCGCGTGGATCAGCGAGAGCGCACGCACATCGCCGCCTGCCTCCTGACCAAAGAGCACCATGTCCTGGAACCCGCCGGGCATCGCCGCGTAATAGGCGGTCGCGTGGTCGAACCCGATGACCCGACGAAAGAACGGATAGCCGATCAGCCCGATCAAGAGCACA
>JBCDAS010000091.1:0-13340 GCA_039185235.1 Pseudomonadota bacterium
CGGTGCGAACGGCCAAGCCACGCCTTTGCGGCAATCCGTTCGATCGACCATTTCGGATGTTTCGGGCAGGGCCCAGAGGAAAAAGAAGGCTGCACAGGCCGCACCTGTGGCTTTTCAGGGAACGTCATCGACGCGCTCCATCGTCAGGGCGAGATCGCTGAGCCGGCCGCCGCTCGCCCATAACCCGGCGACTGACCCACGGCCCAGGTACGGAGGCGACTTGCGCGGGTCAACCTCAATCTGTCGCTTCTGGCAGAAAAGATGTCGCTGCTCGGGGCCGATGGGAAACCAATTTTCCAAAGCACATCACACAGGTCCGTTCCGTTGCGCTGGCGCGCCTTTCATGGCAGGAAGCGCGAGCCCTCCAAAATGGATCCGTCAATGAAAGCCACCCCGCGCGACTGGTTTTTGCTCTCGTCTCTCGGCCTCATCTGGGGCTGTGCTTTCATGGCAACCACCGTCGCAACCCATGACTTTGAGACCTTTACCCTATCTGCAGCGCGGCTCGCGATCGGCACTCTTGCCTTGGTTGCTATCCTCGCTTGGCGTGGCGAAACGCTGCCCGGATTCCGCACTTCGGAGGAGCGCCGGTTCTGGCTCTTCGCGTTTGGAGAGGCCATCACCGCGTATGCTATACCCTTCACATTGCTGAGCTGGGCTCAACGCCATGTCGACAGCTCGTTCGCTGGAGTGGTCGTGGCAAGCGTGCCACTCTTCATTCTGCCGATGGCTTACTTCTTTGTACCCGGCGAGAATATGAGCTGGCGCAAGGTGATTGGCTTTTTGCTGGGTTTCCTAGGGATTGTTGTCCTGATGGGGCCGGACAGTTTCACCTCACTCGGCGGCGATACGGTCACGACGCTCGCCCAGCTCGCCTGCCTCGGCGTCGCCCTTGGGTATGCGTCGGGCTCGATCATCGCCAAATTGGCGCCGCAACTTGGTCTGGTGCGTTTTGGCACAGCCTCCCTGATTGTCGCGACCGCGCTCATGACGCCAATCGCCTTGGCGACTGAGGGCCTGCCAACCCTGCCATCGACCGAGGGGGCACTGGCGATGCTTTATCTGGGGCTGATCCCCACCGGGCTCGCCACTGTGATGCTCTTGAGTGTGATCGCCTCGGCAGGGCCTGGGTTCTTCAGCCTCGTGAACTATCAGGTCCCCGTCTGGGCTGTGATCTTCGGGATCATTGTCCTGGCCGAGAAACCCTCGGCGACTTTGGGTTACGCGCTGATCCTGATTTTCTTGGGCCTCGCGATCAGCCAGAACCTCCTTGGCCTGCGTCGCGGCGGGCATGCGAAAGGCTAAGTCGCGACCTTCTCGACCGCGAGGCAGATTTCATCGACCACATCCGCCAGCAATGCGGGATCCTCGGCCTCGCCCATCACGCGGATCAAGGGTTCCGTGCCGGAGGGTCGGATCACGAGGCGGCCCGAGGTTTTCAAGCGCGCCTCGCCTGCTTTGATCACCGCCTGAACCTCGGCATCGTCGAGCGGGCGAGAGGCCCCATTAAAGCGCACGTTTTTCAGGAGCTGCGGATAAGGATCAAACATCGCGCAAAGCGTCGAGGCCGGTTGGCCCGTCGAGACCAAGGCCTCCAACACTTGCAGGGCCGCCAACAGTCCATCACCGGTCGTCACATGCTCGCCCAGAACGATATGGCCCGATTGCTCGCCACCAAGGACAAAACCGCCTGCGCGCATGGCCTCAACCACATAGCGATCACCGACTTTGGTCCTTGCGAGCGTTAGGCCCTCTGCCGTCAACCGACGTTCGAGGCCAAGATTGGACATCACTGTTGCCACCAGCGTATCGCCCACCAGTCGACCTTGCTTCGCCCATCGCGTCGCGATGAGCGCCATGATCTGGTCGCCATCGATGAGGCGGCCTTTCTCGTCGATCAGATGCACCCGATCGGCATCGCCATCCAAGGCAATGCCAAGATCCGCCTGGTTTGCCAAAACGGCAGCCTGTGCAGCAGCTGGATCGGTCGAACCACGGGCAACATTGATGTTCTCTCCATCCGGGCGGTCGCCCAGCGGAATTGTCTCCGCTCCCAGCTCCCAAAGGACTTCTGGTGCTGTGCGATAGGCCGCTCCATTGGCACAGTCGATCACGATCTTGAGGCCCGCGAGCCCGCGTCTGCGGGGGAAAGTGCTCTTGGCAAACTCGATATAGCGCCCGCGGCCATCCTCCATCTTCGTCGCACGGCCAATGCGCCCAGGCGTGGCGAGGTTCGGCGTGGCCGTCATCAGCCGTTCAATCTCAGCCTCGACCTCATCCGACAGCTTGTAGCCATCGGGGCCAAAGAGTTTGATCCCATTGTCTTCGAATGGGTTGTGGCTGGCCGAAATCATAACGCCCAAATCGGCTCTTACCGACTGCGTGAGCATGCCTACAGCCGGTGTCGGCACGGGGCCCAAAAGCACCACATCCATGCCGACCGAGAGAAAGCCCGAAGAAAGCGCGTGCTCCAACATATAGCCCGAGCGCCGAGTGTCCTTGCCGATGACGACGGTGTGGCGATCTTCCCCCCGGGTGAAGTAGCTGCCCGCCGCCCAACCGAGCGCCAAGGCAATATCCGAGGTCATTGGATGGGTGTTCGCTCGACCGCGGATCCCATCGGTGCCAAAGAGTTTTCGGGTCATGTACCCTCCTGCAATGCGCGCCAGATGCGAAGCGCTTGAACGGTCTCTGCCACATCATGGACGCGCAGGATCTGAGCTCCCTGCCCGGCCCCCCAGAGCGCAGCGGCAACAGAGCCCGGCCCGCGCTTCGAGGCATCCGACACCTCAGAGAGCGTTCCGATAAACCGTTTGCGCGAGGCGCCTAATAGGACTGGGCAGCCCAGATCATGAAACAGGCTCAACCCTCGGATCAGAGCCAGATTATGTGCCATCGTCTTGCCAAACCCGATCCCCGGGTCGATTACGATCCGCGCGCGTGGGATACCCGCAGCTTCGGCCGCTGAGATCCTAGCTTCCAAAAAATCATAGATATCGAGCAAGACGTCTTGGTAACGAGGATCTTCTTGCATGGTCCTCGGATCGCCTTGGGCATGCATCAGGCAGTAGGCTGGCGCTTTCACTGCGATGCTTGCTGGATCATAAGTCAGCGCTGAGACATCGTTGAAGAGCACAGCTCCCATCGTCAGAGCAGCGTCAGCCACCGCCGCTTTACGCGTGTCAATCGAGATCGGGATCGGACAGCCCGCCGCAACCAACCCTTCGATCACCGGAATAACCCGGTCAATCTCTGCGGAAACGGGCACTGGTTCTGCCCCAGGGCGGGTCGATTCGCCTCCAATATCAATCAGATCCGCGCCCTGGGCAGCAAGGGCCAAACCGTGAGCAACAGCGGGCTTTACCCTGTCGTGTTGTCCGCCATCTGAGAAACTGTCAGGCGTGACATTGACAACGCCCATCACATTCGGGCGGTCCATCTGCAGCCCGGCAAGCGGCGCCCGAGCAGCCGTCAGACACGCCAGCCGGTCTTCCCCGTAAAGCGCTCCTACGGCATCTGCGGGCAGAACCTCTGCCGGAGCACCGCGCCGATGGACCGCAACTTCGGAGAACCGCAATGCGCCACCCGCCAAAGGCAGGCCCCCTGGACGACCAGGCGGATCTGGCAAAGCCCTTAAATAGACACACGCGCTCATGGCCGGGCCATAGCGTGATAAGCCTAAGGGCGGCAACCGCAAAAACCTTTTTAACGCAATATTTTTGTAGTATGTTTTTTTATGTATTTTTTTATGTAGTAAATTGATTTTCACAATGAAAGCTCATAAATCTCCCCCAGAAGATCTGAGAACACGGGAGGCACCCAATGGCAAAGCCGTTCACACCAGCAATAATCACCGCGAATGATTTGATCGAAGGCACAGCCGTATTCTTGGGACCGGAAGGTTGGTTGCCAGAAGCATCGCAGGCGATGGTCGCTCTGACCGCTGAGCAAGCCGAAGAGTTCGAAGCTCTGGGCCAACGCCATGTCAAAGCCAATGAAGTGGTCGAGCCCTATCTCATTGCAGTCAGTCTCGAAGACGGCTTGCCCGTGCCGATCCTGCGTCGGGAACAAATCCGTGCCGCAGGTGCGCCGACCTTCCGGTATGGCAAAGCGGCCTGAGGGAGACGCCGATGTACCGCTATGACGAGTTCGACCAGAAGTTTGTAGCTGAGCGCGCCGCTGAGTTCCGTGACCAGGTTCGCAGACGTCTTGCAGGGCATCTGACAGAAGCCGAGTTCAAACCCCTGCGCCTGATGAATGGGCTCTATTTGCAACTGCATGCCTATATGCTGCGGGTCGCGATCCCTTACGGCACACTGAGCGCAAGGCAGATGCGCCAACTCGCTCTGATTGCCGAGAAGTGGGACCGGGGCTATGGCCACTTTACCACCCGCCAGAACATTCAGTTTAACTGGCCGAAACTAAAAGACGTTCCGGACATTATCGACACCCTGGCTGAGGTGGAGATGCATGCGATCCAAACCTCTGGGAACTGCATCCGCAACACGACATCTGATCCCTATTCGGCTGTTGCCGTTGATGAAATCGAAGATCCTCGCCTGACCGCTGAACTGATCCGCCAATGGTCGAGCCTGCATCCCGAATTCACATTTCTGGGCCGAAAGTTCAAAATCGCTGTGACCGGATCGCCAAATGACCGCACCGCGCTGAAGCTCCACGATATCGGGATCCAGATCACGAAGCGCAACGGCGAGGTCGGATACCGCGTCTTGGTCGGCGGCGGCATGGGCCGGACCCCGATGATCGCGAAGGAACTGCGAGAGTTTCTACCGCGGGAAGATCTCTTGCCTTATCTCGAGGCTGCGCTGCGGGTCTACAATCTCCACGGTCGAAGGGACAACAAATACAAAGCCCGTATCAAGATCCTGGTCCATGAGATGGGCATCGATGCCTATCGAGAGCAAGTGGAGGCGGAGTTTGCCTCGCTGGACCGAGCCGCCATCGCAGCCCCAGAAGGAGAAGTCGCTCGGATCCGCGCCTATTTCGCGCCGCCCGCCCTGCCTGTGCGCGCGGCAGAGAGCAAGCTTATCGACCAAATGCGCGCATTGGATCCAGACTTCTCGAAATGGCTCGACAGGAACACCTTCCCGCACAAGGTGCCCGGATATGTCGCCGCGACGATCACGCTCAAGCCCATCGGTGGAGCTCCCGGGGACGCCACTGCCGAGCAGATGCGCGCCATGGCGGACTTGGCGGAGAAGTATAGTCAGGACGAGATGCGGGTCACCCACGAGCAGAACATCGTATTGCCCCATATCGCGTTCGACGATCTTTACCGCGTTTACCGAGGTCTGGCTGCGATCGGACTGGATGCGCCAAACAAAGGACTTGTAACTGACATCATCGCTTGCCCCGGTCTTGACTATTGTGGGCTGGCGACAGCCCGGTCGATCCCAGTGGCTCAACAAATCGCCGAGCGCTTTGCCGACACCGAGCGCCAAGCCGAGATCGGGCCACTGCAGATTAAGATCTCAGGCTGTATCAATGCCTGCGGCCATCATCATGTGGGCCATATAGGGATCCTCGGTCTCGATAAAGCAGGGGTGGAGAGCTACCAGATCACCTTGGGTGGCGATGCGACAGAAACGGCAGCTTTAGGTGACCGAACCGGGCCAGGATTTAGCTATGATGACGTGCCCAGGGTTGTAGAGACCGTCGTGGACACGTATCTCGCGCTGCGCTCCCATCCACGCGAGAGCTTTTTGCAAGCCTATCGCCGGGTCGGCATGGCGCCATTCAAGGAGGCGCTTTATGCTGCTGCTTGATCCCACGGGAGCGATTGATGATCTTTGGCTCAAGGCTTCGGACAGACTTCCCGAGGCAGGACGTGCTCTGGTGCCTCACGCAAACTTAGACGCAGCCCTGAAAACCGGGCTCGAATTGGGCGTGGAAGTTCCGAACACGCTCGACCCCAGGGACTTGCGACCACATTTGGGTCGACTTGCGATGATCTCGGTTGATTTTCCTGGCTTCGCCGATGGACGCGGCTTCTCAATCGGGCGCAAACTGCGAGCGGATGGTTTCCTGGGGCGCCTTCGCGCGTCCGGATCAGTGATCTCCGATCAGTTCACTTATCTGCTCCAATGCGGCTATGATGAGGTTCTGTTGCCAGATGACATGGCAGCCCGTCAGCCGATCGACGACTGGATGAACCAACTTGGCCACGTCACAAGCGGGTATCAGCGCGGAATTTCAGGACGCCACTCCATTCTAGACCAGCGACGACCGATCTGACCCCAGCATGATCGAACCAAACGGAATGCGCGGGCAAGCCCGCGCATACAGCTATGTTTGGCGCCCTCCCGGGCGCGTTGGCCCCGGTCGGACTGCTCTCACGTAACTCAGGGCTAGGCGCTGGGCGTCCCTGCCCATGCTTGCATGGGTGGCGGGCTTTGCCCGCCATAGGCCCGTCAGGGCCCAGGGACGCTTGCGAAGACCTCTAGGCTTGCGGCAGCTGGTCGCCATTGCTTGCTTCAAGAACGCGCGCTGGAACACCAACCGCAGTTGCGCCTGATGGAATGTCACGCGTGACGACCGCATTGGCGCCAATCCTTGCATGATCGCCTATTCGCACTTTGCCAAGGATCTTGGCGCCCGCTCCGATATCGACATGACCGCCAATGGTTGGCCCACCGGCCAGGGTCACCTGCTGAAAGAACAAACAGTTTGGGCCGATCTCTGAACCCGGATGAATAACGATCCCGTTGGGGTGAGGCATCATGAAGCCGCCACCGATCCGCGTGTTGATTGGCACTTCTGCGCCGGTAACGACCGACCAGAAGCGGTGCTGCAGGACCCAGTATCTCTTCGCCAGACGGCCAACCAACCCACGCCCACCTGCCGCCTGATATCTTCGGATCGAGCGCAGCAGGCGCTTTGAAGGTTGCCAGAAGGACTGAAGCTTTTCCCGATCCCAGTCTGGCTCTGATGCGGAGATTGCGTCAGACATCCTCCTGATTCCCATTCACCGTCTTGGATGCATCAAGCCTCGTCGTCGCCCTGCTCGGCGATCCACGCGACAGAGACGACTTCTTCTCCCTCTGCCGTGTTGAAGACACGAACACCTCCAGCATTGCGCGAGCGGAACGAAATCCCGCCTACAGGGCATCTTATCGACTGGCCTGTGTTTGTCGCCAGCATGATCTGATCGTCGATCTCCACAGGGAAAGACGCAACGAGAGGTCCACCCCTGAGGGCTTTGTCAATTGCCTGGACCCCTTGGCCCCCGCGACCACGAACCGGGTAGTCATGGCTGGAGCTGAGCTTGCCTGCACCACCCGTGGTGATCGTTAGAATCAAATCCTCCGCCGCTGACATCTCGGAATACCGCTCTTGGCTCAGGCCAATATCGGCAACGGCTTCTTCATCTTCAGCCTCTTCCTCCTCTACCGCGCCCACAACCGCGCGGCGCATCTTGAGATAGGCGGCGCGTTCCTCAGGGCTCGCCACGAAATGCCGGATCACGGCCATCGAGACAACCCGGTCGCCATCGGCCAGTTTGATCCCGCGCACACCGGTTGAATCGCGCCCTTTGAAAACTCGAACATCGGTTGTTGGGAAGCGGATCGCCTTGCCCTGTGCTGTGACCAGGAGGAAATCATCCGCTTCGTCACAGATCCGCGCATTCACGAGACTCACACCCTCTGGCAGCTTCATCGCGATTTTGCCGTTGCGCATCACATTGGTGAAATCGCTGAGCGCATTGCGCCGAACGTCACCATCTGAGGTCGCAAAGACGATCTGGAGCTTATCCCATTCCTCCTCAGGCACGTCCACGGGCATGATCGCGGCAACGCTCGCCTCCTCACGGATCGACTCGAGCACTTGGCGCAAGAAGCGACCTTTCGCGTTGCGGCCACCGAGCGGGAGCCGCCACGTCTTCAGCTTGTAGACAATCCCGTCCGTCGTGAAGAACAAGAGCTGCGTATGGGTGTTCGCGACAAAGAGCTGGGTGACGAAGTCTTCGTCCTTGGTCGACATGCCCTGCAAGCCTTTGCCGCCCCTTTTTTGCTCGCGGAAATCGGTCAAAGGCGTCCGCTTTATATAGCCTTGATGGGTGACCGTGACGACCATATCTTCGCGCTCGATCAGGTCTTCATCGTCGAGATCGCCCTCATAATCGACAATCTCCGAGCGGCGCGGAACAGCGAAAAGCTCTTTGACCTCGCGCAGTTCCTCCGCGACGATGCCAAGGATCCGGTCGCGTGAGCGCAAGATCTCGAGATAATCGGTGATCTTGCCCGCAAGATCCTGCAACTCGTCGCCAACCTCTTTGACGCCCATAGCGGTCAGGCGCTGGAGGCGGAGATCCAGGATTGCCCGGGTTTGGACATCCGATAGATAATAAGTCCCATCCTCGTTCATCCGATGGCTCGGATCATCAATCAACTGGATGTATTCGGCGATCTGCTCGGCAGGCCAGCGGCGGTCTCTGAGACGCTCGCGTGCTGTTGCCGGATCGGGTGAAGAACGGATTGTTTGCACGACCTCATCGACGTTCGCGACAGCCACAGCAAGACCGCACAAAACATGCGCACGCTCGCGCGCCTTCATCAACAGATGTGCTGTGCGGCGGGCGACAACTTCCTCGCGGAAATCGATGAAGGCGCGGAGGATCGAGATCAGATCTAACTGCTCAGGCCGCCCATGGTTGAGCGCAAGCATATTGCAGCCAAACGAGGTCTGAAGCTGCGTTGCTCGATAAAGCTGGTTCAGAACCACATCCGGGGTCGCATCCCGCTTGAGCTCGATCACCACGCGCACTCCAAAGCGATCAGACTCATCCTGGACATGGGCGATGCCGTCGATCTTCTTCTCACGCACTTGTTCGGCGATCTTTTCGATCATCGTCGCCTTGTTCACCTGATAGGGGATCTCGTCGACGACAATCGCGAAGCGGTCCTTGCGGATCTCCTCGACCCGGGTCTTGGAGCGCACGATCACCGAGCCTCGCCCGGTCGCATAGGCTTTGCGGGCGCCCGATTGGCCAAGGATAAGGCCACCGGTGGGGAAATCCGGGGCCGGGATGAACTCCATTACCTCCGAAAGCGTCATCTCAGGGTTCTCGATCAGCGCGAGAGTAGCATCGACGACTTCGCCCAGGTTGTGGGGCGGGATATTGGTCGCCATGCCGACGGCGATCCCGGCCCCGCCATTGACCAACAGATTTGGGAATCGGGCGGGCAGCACCGTGGGCTCCCGATCCTTACCGTCATAATTGTCTTGAAAATCGACCGTATCACGATCGATATCCTCCAGCAGATAGTCAGCCGGTTTCGCCATCCGCACTTCGGTATAGCGCATTGCTGCCGGGTTATCCCCGTCCATCGAGCCAAAGTTCCCCTGCCCGTCGAGCAGCGGCAACGACATCGACCACGGCTGCGCCATCCGCACCAAAGCATCATAGATCGCGCTGTCGCCA
This sequence comes from Pseudomonadota bacterium, assembly GCA_039185235.1. Classification (GTDB taxonomy): domain Bacteria; phylum Pseudomonadota; class Alphaproteobacteria; order Rhodobacterales; family Rhodobacteraceae; genus Thermohalobaculum. The sequence goes on from JBCDAS010000091.1 coordinate 9,443, forward strand.
TGGGGGTGATACTTACCCATGACATCGCCAACAGGGCGGGCCGATTTGCGATAGGCCTTGTCAAAGGTATTCCCAGTCTCGCTCATCGCATAGAGGATGCGCCGGTGGACCGGTTTCAAGCCATCGCGCAGATCCGGGATAGCGCGGGCGACGATCACGCTCATCGCATAGTCGAGATAGGAGCGCTTCATCTCCTCCTCGACCGCGATGGTCGGGCCTTCATAGGGTGGGCGCTCTGGGGGGAGTGCGCCGCTTTCGGGCTCGTCCGTGCTGTCGTCGTCGCTCAAAAGGCTTCTCCTGTTTGGGATCGGCAGATGGTCCACGGGCTGGCCACGCAAGACCGTTTTGTGACACTCGATCTATAATCCCTGTCGCCACGACGGGCAAGAACGGGCACCACTCCAAATCACAATTGATGGTGTTTCTGGCACTCTCCGGCCACCAGATCCGCCATTTCTCGGGTCTCGTTACCTCGCCCCTGCTGTAAAGCCCAGCGAAAGGTGATTGCGATTGCCAACCCGTGAGTAGGCGCAACTGGTCGTAAAGCTTCGGATCAGCTTGATGCCTTGCCCACCAGGGACAACGGCGTCCAGCGTCTCGGCCTCTCTCGGCTCGGCAATTAGGGGGTTAAAGGCAGCTCCAGAGTCGATAATCTCTATCCAAAATCTCTCGCCTTCTTTCCTGAAAGTCAGATCGATCTCCAGACCGTGACCCTCTCGATTGCCATGATTCACGACATTCATCAGACTTTCTTCCAGGCAAAGCGTAATGGCATCCCAAACGGCCTCACTGGCCGCGCATGTCCGGCGCAGACCTTCCAGCCAAGCATGCGCCGCCCTGATCCCAGCCGGAGTGCTGGCAACACTAACCGAGGTGGTAACGCGGTCAGATGCGGGCCCTTCCACACTCATAGAAGCGACCCGCAGTAGCCAACGCCTTCAACATTCCCCTCGGCGAATTGTTTTAGTCTCAGTCGCAGCACATGCCTCGTGTTCTTTGGTTTGATCCTGATAAAATCACACAAACCCGGTCCAAAGCGATTGTAGCTGAGCAGCCCACCCATACGCTTCCAGTTTGCTTCAAATGAACGCTTATTGCGAAAAAAATATGGCATTTGCCAAGGAAACGGCCTCTGGCTGCGTCTAAAGATGAGAATGTTGGACGAAACGGATGACCAAAGGCTGGCGCTTTGCGCTGCGAGTGGAGATCGGGACGCGTTTGAGCGACTCGTTGGTCGGAACTATGATCTCATCCACAGACTCGCCTGGCGTTTTCTGGGCGGGCCACCGGACAGCGAGGACCTGGCCCAGGATGTCTGCATCGCGCTTGGGCAGAAAATTCAGCTCTTTCGCGGCGAGGCGCGGTTTCGGACCTGGTTGTATCAGGTTGTCTTAAACGCTGCGCGTGACCGGATGCGCCGCAACCAAAGTCGGGCGCGGGCAGTAGCCAGATTTGCTGAATTGGATGGACTGCGCAGGGCCGAAGACGATGACCGCGCGCGATCTGCAGATTGGCTTAGGGCAGCGATCGCCACATTGAAACCAGAGCTTCGCGAGACCGCCGTCCTCGTTCTGGACGAGGGCCTCAGCCATGGTGACGCAGCACAGGTCTTGGACCTGAGCCCCGGCACAGTTTCCTGGCGGCTCTCAGAAATCCGCAAAGAACTCAGGCGTCTGGCCAAGGAAGAAGGATCGCTGGCATGACCGAGCGCGATGAGATCAAAGAAACGCTCTCAGCAGCACCGCCACCATCGGCAAATCCAGCGCGCCGGAAGGTTGATCTTGCCGCTGCCATGGCGGCTTTCGATACCGCAGAAAATTCCGCGAGCGCCCAAGAAACCATGGCCGAGCCGCGTCCAAAGATCAGGCATTCCCGCCTGAAATTCCTTTGGAACTGGATAACGACAATGACACTCCCCCTAACTCGCAGATGGATGATGGCCGGCGCCTCGGTGGCCGTGCTCGCGATCGCGGTGACAGCCACCCTTCAAGATTCACCCGTGTTTGAATCGACAACTCTTCGGTCAAGACCAGCCACAACTGAGCAAGGGCTCGCTCTTGCTCGACCAGAGACCCTAACGGCACAACCAAACACAGCGCCAATCCCCGCTGAACCGGTGATCGCAAGCGAAAGCCCACGCAAGATACCCGAGCTCCGCTTCTCTTTGGATGTCGTAGGCGACACTGCGCCGCGCCCCTCTCTGCAGGATCTCGTCCCTCACAGAGCGATAGAGGAGCAGGGGCGCGACCGGTTTGCCGAGATCGATCCAAACCAGATTAAGGTCACGCTTGAGGAGCCTGTATCCACCTTTTCGGTCGATGTGGACACGGCCTCCTACAGTTTTACCCGCAGTGCTCTACAAAGTGGTGTGCTCCCGCAGAAGGATGCGGTCAGGGTTGAGGAGCTGATCAACTACTTCTCTTACGCGTATCAAGGTCCTGAAGATCGCAGGGTCCCTTTCGCAACCCATGTCTCGATCATGCCGACCCCCTGGAATGAAGCGACGCAGCTGATCCGAGTTGGCATCAAAGGCTATGAGGTGACGCCGGAAGAGAAGCCACGGTCGAACTTGGTGTTCTTACTGGACACGTCCGGCTCGATGAACCAACCGAACAAGCTGCCACTTCTGAAGACCTCGTTCCGGATGCTGGTGGAGACGCTCGATCCGGAGGACACGGTTTCGATCGTGGTCTATGCGGGCAGCGCAGGAACAGTCCTAGAGCCGACACAGGCGCGGGACAAGGCGAAGATACTGGCGGCTCTCGACCAGCTGTCTGCCGGTGGGTCGACCGCCGGAGGTGAAGGAATCCGGCAAGCCTACCAAATGGCCGAGGCGAATTTTGACCCTGATGGTGTGAACCGGGTGATCCTCGCGACCGATGGGGATTTCAACGTTGGGATCACGGACATCGATGAGTTGAAAGGCTTTGTCGAGAGGAAGCGCCAGACGGGTGTCTACCTTTCAATCCTTGGCTTTGGGCGGGGAAACTACAATGATCAGCTGATGCAGGCCCTGGCCCAGAACGGCAATGGTCAGGCCGCCTATATCGACACGCTCAACGAGGCCCGCAAAATTCTGGTAGAGGAGGCGAGCTCCACCCTTTTCCCGATTGCCAAAGACGTGAAGCTCCAGATCGAGTTCAACCCAGCTACCGTCGCCGAGTATCGCTTGATCGGCTATGAGACCAGGCTCCTCAACCGCGAGGACTTCAACAATGACAAGGTTGATGCAGGCGAGATCGGCTCGGGCCACCGTGTCACCGCCCTCTACGAGATTACGCCGGTTGGCACCCCAGGGGCCATCGATGGATTGCGCTATCAAACAACGCTCGTGCCTGAGGGTCAGAGCGAGGAGTATGCCTTCCTCAAAGTCCGTTATAAGCAGCCAGAGGCCGATGCGAGTGAATTGATCTCACGGCCGATCACCCGTGCGGATGAAGCTCCGGATCCAGAGGCGGAGTTCGCGGCAGCGGTCGCCGCTTTCGGTCAACTACTGCGTGGTGGGCGTCATACGGGCAGCTTCACTTACGACGATGTGATCGCCCTGGCCACACGCAGCAAAGGTTCGGACCCCTATGGATATCGCAGTGAGTTCATCTCGTTGGTTCGGCTTGCCAAGGTTGCAGCAGCACAGTAGCCGCAACGTCGATAGGTCTTAGAGGCTCTATAACTCTGAAGCGTGGTTCACGTCCCCGCGCTTCATTGTCATAATGAAGTGGGCAAAGATCGGGCGCGCCCTTAGCAGATCCAACCATTAAGAGGACAAAGGGTGTCCGACCCGCCGGTGGTCAGAGTTGTGGGGCTCGTTACCGGCAGGTCGGACGTTTCAACCCGCGCCCAAACTCGCAGATTGAAACTCTGTGTTCGGAGCCGCCGACAGCGCACCAATACGCGCGCA
>JBCDAS010000092.1:0-13269 GCA_039185235.1 Pseudomonadota bacterium
CAGCTTGGCGAACTGAAACGTAAGCTCGGGTTTCTGCACACAAATCGCCGAGAGCTGGATGAACCGCGCCACCCCAGCCGCCTCCGCCGCCGCCAGAACGCTGAGATGGGCATCCCTGTCAATCGCCCGCGCATCCTCTGGCGCGCCGGTCCGCGAGGCCAGACAGGACACAATCGCCTCAAACCGCCCAGGTCGGATCAGCGCGCGAAAGGTCTCTGGGTTGGTCGCCTCGCCCCGGACCAGCTCGACGCCGGATAGTCCCTCCTCAGGCGTCCCAGGCCGCACAAGGCAGCAGACCATATGCCCCGCCGCCTGCAACGCCCCAACCGTCGCCCGCCCAATCGTCCCCGTCGCTCCAAGCAAAAGGACCTTCATGGATCCAGACAAGGCTTACTTGCTCAACTCGCGGGTGGCGGCTTCGATACCAGCGAGCGTCATGGGGAACATGCGGTCTTCCATGATTTGGCGGATCATCCCGATCGAGTGGGTGTATTGCCAGCGGATCTCGGGCACGGGATTGATCCAGGCGGCACTCGGGTATTTGTCCAGCGCGCGTTTTAGCCAGACCTCGCCCGCCTCTTCGTTCCAATGCTCGTTCGCACCTCCGGGATAGACGATCTCATAGGGGCTCATCGAGGCATCGCCGACGAAGATCAGCTTATAATCCGGCCCATAGGTGTTGAGCACCTCCCAGGTCGGCGTCTGCTCGGTCCAGCGCCTGCGATTGTCGCGCCAGACGCCTTCGTAGAGGCAGTTGTGGAAGTAGTAGTATTCGAGATGCTTGAACTCGGTCTTGGCCGCCGAGAACAGCTCTTCGGCGACCTTGATATGGTCATCCATCGAGCCGCCGATATCAAACAGCATCAGCACCTTGACCGCGTTGCGCCGCTCGGGCCGCATCTGGACGTCCAGATAGCCTTTCTCCGCCGTGCCGCGGATGGTGCCGTTCAAATCCAGCTCCTCCTCGGCGCCTTCGCGGATCCAACGTCGCAAGCGTTTCAGCGCGACTTTGATGTTGCGGGTGCCAAGCTCGACATCGCTGTCGAGATCCTTGAACTGGCGCTTGTCCCAGACTTTGACGGCCCGGCGGTGGCGGCTTTCGTTCTGGCCTATGCGCACGCCCTCGGGGTTGTAGCCATAGGCGCCAAAGGGCGAGGTGCCGGCGGTGCCGATCCACTTGTTGCCCCCCTGGTGGCGGCCTTTCTGCTCCTCTAGGCGCTGTTTCAGCGTCTCCATCAGCTTGTCCCAGCCGCCAAGGCTTTCGACCAGGGCCTTCTCTTCGTCGCTCAGATGCTTCTCGGCCAGTTTCTGCAGCCATTCGGTCGGGATCTCCGTCTCCTCGACCCCGTCTGCCGCACCACCGATCCCCTCGATCCCCTTGAAGACTTTGGCAAAAACCTGGTCAAACCGGTCGAGATGGCGCTCATCCTTCACCAAGGCGGCGCGGGCGAGGTAATAGAACCCCTCCACATCATATTGGGCCATGCCCGCATCCATCGCCTCCATCAGCGTGAGATGTTCACGCAGCGAGACCGGCAGGCGGGCCTCTTTCAGGCCGAAGAAGAGATTGAGGAACATGAGCCGGATATAGCCGCTTCCCAGCCCAGCTCAAAGCGGGAAAATCGGGTGACGTCGCGGCTCGGGCTATCCAAATGTACGGGCGAAGTAGACCAGCGACAGGACCAGGCCAAATCCGATCACCACCAGGCGCAAATAGCTCTGATTCACGTGTTTCGCGAGGCGCCCGCCGAAATACCCGCCGACCGTGCTGCCGATGATCATGGTGATTGCCTCAGGCCAGGCGATCAGCCCTCCGATGCCAAAGATCACGATGCTGAGCAGGGTGAAGCTGGTCGCTAGCAAGTTCTTGATGCTGTTGGCGACGTGGAAGTCCGTGAAGCCCATGATCTGCGCAATCGCGAGCAGAATGATCCCCAGCCCCGCGCCGAAATAGCCGCCATAGATCGAACAGAGGAAGAGCGCGATATAGGCATAGAGGTCGGCCCGCGCGGCACCCGCCCGGGCCATCACCATCTCGCGAAACCGCTCTCCAAAGGCAAAGAGGATCGTCGCTGTCAGGATAAGGAAGGGGATCAGGGCGACGAAGACCTCTGGGTCCGAGACAACAAGGATCAGCGACCCGATGATCGCGCCTGCGCCGGACACAAGGATCAACGGCGCGAGCTTGCGCCCCAGCCCCCGCAACTCATCCAAGTAAGCGGGCAGGGCGGCGGCATTCGATGGCAAGAGAGCCAGATAGTTCGTCGCATTCGCCACAACTGGCGGCAACCCGACCGCCATCAGGGCGGGGAAGGTGAACAAAGTCGCCCCACCCGCGATGGCGTTCCAGACCCCGCCCAGGGCGCCAATCACCAGCAGTGTCGCGATTTGCCAGGTCTCCATGGCGCCCTCCTTCGATTTTGCAGGGGATGTGATAGCGCCTGCATTGCATCGAGAAAAACGAATAGATATGATCTCAGCCATAAACAAAATCGAATGTAGGCCATGAATAGCGAGCTTCTCAGATCCTTCGTCTCCATCGCCGAGAATGGCAATCTGACCTTGGCCGCGGGGCGGCTCAACCGCACCCAATCGGCGATCAGTGTCCAGTTGCGCAAGCTGGAGGCCGATCTCGGCGTGAGCCTCTTCGACCGCTCGGTCCGGGGCATGAAGCTCACCGATGCGGGCGAGCGTCTGCTGCCGCGCGCGCGTTCGATCCTGGCGGAGCTGCGCGATGCCAGCGCCCTCTTTGCCACACCGCTCAGCGGTGTGATCCGGGTGGCGGTTCCCGATGATTTCGATGACTTCATCCTCGGGCGCATGCTGGCGCGGTTCTCCAAGGCCCATCCCGGGGTGGATGTGATCGCAAGATCGGATTGCACGGCTGGGTTTCTCTCGGCCATCCAGCGCGGAGAGCTCGACATCGCTGTCTATTCCGGGGCCAAGAACCGCGAGGGCGAGACGCTCGGCACCGAGCGCACCATCTGGGCGGCGCGTCAGGGCTTTGAGGTCGCCCCGGATGCGCCGGTGCCGCTCGCGCTTCTGGATCGAAGCTGCTGGTGGCGGGATCTGCCGACCAACGCGCTCTCGTCCATCGGTCGCGATTACACGATCGCTTTTCGCAGCCACAGCTATGCCAGCATCCGCGCGGCCATCAAGGCGGGTTTTGCCATCGGTGTCTTGTCTGAGCCAAGCTTCGAGCCTGAACTGACCGAACTCACCGCCCGCGATGGGTTTCCCGAACTGCCAGTCTCACGTCGATCGATCCTGCGGCGCGAGGGTGCGCCCGAGGCGCTCACCGCTGCCATGGCCGATGCAATCCACGCGGCGACGGCAGAGCAAAGAGCCGAGCAGAACCGCCGCGCCAATGCCCAACCGCGCTAGGCCGCGACCCCAAATCGAGCCGCGAGGACGACAAAAATCGTCGCGAGCAAGCCAAAAGGGATCGCATGGGCAAATGCGTATTGGACCCGGTCGCCGATCGTCCCGCCGCGTTTGGTTGCGCGGACCCAACCCAAGATCGCGCCTCCCAGAACTGCTACCACGATGATCATTGCACCCTCTCGATTTCGGTCATGCGGGCGAGGATTTCGCTGTCGCGTCCATAGGCATAGGCCGCCCAATCGCGCGCCAACCTGCGATCCGCAAAGCTCTTCGCCCCTTGCTGCTGGGCCAGATACGCGTTCGCGCGCAGATTATAAAGGGCGGCGAGGCGTTCTTCATGACCATAGGCTGCGAGTTTCGCCTCATGGGCGGTCATCTCTTGGATCACCAGTCGCGCGCTGCCCTGGCGCGACAGGGCGATAGCCCGCTCCAGCGCGATCAGTGACAGGCGGATATCCTCGGGGCCATGAACCCGGGTGCAGATATCGGCCGCTTCACGCAGGACATCCAGCGCATCTGCCGGGGCTTGGCGGGCCAGAACCCGGCCGAGCGTGCGCAGGCTGTGGCAATGCTGGGCGCTGCCAGGTGCCTTGCGCGCAGCCAAGCGGCGGGCTTTTTGGGCTTTGGCGATCTGTTCGGACCGGCTGGTTCTCTTCGAGTAGATCTCCTGGTGGCTCGCCTGCCATCCTCTGAGCGCGCGCGGGGTCGCCCAGCGGATCGGGGGGACATCGCGGCCTTGGGAATTGATTTCCTCTAACACGCGAAAGGCGGCCGACTCGGTCACCTGACGGCTCATTCCGGTTCTCATATTTGGATGATAAAGTGTTCGAAGCATGAGATAATCAAGCTTGGTCGGCCAGAGATGTGCGGCATCGTCATTGAAGATCGATGGGCCCAGGCCGTAGAGGTCATTCGCAGGACCGAGCGCCTGGGCGATCTCCTCGAGCAGGCAGCCACGGACACGATAGGGGGCGGCGGTCTGCGGGATGAAGATGGTGGTCTGGGTTTGTGCCGTGCCGGTCTCCAACCCGCGCCCGCCCAGCCGGTTGGGATCACGACGGAAGCTCTCCCAATCCTGATTGCCGAGGGCGACGAGGCAGGAAATGCCTGGGAAGGTCTGATCAAAACGCGCGCCCTCGACAAAGCGGATATGCAGGTTTGCCGGGCCCGGGCCACGGCTGATCTGGATCTCCGAGCGTGTGCGCAGCTCCGCCAGATAAAGGTCGATGAACCGGGTGTAACTGGCTGATCCTGGACCTTCGACCGCGACATTGACCGGGGCCTCGTAGCGCACCAGATGCGGTCGGCGCGCGCCCCATTCTAGATCATGGGTGAGCGCGACGAAAAGCCCCGCGAGGGATCGGTTGGAATAGGCGGTATGGCCCGCCGGGATCGCCCCGCCTGATTCCGGTGCCGAGGGCAGGGAGGCAGGTGTCAGCGGTGCGTCCCGGCCAGACCCTGCGACCGACCCGCAGGCCGCCAAGGCCAAGAGCAAGGCGAAGGCCGCCCTCACCGTTGATACTTGATGAAAGGGGTCAGCTTGCCGATCCGATCATAGAGCTGGCGGGCGGTCGTGTTGAAATCCTGGGTCGTCCAATAAACCGTGGGGCAGCCGGCTGCGTCTGCGGCAGTGTAAACCGCCTCGATCAGCTTGCGCCCGGCGCCAGTGCCGCGGGCCGCCTCGCTCACAAAGAGATCTTGGAGATAGATGATGTTCTCCACCCGCCAACAATGCCTGTGGAAGAGATAATGCGTGAGCCCGATCAACTGCCCGTCGCGTTCAGCCACAAGGCCGTGAAAGTCGTGCGGGTCATCGCCGAGGAGCCGGGCAAAGGTGGTCTGGTAGACCTCCTCGGAAACGCTGGTCTCGTAGAAGGTGAGATAGCCGGTCCAAAGCGCGCGCCATTGCGGCTGATCGCGGGCCTCCAAAGGGCGGATGAGCGTGTCTGACATGGGGGTCCTCGTTGGTTTTGCCCATGGTCGGGCGTGGGGCGCGGGCTTGTCCAGCCCTGATTGAACCTCAGGCCAAAAGCGAGGCGGCGGGTAGGGTGATGAGCGAGACCAAGGTGGTCACGATCACGGCCATTGCGATCCGGTCATTGCGGATGCCATAGCCGAGCGCAATCACAAAGGGCATGGCCCCTGCGGGCCCCATGGTCATCAAAAGCGCGGTTTGCGCCCAGTCGCTGGGTGTGACCAGGGTGCCGAGCAGGAGGAGCGCCATGAGTGGCTGGCCGACAATCTTCATCGCCACGACGACGGGCAGCGGGATGCCCAACTTGCCGAGCTCGACGCGGCCCAGCGTCACGCCAAGCGCAAAGAGGGCCGCCGGGGCAGCAGCAGCGCCGACGAAATGCGCATAGGCCAGGATGCCTTTGGGCACGGTGATCCCAGCCAGGTTCACAAACATGCCGAGTGCCATGCCGATAATCATCGGGTTCGCGGCAAACCCGCTGAGAACCCGGGTGATCGAGGCGCCTCGGGCGGTGAGGAAGTCGAGCAGCAGCATGGAGCCGCCAAAGAGCACGAGACTGTCCAAAACGATGATCCCGACCACGACTTCCTCGGCGCCCGGGCCATAGAGGATGCCAGCGATCGGCAGGACGAAGAAGACGCCATTGACGAAGATCGTCGTCATGCCGAGGAGCATCGCCTCGGGCGTGCTGACGCCGAGAAGGAAGCGGCAGATCAGGAAGGTGAGCCCGTAGACGGCGATCTCGGCCAACATATAGACCAGAAGGACGCTCCAATTATAGGCGCCGAGATCGGCCTCGCCCAAAAGGGTGAACATCAGCGCGGGCACGGCGACCACCATGGCGAAACTGTTCACACCCTTGGCCTGGCGTGGGCCCATGCGCCTGGTGCGGCCCATCCAAAAGCCGATGGCTGAGACTGCGAAGATCGGAAGCGTCGCCGAGGCGAGGAGGTCGAGAAACGCGCTCATCAGACAGGTGTCGCGCGCCGGGGGGCATCCAGCGTTGCCCCTGCGGGACAACGACTGCCCGCCCACCCGGCCATTGGTTCGCGGCTCATCCGCCTTGACGGCGGGCGAGGAAAGCGAGGCGTTCGAAGAGGTGGACGTCTTGTTCGTTCTTCAGGAGCGCGCCATGGAGCGGCGGGATTGCTTGTTTCGGATCGGCGCGCAGGGTGGCGGGGTCGACATCATCGGCCATCAGGAGTTTGAGCCAGTCCAAGACCTCGCTGGTGGAGGGTTTTTTCTTCAGCCCCGGGGTCTCGCGGATCTCGTAGAATTGCGTGAGGGCGGTGCGGACCAGCTCCTTCTTGATATCGGGAAAGTGCACATCGATGATGCGCGTCATCGTCTCGCTGTCGGGGAAGGAGATGAAGTGGAAGAAGCAGCGGCGCAGGAAAGCGTCGGGCAGTTCTTTCTCGTTATTCGAGGTGATGATGACGATCGGGCGGTGGATGGCTTTGATGGTCTCGCCGGTTTCGTAGACATGGAATTCCATCCGGTCGAGCTCTTGCAGGAGGTCATTGGGGAACTCGATATCCGCCTTGTCGATCTCGTCGATGAGCAGGACCAGGCGCTCGCCTGCGGTGAACGCCTCCCAAAGCTTGCCCTGTTTGATGTAGTTTTTGACGTCTTCGACGCGGGGATCGCCCAGCTGGCTGTCGCGCAACCGACTGACCGCGTCGTACTCATAAAGCCCCTGTTGCGCCCGTGTGGTCGATTTCACATGCCACTCGATCAGTTTGAGCCCCAACGCCGAGGCGACCTGGCGCGCCAGTTCGGTCTTTCCCGTCCCAGGTTCCCCCTTCACCAGAAGCGGCCGCTCGAGCCGAATTGCGGCATTCACAGCGACTTTGAGATCCTCGGTCGCCACGTAATCGGTTGTGCCCTGAAACTGCATCGACAGCGCCTTTCGCTTTCCATGTCGCGGGATGGGTTTCTGCTCTCGCGAATAGCAAGAGAGTCGCGCGTTAAGCGAGGTGTATAACGCGATTTTTTGATTGCGATAAGACGTGACATGGGGTCACGGCGCGACTATAGGTGCCCCATCAAAACCGATACCTCACGTGTGAGGACGTGCAGTAAGGGGTGCTTGATGAACATCGAAACGTCGATTGACGCCGGCTATCGCCCTTCCGAAGAAGAACCCTTCATGTGTGAACGCCAGAAGGACTACTTCCGTAAGAAGTTGGAAGATTGGAAGGCCTCCATTCTCGAAGGCAGCAGGGAGACTGTCAGCGAAATGCAGGAGGAGACCCGGAACATTCCGGATCTAGCGGATCGTGCCTCGGAAGAAACCGACCGCGCTTTGCAACTGAGAACCCGAGATCGCGAGCGCAAGCTGATCTCGAAAATCGATGCGGCGCTGCGCCGGATCGAAGAGGGTGAGTATGGGTATTGCGAGGCAACGGGAGACCCGATCTCGCTGCGCCGTCTCGATGCCCGCCCGATCGCAACGCTCAGCCTGGAGGCGCAGGAGCGCCATGAGCGCAAGGAAAAGGTCCATCGCGACCTGTGATCGGACCTAAGTTCGTGGGCGGGGCTGGACCATGGTCTGGCCCCGTCTTCTTTGCGGCCTGTAGCATCTGATACCGACGCGCCGGACGAAACCGGTCAAACTGTGCTTGTCTCGAACAGGGGAGTTTGTTTTGACCGATGCGATTGGATTTCTGGCGTCATCTCTGGTGCTGATGACATTCTCGATGAAAACCATGTGCGCTTTGCGCTTAGTCGCGATCTTCTCGAACATCGCCTTTATCTCCTACGGGGTGATGCTGGATCTGGCGCCGATCTGGATGCTGCATGCTCTGCTGCTCCCACTCAATGCGTGGCGCTGTGTTGGCGGGTGGCCAGGCCTGCAAGTGGTTCTGTTGGTGTTTGCTCGTCGGGAAGGCCAAATGCGTCTTCGCGGTGCGGGCTGAGACCTGCTGCAAATTGCGAAAAACTTACCGCAATTTGCGAGGACTATCTTGCAGATTGAGTGCGCCTTGCCGCGTCGACTCTCGCGGTTGTATCGGTGCGGGACAAGCTGGGGTGGAATAAGGCTGCAATCGGGCTAAATCCTTGGAAATTGAGCTTGGCACGTAACTTGCTTCGTACCGCTTGTACTGATCTGCGTTGTGTTGAGTGCGTCTCTCCATGTATCGAACCCGTTCGCTTAGGTATCCTGGCGGTTGAGGAGCCAGCCGCCAGACCTTAGCTTTAACCAACCCTGCGCGCGGGATCGGGAACGGCTCAGATCTTCTCGCCTTTCTCCAGCAGATCCTCGATCAGCGCCCGGTTCAGATCGCCTGAATCCCCGCCGCCGAAACTCAAACCCCCGCCCGAATAGACCGAGCCATAGGTCCTGGCCAAATTGACCGCCTGGCCAATGCCCGAGATCAGTTGGTTCTTCTCTAGGGGCGAGAGCGGGTGGATAAAGGTCGACCAAAGCCGCCCTTGGGCGACCGCATAGCGCGCATCCAGGGCCGTGTCGAAATTGGCCTGCATCATCCGGGTCATCTCTTCGGCCGAGATCCCGCTGGCCGAGCGGATCGGCACAATCGCGCGCATCCGATCGGCCCTGACATCGGTGATGATCATGACCGGCACATCCTCGATGGTGAACTGAAACCGCACGCCATCCGACTGCGCCTCCGGATCCAGCGCCTGGATGATCTCGGCCATCCGAGCGAAGGTCATCGAAGGCTCCGCCTCCTGGGCGGTTGCGGGCAGGGAAATCAGAGTGAGCAGCATCAAAGCCACAAGCGAACGGATCATCACATCTCTCCTCGATCAATCTCCCCAGGGTAGCGCGACCGCTCCCACATTGCCATGAACCTTTGGTGAGACTCGCCGACCCTTGTGCAAAAACCACAGCAATCCTAGCTTCAAACCTATGAGATTTTTCCGTTCTGATTCTATCTTGAAGCTTGTTACAGGTTTCCTGGTTGTCGGCTTGACGGCGATTTCTGTTTCCAAGGCATCAGCCACGGATCTGCCCGGCGCGAACGATCCCAGGTTCCAGAACGCAGTCGAGGAGTGGCTGAACGGCGACGGCAAACCTGCGCTCACGGCCCTGAATGCGCTCGCAATCGAGGGGAACCAAGCAGCCCGCCTGCTGCTCTCCTCCAGGAGGTTTGAAAGGTGGTCCCGCGAAGACATCGGTCAAGCTGATTTTCGAAAGCGCCGTAAGTTGTTCACGGACCCTAACGGGAGTTCCTGGCGAAAAGATCCAGACGCGTATGATTACCCGATCGCCGCGTTGGAAAGCCTTAATCGTCAGCAACCGGCCGAAACTTGGCTTAAGGCCGCCAAGACTGCACTCGCCGCGGGAGAGCGCGAGCGCGTCCTGTCCACATTCAGCTTTCAATTGCAAGAGGCTCCTTATCTCGCCGAGTTTATGAGTGAGGTCGTGACGATCAGCGACTATGAGCAAAGGGAAATCTGGGTAATCAAGCAATTGGCGATGGAGTTTCGAGATTACGCTGAGCGGCTCGGCCAACCGCCAAGTCCGAAATGGGATCTGAACTGGGAGGATATCCCTTGGACAGCCGAGGACGAAGCCGCGTTCCAGACAGCCTTCGCCGATGCGCGTCTGGCGGCGATCATGCGTCAAGAATACTTTAACATGCGCGCCACTGACACGCCGGAGTTTGCCGACAAGGTCAATCTGACCTTCCAAAAGAGCGCGCAACTCCTAGACCGATACTGGCTTGATTTTTTTATAGACGAGGACATCGAGTTTACACCCGCTCAAACCCGCATTGCGGGCGAATTGCTGTTGAACGAGGCCAAGCATGCCAGCCGCCTTTGGCCGGTCCGCGACTTCTGCCAACAGCATTGTCCGAACACGCTGCCGACCTGTCTCTATTCAGGCTTCATCGCCGTGGACGACTTCCGGCTTGGGACCCACTTTGACACCCCCATCGAAGCGCTCATCCCTCAGCGCCGTTGGCATGCGTCGAAACGGGCGCGTCACCTCGCGATGCGCACGGCGTCATTTGTTTTGGCGGATGATCACGATCAGGATCACTTAAAGTTTCTGAAGCATGTGCCGCTCGACCAATGCCTGACATCCAGCCTCGATCGGATCTATCCCCCGGACCAGTAGCCGCGCGCCGCCAACCCGCACCGCACCATTTCTGCCTTTCCCAGTCGCCGCCCGCGCGCTAAGACAGCGCCCGTCAACGCGAGCCTGAAGAGACATCATGGACAAGAATTTCGACGCAAAGACGGCCGAGGCGCGGATCTCGGCTGAGTGGGAGGCCCAGAACGCCTTCGCGGCAGGCGCCAATGCCTCCTCGGACGAGACGTTCTGCATCGTAATCCCACCGCCGAATGTGAACGGCAACCTGCATATGGGCCACGCGCTAAACAACACTGTCCAGGACATCCTGATCCGCTGGCACCGGATGCGCGGCTTCGACACGCTGTGGCAGCCGGGGACCGATCACGCGGGCATCGCGCTTCAGATCGCGGTCGAGAAGCAAATGGCAGAACGCGGCGAGCCGGACCGCAAGTCGATCGGTCGCGAAAGTTTTGTCGAGCGTGCCTGGCAGTACAAGGCCAAAACCGGCTCGGCGATCATCAATCAGCTCAAGCGCTTGGGGTCGTCATGTGATTGGTCGCGCGAGCGCTTCACGATGGACGACGGGCTCTCGGCCGCCGTCCTTAAGGTTTTCGTCCAGCTCTACAACGAGGGCCTGATCTACAAGGGCAAGCGACTGGTCAATTGGGATCCAGCGATGGAGACCGCGATCTCCGATCTCGAGGTCGAGAACATCGATGTCGACGGCAATATGTGGCACTTTAAATACCCGCTCGCCGGCGGCGCGACCTATGAATATGTCGAGAAGGACGAAGACGGCACCGTCACGCTCCGCGAAACCCGCGACTACATCTCCATCGCCACCACCCGGCCCGAGACGATGCTCGGCGACGGCGCCGTCGCGGTCCACCCCTCGGATGAGCGCTACGCCTCCATCGTCGGCCAGCTCTGCGAGATCCCCGTCGGGCCAAAGGAACACCGCCGCCTGATCCCGATCATCACCGATGACTACCCGGACCCCGATTTTGGCTCTGGCGCCGTGAAGATCACCGGCGCCCATGACTTCAACGACTATGGCGTCGCCAAACGCGGCAACATCCCCTGCTACCGCCTGATGGACACCAAAGGCGCCATGCGCGAGGACGGCGCGCCCTACACGGAGGAAGCCGCCAAGGCGCAGGCCATCATCGAAGGCGCCGAGATGACCGAGGCGGAGATCGACGCCATTAACCTGGTCCCCGACCAATACCGTGGCCTCGACCGGTTCGAGGCGCGCAAGGCCGTCATCGCCGACATTACCGCCGAGGGGCTCGCGGTCATGACCCTCAGCGACGACGAACGCCTCGGCCCGCCTAAGAAGAAAAAGAAGGGCGAGGAGGAGGAAGCGGCCCCGCACCCCGTCCCCCTGGTCGAGGCCAAGAAGATCACCCAACCTTTTGGCGACCGCTCAAAGGTGGTCATCGAGCCCATGCTCACCGACCAGTGGTTCGTCGATGCGGCAACGCTCGCCAAACCCGCGATCGAGGCGGTGCGGAACGGCACCACCAAGTTCGTCCCCGAAGCTTGGGAGAAAACCTACTTCCAATGGCTTGAAAACATCGAACCCTGGTGCATCTCCCGCCAGCTCTGGTGGGGTCATCGGATTCCGGCGTGGTACGGACGCGAGATTGAGTCCCATGACCCTGAGACAGGTATCACCAGCTACGCGGACTACTCACGCAAGACCTTCGTTGCGGAAACCGAAGAGGATGCGGTCCGATTCGCCGAGGAATATTATCAACGTGACGTCGTTGTTTCAGAAGAAAGGATAGAAACTCTCTCTGGCCAAGTTCTATCTGGAGCGTCTGGCCCGACTGACGACTATCGTCTTGGACCCGTGATTACCTCCAGTGACGGAGGGGCAAACGATAAACCACAAGTGATCACCCGCGACGATGACGTCCTCGACACGTGGTTCTCCTCCGGCCTCTGGCCGATGTCGACGCTCGGCTGGCCCGAGCAGACGCCGGAGCTTGCGAAGTACTACAAAACCGATGTCCTGGTGACCGGCTTTGACATCATCTTCTTCTGGGTTGCCCGGATGATGATGACCGGCCTCCATTTCATGGAGGACGAGAAGGGCCAGCCGGAGGTTCCCTTCCACACCGTCTATGTCCATGCGCTGGTCCGCGATGCCAAAGGCAAGAAGATGTCGAAGTCCCTCGGCAATGTCATCGACCCGCTGGAGATCATTGATGAATACGGCGCCGATGCGCTGCGCTTCACGCTCACCTCGATGGCGGCGATGGGCCGCGACATCAAGCTCGATGTAAACCGGGTCGCGGGCTATCGGAATTTCGGCACCAAGCTCTGGAATGCCGCCCGTTTTGCCGAGATGAACGGCTGCTACGCGGCCGACGCGTGTAGTTACGGAAAAACTACGGAAGAGTTACGGAAAAATTCCCCTCGTCACATGGTCAATCGCTGGGTGATTGGTGAGACGGTTCGGGTCTCGAAAACGGTCCATAAAGCGCTTGAGGAGTTCCGGTTCAACGAGGCGGCAGGCGCCCTCTACAACCATATCTGGGGCACGTTTTGTGACTGGTATCTCGAGATCTCAAAGCCGCTCCTGCAAGGGCAGAACGAGGAGGCGAAGGCCGAAACTCAGGCGACCATGGCCTGGGCGTTGGACCAATGCCTGATCCTGCTCCACCCAATCATGCCCTTCATCACCGAGGCGCTTTGGGAGAGTTTATCCAAGCGGGACAAGATGTTAGTCCATGGAGATTGGCCGGATCTCTCGGAGGATCTGATCGATCCGGCCGCCGATGACGAGATCGGTTGGGTGATCAGGATGATCGAGGAAATCCGCTCGGTCCGCGTCCAGATGAACGTCCCGGCCGGG
>JBCDAS010000093.1:0-13228 GCA_039185235.1 Pseudomonadota bacterium
ATGCCCGCTATGTGATCGGCGGCTTCGAAGCCCTGGTCGCAGCCGGGATCGAGACGGAGGCCGCCCAATGAGCGCGCCAAAACTCTCCGACGCAGTGCCGGTTTGGATCAAGATCGGGCTTCTCTCCTTTGGCGGCCCGGCGGGGCAGATCGCGCTGATGCAAGAGGAAATCGTCACCAAGCGCGGTTGGATCAAGACCGCCAGCTTTGACCGCGGCTTGGCGTTTTCCATGATGCTGCCAGGACCCGAGGCGCAACAGCTTGCCACTTGGCTGGGCTGGAGGTTGCATGGGCTTTGGGGTGGGATCATCGCAGGCTTGGCGTTCATCCTCCCAGGTGCGGCATTGATGATCGGGCTCGCCTGGATCGCGGCCGCCCATGGTGACGTGCCGCTCATCGCAGCGCTGTTCGCAGGCGTCCAACCTGTCGTGATCGCCTTGGTTTTGATGGCGATGGGCAAGATCGCCGGGCGCGCGCTGAAAAGCCCGATCGCCTGGGCGTTGGCAGCGGCGGCTTTTGCGGCCCTCTCTGTGCTCGGCATTCCGTTCCCAGTGGTCGTCGCATTTGCCGCGATTGCGGGACTTCTGATGCCAAGTGCTGGGGAGGAGGCGGGCCCCGCCGAACCAGCCCGAGTGCTGGGTCATGCCGCCGTCACGCTCGCCGTCACCGCAGGTTTGGTCCTCGCCATTTTCTTTGCCGTCCGGCTGATCGCCGGTGGCGATCCGTATGACGAGGTCGCCCAGCTCTTCACCACAGCCGCCCTGGTCACTTTCGGCGGGGCTTACGCAGTCTTGCCTTTTGTGGCCGACCAAGCGGTTGCGACCTATGGATGGCTCAGCCCTGAGGCGATGCTGAACGGTCTTGCGATTGCCGAGGCGACGCCGGGACCGCTTATTCTGGTCAACACCTATGCGGGCTATTTCGCGGGCTGGTCCGGTCCAAGCTCTGCCGCAACCGCTGCTCTCAGTGGCGCCTTGGCGACGTTTTACACATTCGCGCCAAGTTTCGGTCTGATCCTGGCTTTTGCACCTGCGGTCGAGCGGATCCACGCGATCCCATGGGCCCGTCGAGCGCTCGCGGGCGTGTCGGCAGCCGTGGTCGGTGTGATCGCAAATCTCGCCATCTATCTCGCCGAGGCGGCGTTTTTGCCAGCAGGGCTTGGGGAGCCGGAATGGGTGAAGATCATCCTCTTCGTCATCGCCCTGGGGCTGGTATTTGTCGCCAAGATCTCGACCCTGCTCCTGATCGGTTTCGGCCTCGCTGCCGGAGCCGGGCTGCATGTGATCGGGCTGCTCTAGCTCCCACCACCGCGCAAGCGTCCCTGATCCCTTGCGGGATTAGGGCGGGCAGAGCCCGCCACCCATGCGAGGCATGGGCAGGGAAGCCCAGCGCCTAGCTCAGAGTTGTGCGAGGGAAGTCCGACTGGGGCCAATGCGCCCGGGAGGGCGCCAAATATAGGTGTATGCGGCGTAAGCCGCATCCCGTTGGGTTCGTCAGCTCAGGTGTTGAAAAGAAAATGCAGTACATCGCCATCGGCGACTTGGTAGGCTTTGCCCTCGGCGCGCATCTTGCCAGCTTCCTTGGCCGGTTGTTCGCCGCCCAACCGCGTGTAGTCATCATAGGCGATCGTCTCCGCGCGGATAAACCCGCGCTCGAAATCGCCATGGATCACACCCGCGGCCTGCGGCGCCAGCGTCCCCTTGGCAATCGTCCAAGCCCGCGCTTCCTTTGGCCCGGCGGTGAAATATGTGATCAGCCCCAAAAGCCCATATCCCGCCTGGATCAACCGGTCGAGCCCTGCTTGTTCAAGCCCCAGATCCTCGAGAAACTCCACCCGCTCCTCATCTGGGAGCTGCGAGATCTCCTCTTCGATCGCAGCCGAGATCACCACATGCCACGCACCCTGGGTCGCGGCCATCTCGGCCACTCGGGCTGAATGAGCATTGCCCTCGGCCGCTGCCTCCTCCTCGACATTGCAGACGAAAAGCACTGGTTTTGCGGTCAGAAGGCCCAGGATCTCCCAGGCCCGACGATCCTCGGCAGCCACGTCGACGGTGCGCGCAGGCCGGTCCGCCTCGATCGCCTCGCGCGCCTCACGCAGGAGGCGATCTTGCTGGACTGCTTCCTTATCGCCCCCCTTGATCTTGCGGGACAGGTTTTGGAGCCGCTTCTCGATGCTTTCGAGATCGGCCAGCATCAGCTCTGTCTCGATCGTCTCGGCATCGGCAATCGGGTCGACCCGTCCATCGACATGGGTGATATCGCCATCCTCGAAACAGCGGAGCACATGGGCGATCGCGTCGGTCTCGCGGATATTGGCGAGGAACTGGTTGCCGAGCCCCTCGCCTTTCGAGGCGCCCTTCACCAGTCCCGCGATATCCACGAAGGTCAGCCGGGTCGGGATCACCTGCTTGGATTTTGCAATCTCAGCCAGCGCGTCCAAACGGGGATCCGGCACATTCACTTCCCCCACATTGGGCTCTATCGTGCAGAATGGGAAATTCGCCGCCTGGGCTGCCGCCGTGCGGGTCAACGCATTGAACAGCGTCGATTTCCCGACATTCGGCAGCCCGACGATCCCGCATTTAAAGCCCATTGCGCTCTCCTTGAATCCGCGCGCCTCTTGCCGTGCAGGGCGCGCCGGGTCAAGGGGCTAGAGCAAAAACGGATCCGACTGGATCGGTCTAATCCCAGGATTTTGCTCAATACATTGAATCTGGACCAGAATTCTCTTTCGACTTGGTTCAGGTTGACATGATTTTGGTCTAGTGGCTTTCCAGAGTGTGGCTGACCCGGTCAAAGCGCTGGGCCGCCAGATCCTGGGGATCGATCCAGAACTGCAAGCAGCCGAGATCCCCCCATTGCCAGCCAAGCCGTCGGTCCGGGATCAGCTGCAGGAGGAGGATCTTGTCGGCATGGCTGTCGTGCACATTCTGCACGCTTTTGGGGGCGCCCAGCATCTGATGCGCCCCGCCATCCAACAGATGCCGCTCATCAAAGAACGTCCGCATCTGATCGAGAAATGCGTTTGGCAGCACCGCCTGGCCCGGTTGACCTAGCACATAGGCGATCGCGCTTCTGAGGCCGTCTTCCACTGACTGGCGGGTGTGATAGGTCATCTTACGCGGCCCGGGGCGGCTGGGCTTGAGAAACGGCCTGCCAATCAGGCGGTTCAGGTGGTCTCGGACCGGTTTGCTGCGCCGTTCCGCTCGCGTATGGCTGAACTCATCGACATCACGGATTGTATCGGCCAAGCGGTCCTGCCATTGGCGAAACGCGTTGCGCTCGCGCTTTTGGAGCGGCGCGAAGGGGCCTGCCGCATCGGCCCGCGAGATCCAGTCCAGCGCCTCATGTTCGATCTCTGCATCCCAACCCATGCGCGAGGGATCCCGCCGGAACCTTTGCGCCCGCGCCGCCACACTCTGCGCCGTGCAGTCGACAACCAGCCAGCACCAGGGATAATCTTCGCCCAAGGCAAAGGCGCCCGGTTGTTTCTGATCATCGATCCACGGGATCGCCAGAGGTGTAAGGGGCTCACCGTACAAGATGCCCGGGCCGAGAGGGCCAAATAGATTGACCAGCGACTGTTCCTGATACTCGTAGAGCGACTCCATGATCTTGTGGTCGAGATACTTGCCCCCCTCATCGCGCTCCTCCAGCGCCTGCTTCATGCGATTGAGGGTTGGCATCGAGCGATAGGGCACCGCTTTGATCGGGACATGCGGACAGGCTTTGGGCCGGCGTTCAGGGAAGTGATCCTCATCCCAGACATGGAGCAGATTGTCTTGATAATGGCCGGTCAGATCCTCGGGCGGCATCCGGCGGGCCAGATCGCGTGGGGCAGGGTCAAAGAGGACGCGGATGCCATCGGGATCTTCTTCATAGGCGCTCCAATTGGCGAGCTCGGCGAAAAACCAGAGCCTGCCGGATCTCGGCAGCAGATCCAGCTCCGGCAGGTTCTCTTCAGGCAGATTGAGATCGCGTGGCAGATCGGCGAGATCCACTTGCGCGAGGAACATCATCGGCGTGCCGTTCTGCATACGCGGCCAATCGAGGGCCCGGGGCAGCTCCGGATGTCCGCCGAAATAGGTGGGGCGGGCGAACTCCTCCCGGGTCGGCGGATAGGTTGGCCGCATCACATAAGAGACCCGGAAAGGTGGTTTCATCGTTTCGAGAACCGCGACAAGAGGGCCGAAAACGGGCTCTCGGGTTCGGTGGTTTTCGGATCTTCGGCAGCGGGCTTTGGCGGTGTTTTCGCAGGCTTTGGTCGGGGCGGGTTGATGCGCAGCGCAACCGCGTTCTGAAACCCGGCGTAATCCCCCTCGGCAAGCTTCTGAGCCCCCTCGCCGATGCCTTGGATCAATGGGTCCAGCCAATCCTGATCAGACTTGGCGAAGTCATGCAGAACATAGCCTGAGACTTGCGCTTTATCTCCAGGATGACCGATGCCCATGCGGATGCGCGTGTAATCGGGGCCGATATGCCCGTGGATCGATCGCAGGCCATTGTGCCCCGCATGGCCGCCACCCGTTTTCACACGGCACTTGCCCGGCGCCAGGTCGAGCTCATCATGAAAGACCACGACATCCGCTGGCTCGAGCTTGTAGAACCGCATCGCCTCGCCGACCGACTGACCGGAGAGGTTCATGAAAGTATGCGGTTTCAGCAGGAGGATCTTCTCAGATCCCAGCCGCCCCTCGCTGATCTCACCTTGGAACTTCACCCGCCAAGGGCCAAAGCCGCGTGCGATCTCATCCAGCGCCAGCCAGCCGATATTATGCCGGTTTCGGGCGTATTTCGCCCCAGGATTGCCGAGGCCAACGAAGAGTTGCATAGGCGGCCTCCCCCTTTTGGAGATCTCCCCTCGTCAGGGCAGGAGGGGACGCCCGGCCGAACCGGCAAAGCCCAGAGCTTAGGCTTGTTTGTTATGCTCGCGGATCTGGTTCGCGGCGGCCTCGTCAAAGGCGACGTCCTTCTCCTTGAGCATCGTGTCCAATTCGCCCGAGAGCGTCATTTCGGTGACGATATCGCACCCGCCGATGAACTCGCCTTTGACATAGAGCTGCGGCGTGGTCGGCCAGTCCGAGAAGTCCTTGATCCCCTGGCGCATCTCATCGCTCTCGAGGATGTTCACATCCTTGTACGAGACCCCCATGAAGCCCAGGATCTGGCTGACCCGGCTGGAGAAGCCGCATTGCGGCATGGTTGCGGTGCCTTTCATGAACAAAACGACATCGTTGTTGTCCACATGATCCTTGATCACGGCTTGGGCGGCGGTGGTGTCCATCATGCTCTCCTCTGGGGCAGTTTACTCGGGTGCGCTGGTCTGCAGCGCCATGGCATGGAGGGGCGCTCCAGGGCCATGCAAAATGCTCTCAAGTGCCTTGTTGACGATGCGCTGTTGCTGTACGCGGTTCTTGCCGCGGAACTCCTCGGCCACCACGCTGACGGCATAGTGGTTTTGGTCGCCTGCGGTATCGACGATCTCGACCTGCGCATCGGGCAGGCTTTCGAGGATCAAGCGTTCGATTTCACTGGCGGCGATAGGCATGGGCTGGCACTCCTCTCGGGTTAGTGGCGATGTAACGCTCCATTGGGTGGCATGCAAGGAGATGCGGCATGACAACGGTCGGTGAACAGCTGGTCGCGTGGCTCGAGGCCTATGGTGTCGATACAGTTTTTGGAATTCCTGGCGTGCATACGGTGGAGATGTATCGCGGCCTCGCGCGGTCAAAGATCAAGCATATGACCCCGCGCCATGAACAGGGCGCGGGCTTCATGGCGGATGGGTATTACCGCGCCTCGGGCAGAGTAGCGGCGGCCTTTGTGATCACCGGGCCCGGGCTGACAAATATCCTGACGCCGATGGCCCAAGCCTATGGCGATAGCATCCCGATGCTGGTGATCAGCTCGGTCAATCGATTAGCGACCAAAGGGATGGGGACAGGCGATCTGCACGAGATCGCCAATCAGAGCCTGATCGGTGCTCAGGCGGCGGCTTTCTCCCACTCGCTGACCGATCCGAGCCAACTGGGCCCGGTTCTCTCGCGCGCGTTCGCGGTGTTCGAAGGAGCAAGGCCGCGCCCGGTCCATATCGAGATCCCGGTCGATATGTTCTCGATGGAAGCTGAGGGGGAGGTGCGCCGCCCCACCCCGATCCGCCCGCCCCTGCCCAATCCCAATACGCTGACCGAAGCGGCAGAGCGGCTGGCCAAGGCCAAGGCACCCCTGATCCTGGCCGGCGGCGGTGCGATTGGTGCCAATATCGAGCTGCTCGCCGAGCGTCTGGGCGCACCGGTTGTGATGACCACCAATGGCCGCGGGATACTGCCGCTCGATCATCCACTGGCGGTACCCGCGAGCCCATCTCTCAAAGCGGTGCGCAAGCTGATCGGCAGTGCGGATGTGGTGCTGGCCGTTGGAACCGAGGTCGGCCGCACAGACTATGACATGTATGACCGCGAGGATATCGAGGTCGACGGCACGATCATCCGGATTGAGATCGATGCCGAGCAGATGCGCCGCGGGGCGATCCCGGATATCGCGCTCTTGGGCGACGCGGCGACCGGCATTGACGGGCTCTGCGCGATGCTAGAGCTGCCCCTGCGCCCCGCACCGAAAGAAGCCGAGGGCGCCCGCAAGGCAAGCCTCGCAGAGATCGGCGAGACCTATCGCCAGATCGTGACTTTCCTCAACAAGATCCGAAACGCGCTGCCCGGCGTCCCAATCGTCTGCGACTCAACCCAGGCCGCCTATGCGGGCAATCTCTACTTTGCCCCGAATGCCCCTCGATCCTGGTTCAACGCCTCCACCGGCTATGGCGCGCTGGGCTATGGTCTGCCAGCGGCGATTGGCGCGGCGCGGGCAACTGGCGGCCCGGTCGTCTGTATCGCAGGCGATGGCGGAGTGCAGTTCTCGCTGGCCGAACTGGGACTGGCTGTTGAGGAGAAGCTGCCCCTGATCCTGATCGTCTGGGACAACAAAGGCTATGGCGAGATCAAGGACTATATGATCGAGAACCAGATCACGCCTGTCGGGGTCGATCTGCATACTCCGGATTTCGTGGCACTCGGCAGGGCCTATGGAGCTGAGGCGGAACAGGTGGAAGCATTGAGCGACCTCTCAGATCTTCTGATCGATGCGGCAGAACGCGCGGGGCCAACTGTCTTGCATTTGCCAGAAAGCATCGTCCTCAGCCGTCGCTGACGTGATATGGGCAGGGCGAATAGGGAGATCTGTCCTTGGGTGATTTGATCGGACCGGAAGCGGGCTCTCAAGGGTTTGGCGGTCTGTGCCGGTTTTGCCTTTTATAAGTAAAGGCGCGGCAGCGCTGCCACTTTGTCCTCCATTCGGCTCCGCTAAGAGCCATGACCTGGGAGGGGTCGCCATTTGCCCGGGCTCGGGCCCCTGTCGCTCACGCTAGGCCCGGCTTGCAGGGTTAGTATTGCGGGCAACATGGTTAAGATCTGGTTATTTTGAACCAAACGGAGCGCGCGTTCCGCGCGCACTCTTATGCTGTTCCTAGAAAACGCCGTTCTTGCAGAACAGCGTTTTGGCGGAACAGAAGCGCAAGTTCACGGTCTGGCGCCAGCGATCGGCCAAAATGCTGTTCGCCAGAACGGCATTTTCTCCGATCGCATATAGACGTATGCGCGCTTTGCGCGCATTCCTTTTGGTCCGATCAGTCTCCCGCGATCCGGCTCAGGATCTCTGTCGTGTTGCGCGACAAACCAGGTTGACCGAGGATCCTCTGGATTTCGCTTTGCATCTTTTCCCGCCGCCCAACTTCGTATCGCCGCCAAGTCTCAAACACGCCCGCAAGCCGCGCCGTGGTCTGTGGGTTCACCGGATCCAGCTTGATCAGCCAATCCGACACAAACCGGTAGCCGGAGCCATCAGCTGCGTGGAAACCAGTTGGATTTGCCATCGCAAAGACGCCGACGACGCTCCTAAACTTGTTGGGATTTTGCCAATTGAACGCCGCGTGCTCAGTCAATGCAGCCACGCGATCCATTGCGCCTGGATTTGGGTTCATCGCCTGCAGCGAGAGCCATTTGTCCATCACCAAGCTATCCGACTTCCATTGCTCATAGAAGGCAGCAAGGGCAGCGTCAGCCCCTTCAGCGCCATAGTTTACCAGGGTCGCAAGCGCTGCGAGTTGATCCGTCATGTTATTGGCTGCCTCAAACCGCTCGGCTGCGAGTTTTTTGCCCGCATAGGTTCCCGCGGCCAGGAGCGTCATCGCTCGATTGCGAAGGGCCCGTTTTCCCGCGCTTTCAGCATCCGGCGAATAGGCCCCCGGTACTTCCAGCGCGTCATGGGCTGCCTTAAGCGCGGGTTGCAATCTGAGCCCGAGGGCGGCGCGCATGGTTTGGACCGCTTGGTGGATTGGATCGGGATCGACCGGCACCTCCCGGCTTGCCAGATCCCCGGCCAGTTCGTCTTCACCTGGCACATCCAAGACCAGCGCCTTGAAGGCGGGATCGAGTGCCGGATCCTCCAGAACCCGCTCGAGCCCAGTGCTCCAAGCCTCGGACACCGCCTCGCCCGCCATGATACTATGGGCAATCTCGATGCCGAGTTCCCGCCCTGCCTCCCAGCGATTGAAGGGATCGGTGTCATGAGCCAGAAGAAAAGCCCGACCCTCGTTCGTCTCGGCCCGGTCCAACATGATCGGGGCTGAGAAGCCGCGATTGATCGACAAGCGCGGGCGGCCCTCGGCGCCCGTATCCGCTCCAGCGCCACTGGCCGCGCTCCAGGTCCAGGACCCGTCCGATTGAGAGAGCTGGTAATGCGCCTCCAGCATCGAGAGCGTCAGCACCTCGGTCGCTGCGATCTCGGTGCCATCGGGGCCGAGGGCGCCCAGGGCGAGAGGGATCACCATGGGCTTCTTGTCCTCTTGGCCAGGCGTAGGTTGGAGCTCTTGCGCCAGGCTCAGCGTCAGGGTCTCGCCATCCCAGCTCTCGCGCGCGGTCACCCTCGGCGTCCCCGCCTGCCCCCACCAGAGCGCGAATTGCCCCAAATCGATGCCGCAAGCCTCCTCGAAACAGAGACGGAACTGCTCGATCGTACAGGCCTGCCCGTCATGGCGATCAAAATAGAGATCCAGCGCTTTGCGATAGCCCTTGGCCCCGACAAGCGTGTGGAGCATGCCGATCACCTCGGCGCCTTTCTCATAGACCGTCGCCGTGTAGAAGTTGTTGATCTCGACATATTCCTCCGGGCGAACGGGATGGGCCAGCGGGCCTTCATCCTCGCGGAACTGCCGGGCGCGGAGCTGTTTGACCGCCTTGATCCGCTGCACGGCTGCCGAGCGTTCATCGGCCGAGAATTGCTGATCGCGAAAGACCGTCAGCCCCTCCTTTAGACAGAGCTGGAACCAATCGCGGCAGGTGATCCGGTTGCCCGTCCAATTGTGGAAATACTCATGTGCCACAATCGCCTCGATCAGCGCATAATCGAGATCCGTCGCCGTCTCTGGGCTCGCCAGCACATATTTCGAGTTGAAGATGTTGAGGCCCTTGTTCTCCATCGCGCCCATGTTGAAATCTTCCACGGCAACGATCATGAAGAGGTCGAGGTCGTATTCCCGCCCATAAGCCACCTCATCCCAGCGCATCGAGCGCTTGAGGCTGTCCATCGCATAATCGCATTTCTGCTCATCGCCGGGGCGCACGAAAACCTGCAGCTTCACCTCGCGACCCGAGGCGGTGGTGAACTCATCGTCATGAGAGACCAACTCCCCCGCCACCAAGGCGAAGAGATAGGCAGGCTTCGGCCAGGGGTCTTCCCAGACAGCAAAATGGCGGCCATCGGGGAGCGCGCCCCGCGCGACCGGGTTGCCATTGGAGAGCATGACAGGCACCGCCGCTACCTCCCCTTCGATCCGGACGGTGAAGGGCGCCATGACATCGGGGCGGTCAGGATAGAAGGTGATTTTGCGAAATCCTTCCGCCTCACATTGGGTGCAGTACATGCCGTTGGAAAGGTAGAGCCCCTCCAGCTCGGTATTCGCTTGGGGGTCAATCTCTGTCTCGCAAACCCAGGTGAAACTGTCGGGCAGCGGCGATGTGATCTTGAGCCCCTCCTCATCGATCTCAGGCTCGACCGGCGCGCCATCGATCTTCGCCCCCCGGAAGGTCAGCTTGCGACCATGCAGCTCAAACGGTGCATCGGCGCGGTCTGGGTTGCGCCGGAACTGGATCTTCGCCGTGACCAGGGTCGCCGAGGGCGCCAGGTCAAAGGCCAGATGCACATCCTCGACCCACCAGGCAGGCGGCAAATAGTCCTTGAGCTGGGTCGGCGTCTGCTGAGGGGATTGGTCGGTGCGCATGGGCGGTTTCTCCTGCTGGCTCGAAGGCAGAAATAGCCCTGTTCCCCGCAGCTTCCTAGAGTTGATTTTAGGGACTCCAATTCAGGGATGAGGATAGAATCAAAGCTCCCGGAGATCTGGGAGCTGGTGAAAATCAGCGACCGGGGCTTCGCTGCGGAGCGCTGTTGCGATGAATCTCAGGCGTGGGCCGGAGCGAAGCGATGAGATGACCACGAGATAGCGACCGTTTTCGACCTCGAGCGCACCCCCCTGCATGAGGTTCTCCGCCGCGCCGAAAACGAGGCGGCCCATTCCAACGCGCAACGCGAAAACCGGAGACACTTCAACGATGCGCTTGTATTCGAAGGGCTCATGGAAATGATCCTCGGCATCGATCAGCCTGAGGCAAACTGAGTAGGCACCATCTGCCCCTACACCCAGAAGCCCGTAGCGCCCCGCATTGATGGCCGACAGAGCCGTGAGAGTGTCGAACCAATCGCCTTCAAGCTCTCGATCTGAGATCGCCAAACAGGCAGTATCCGTCAGCACCCTCTTCGGTCTCGTCTCGCCGAGGATGGGCAGGGAGGTTAGACCGAGGCGCTCCATCCGAACCTTCGCGAGCTTGGTGATCGAGGTGTTGGGATTGTACGTTCCAAGACTAACGCGGTGCGCCAGCCGGAGCGTTTCCTGGATCGCGACAATCTGGCGGTCAGAGAGGCCTCCGGCATCTTTCACCGCCTGGCGCCCCAGCCCTATGGACCGCTTGCAGAGTTGCATACGTGTGCGAGGATCCGTCTCGGCCACGATGCTGTCCGCCAAGGCGCGCGCAGCCGCGGGCAAGTCAGGATCGAACATCTGAGCCTCACGAAACCTGGTTGTCGCTCGCACAGCTTAAGCCATTTTCGTAGGAATGCCGATCGCGATTTAATCCATTGGATCAGCGGGGAGAGCCCTTCCCTCAACTTCATCGAGCCCTTAGAAGCAGGGCCGAGCAGTTGCCAGAGGACCAGATGGCTCGGGCCAAGACATCAAAGCGGAAAAACCCGCCAAAGAAGCGCAAGGCGCCCTCGAAAAAGGCGGCGCAAGGAGCGCGTTGGCAGGTCTATACGCTGGCTCTCCTCGCGGTGCTTCTGGTGGTCAGGCTGGCGGTGAATGCCATGGGTCTGGTTCCTGTTCACTTCGACGAGGGCCAGTATTGGGCTTATGGGCAGGAGCTGGACTGGGGGTACTACTCCAAACCGCCGCTGGTCGGCGGTGTGATCCGGGTGACCACCGATCTGATGGGCGATACGCTGTTTGGCCTGCGCCTCGCGACGCCGATTGCCCATACGCTGATCGCCTGGTTGATTTTCCTGACCGCGCGGCAGCTTTTCGACGCGATGACGGGGTTCTGGGCGGCGGCGGGATATGCATTGGCGCCGGGGGTCGGGGTCTCCTCGATGATCATCTCGACCGATCCGGTGATGATGGTGTTCTGGGCCTTGGCGCTCTACGCGATGGCGCAAGCCGATAAGACGCGGTTGGTCTGGTGGGCTGTGATGGGGGCGGCGATCGGGCTGGGTATGCTGGCGAAATACACCATGCTGGCCTTTGCCGTGGGTTTGATCGGCTGGTTCCTCTTCACACCCGATCGGCGCAATTGGGCGGGAATGGCGGTGACACTGGCCGTCGCAATGCTGGTCTTCGCACCCAATCTGATCTGGAATGCCGAGAACAGTTTCGCCACCATCACCCATGTGGCCGAGGATGCCAATCCCGGCGGCAGCCTGTTCAACCCGGGCAAGCTGGCGGAGTTCTTGGGCGCCCAGTTCGGCGTGATTGGCGTGATCTTCTTCCCGGCAATCGGCCTGGCGCTTTGGCATTGGCGGAGCTGGAAACCCGCGCCCGAGATGCGCCTTTTGGCGTGGCAGACGGTGCCGCTATTGGCGGCTATTACGGTGCTCGCCTTTGTGACCCGGGCACAGCCGAACTGGGCCGTGCCGGCCTATGTGGCGGGCTCGATCCTGGCGGCGCATTGGCTTTTGGGGGCCGGCCGGCGGGTGTGGATGATCTGGGGCCAGATGGTGCTCTCGGTGGTTGCCGTGGCCGCGGTTTGGGGGATTGCAGCGGTCTATGCCTCGGGCCCCGATTGGCCGCGCGCACCGGATCCGTTCAAGAAAATGCGTCTCTCCGAGCCGTTTTGCGAGCGCGCCCTGGCGGCGATGTCGGAAGAGGGGGCGGAGATCCTGCTCTCGAACGACCGGCGCAGGCTGTCGGAGTGCATGTTCCTGGGCGGGCTCAGTTGGGACGAGATCGGGGTCTGGAACCCGAAGCTCGCGCCGCAGAACCATCACGAACTGGTGGCCACGATCTATCCCGGCGATGAACGGATGATGCTCCTCGCGGTGCTTGGCGGCGGGGCCGAAATCGCCCGGCGGTTCGAGGAGGCGCGCGAGATCGACACGGGCAGCTTCCCCACCCACTCAGATCGCGACATCAGCTATAGCCTTTGGGTGGTTCAAGGCTTCAAGCAGTACTGAACTCATGGGGTAGGACGCTGCCTGATGTCATCACATGGCAATCGGATTGAACTGTGTGCTCAGCAGATTTTACATCGACCAACGGTTGCTACTGAACCGACTTCATTGCCCGGCGGCACCGCCGGGCAGCGCCCGACCTCCCCCAGGAGGGCGCTTTGGCGACGTCGCTCTGAGTACAAACGGCATCAATGCTTTGGTGCACAGCATCGCTTGAAAGTCGAGGATGCGCCCTCCAGGTCGGGCGCGGCCCTCTTCTTTCTCTTCAACCGTTCGCGATGCACCAGCGCAGGATGCCTTTCTGCGCGTGGAGCCGGTTCTCTGCCTCGTCGAAGACGACCGATTGCGGGCCGTCGAACACTTCGGAGGTCACTTCTTCCTCGCGATGCGCTGGCAGGCAG
>JBCDAS010000094.1:0-13212 GCA_039185235.1 Pseudomonadota bacterium
GCGAGGGGACAGTCGATCCAGCAATCAGAGCGTGAGTAAAAACGAAAGCACTTTTCAACTGGCGGAAGAGTGGCCGCCGAATCAATTCATTGTCAACTGAAATCAACTGGGTCGATTGGTAGCTGTTGCCCTCCGCTCCAGGGCGCGCGTCCTTGAAGTCCGTTGGGAGCTGCAGCAAAAAAGCATGTTTGCAGGATGTGCCGTAGCAGATTGATTTTAATTAGTAATATCGGCCTTCGGATAGCTCGCGATCATAGACTTGAAGGCTTCTCACAATCCTTCGAAACTGATCGATCAACCCTAGCCAGCTCCTAAAAAACGTCTCAGCTATCTCCGGAGACAGATCAGGCCAGCAAAATAGCAAGGGTATCCGCAAGCGCTTGATCCAGGTCTGTGCGCCCTGCCGCTAGGTCTTCCAGGACGTCTTCGATCTGCGAGTTCTCCATCACCGAAGTCTGCAGGCGCGCAGCCAGTCGATCCGCGAGCATGGAGCGTAGAGCCAAGAGCCGGCGGTGCTTTCGGTCGATCGATGGGCAGGCTGCGAGCCTGTCGATCTCCTGGCGCAGCTCTGCCACCCCCTCCGAGGAAGTCGCAGAGCTGCGCAGAACCGGAACCTTCCGCGCCAGGTCATCTCTGCGCAACTCCACCATGGATGCGAGGTCGCGGGCGGTGCGGTCCGCCTCGGGCCGATCAGATTTATTCACCACCAGAATATCGGCGATCTCCAGAATTCCGGCCTTGATCGCCTGGACTTCATCGCCGAGGCCCGGGGCACAGACGACGATTTTGATATCTGCGAGCCCGGCAATCTCGGTCTCTGACTGCCCAGCCCCTACGGTCTCAAGCAAAATGAGATCCCAACCCGCAGCATCCATCACATCGACCATGTCCAAAGTGGTCGCTGACAAGCCGCCAAGATGACCGCGCGCAGAGAGCGAGCGGATGAAGACGCCCGGGTCACCGCTATGCTCTCCCATACGGGTGCGATCGCCGAGGACCGCTCCGCCGGTCAAAGGGCTGACCGGGTCGACCGCGAGCAAGGCAACCCTCTGTCCGGTTCTGCGCCAATCGCGGATCATAGCGTTCAACAGGGTCGACTTGCCAGCACCTGGCGCCCCAGTGACGCCCACGACCGTTGCCCCACCCGCCGCCGAGCGCAACGCCTGCATCAGCGCCTGATCGCCATTCTCCGCGCGGGTCAAAGCACGCGCGAGCGCGGCCTGATCGCCCGCTCTCACCCGGCGAGCCAGCGCATCCGTGCGCGCAGCGGCGCCATCAGCCATCAGGCGACCATCAGCGGATGACCAAAGCCCAGTTCCCGACGCAGACAGGCGACGATTTCACCATGGGTCACACCCAACTCCGCCGCCTCCACAACCCGCGCATAGGCGTTCTCCGACCCCGTTGCCGCCCGCGCGAGCCGATCGAGCGCCTGCTGAACCGCTGCCTGATCACGCTCAGCCTTGAAGGCTTTGAAAGCGCTCACATGACGCTCCATCGCTGCGCGATCCGGCCGGTAGGGTGCGGGCTCGGGGCCGTTATCGCCAAACTCATAGCAGTTCACACCGACAATCTTCTCCTCGCCCCTTTCGATCTTCGACTGATGCTCCAGCGCAGATTTTCCGATCATGCGCTGGACCAGACCGCTTTCAACAGCGGCATACATGCCACCGGCCTGATCGATGGTCTCGATTACCTCGAGGATCTTCGCTTCCATCTCGTTGGTCAGGGTCTCGATGTAATAGGAGCCACCAAGCGGGTCGATCACATCGCAGAGATGCGCCTCCTCACGCAGAATGTTCTGGGTCGCCACGGCGATCCGGGCGGGGCCTTCGGTCGGGCAGGCAATCGCCTCGTCATAGCTGTCCGTGTGCAGCGATTGCAGGCCGCCCAGGATCCCAGCCATCGCTTGCGCGGTGACACGGGCGATGTTGTTCAAGGGCTGCTGGCGGGTGAGATCAACGCCAGAAGTCTGGCCATGGAACTTAAACCGCATCGCTCTGGGGTCTTTCGCGCCCAGCCGGTCGCGCGTGATCCTGGCCCAAACCCGCCGTCCGGCGCGGAACTTGGCGATCTCTTCAAAAAAGCTGATCGAGACATCGAAGAAGAAGGTGAATCGGCGCAGGATGTGATCGGGCTTCATCCCTGCCGCAATACAATCATCGGCGTATTGGATGGCAGTCGACAGGGTCAGCCCCATCGTCTCAGCCGGGGTTGCTCCGGCCTGCTGCATATGCTGACCGACAACCGAAACCGGGTTCCAGTTCGGCACCTCGCCTCGACAAAAGGCGACATGGTCTACAAACATCCGCCGGGCGCCGGGCAGCGACAGGCGGTAGAACATGTGGTTGGCGACGAAATGCGAGATGTAATCGGATTGGTTCGCCGTCCCCGTCACCTTGTCCCAAGAGACGCCTCGCCGTTTCGCCACGCCCAGCAGGAAAGCAAACAGGGTGAAAGGCGTCGGGTCATTCATCGCGGTTGAGATCTCGTCGATCGGCACACCATCAAGCGCCGCCTCCATATGATCGACCGTGTTGATCACCGTGCCGCATGTGCCCAGCAAAGCCATCGGGCTCTCATCGCAGTCAATCCCGCGAAAGCCCGAGTTGCAGGGCAAGAGGCTGATCGCACTGGCCCCCTGGCCCAGCAGCATCCGGACGCGCGCGTTGTAATCCTCAGGTGTTCCAAGGCCGATCAACTGGCGCTGGGTCCAAGTGCGCCCGCGATGCATGGTCGAGTAAATCCCCCGGGTGAACGGCCCATCGCCCGGCACGCCCAGATCATCGAGATAGCGTTCTTCCGACCAATCCAGCGGTGTGTAAAGCGGTTTGACCGGGATGCGAGAGCGATTGATCACCGCCTTATCCGCGCCAATCTGAGCATCATAGGCGGTGCTCCAGTCCTGCACCGCCTCTTCAAGGCCAGGGAGGGTCGGCTGCTTGGTGAAATCTGACATCAGGCCATCTCCTCTTGATCGCGCAGGGCATTGGCGGTCTTCGCCAGCTCGCGCACGCAGTTCGCAATCTCATCCAGCGCGGTCCCCGGCCCAAAGACTGCCTTTACTCCTGCTTCGTGCAACAGCGCATGCTCGCCCTCGGGGATGATCCCGCCGACAATCACCTGCACATGGCCAAGATCAGCCACTCGCAGCGCCTCCATCAGATCCGGCACAATCAGGTGATCGGTCGCCAACGAGCTGATCCCGATCACATCTACATCCTCCTGCAAGGCGAGTTGGACAACCGCCGCGATCTCCTGCCAGGGGGGCGTGTAGATCACTTCCATCCCGGCATCACGCAGGGTCGCGGCGACGATCCGACTGCCTCGATCATGGCCGTCGAAACCGATTTTGGTCACCAGAACACGTTCTCTTGGGCCCTGCATCGTCATCTCCTTACTCGGTTGCGGTGGCTGAAGCTCGGACCATGCGAGCCAGCTCTTGCGCAATCTCGGCTGGGGTTCGTTGGCCCGGCTTGTGCCAGACCTGGGCATGGTTCGCCGCGCCTATGATAAAGAGGCGGAGCAACGAGCGGTCCGTCCCCTCGGGCAGCGGCAGCGCGTCGACATAGGACCGCATCAGCCCCTCATAGTCGCGGCGCAACTGAACCAGCTTATCGGCAATCGCTGGTGCACTGTCCGGCAGAACGCGGATCAGAACACGAGCATAATGGGTCTGGTTCAAGATGGTCTCAAGATGCGCCCTAAGCGCGGCCTCCAGCCGTTCCCACGGATCGCTCAGCGATGCGACCTCCGCCTCGACCGCGTCAGTGAGCCGTTTGACCCCCTCCTGATAAATCGCCAGCAGAAGCCCGTCCTTGTTGGCGAAGTGATAATAGAGCGATCCAGGCTGGATCCGGGCCAGCGCCGCAATGTCCCGGGTTGAGGTCTCGTGAAAGCCTTTCGTGGCGAACAACTCCGCCGCTGCATCCAGCACCAGGTCGATCCTGTTATTCGCGCGCGTGGCCGTCGCCGGCATCTTACTCTCTCCCACTTCCTTAACCAAGCGAGCGCTTGGTTAAGTCAGAAAATGCCGCGATTCTGGGAATGTGTCAACGCCCTCGCCCGTCGGCCAGCAGAACCAGCCTCTTCGCAGAATGGCTCTAACGTAGATCGGATTTCTCAGAGGCCACTCTCATGACCAGATCAACGAGCATCTCCGCGACCGCCTCCTTGCCAAGCGGCAACGAGGGTCCGGTGATCGAGTAGCCTTCGATATAGGGCAGCAACAGGCTCCGAACCCGATCACGGGTGGCGGAGCTGGCGTCAGCCCCCAAAATGAAATCGGCAATCAACGTCGAGAAGTTGTCATAGTAGCCCATCAAATCGCGGTGGACGTCCCGGTTGCGTGTGGCGATGGCCCAGAGCTCTCGGAAAATGCGGCACATTTCGGTGATGTGCTCACCATGCTCAAGGCCATGCAGGATCAGGCCCCTGGCCCGCCCCTCTGGCGTATCGGCGGTGATGCTCCTGGTCAGCGCCTCCAGGTCTCGCGTACACGTTTCCGCATAGACCGCGACCATGGCCTTCAGCACCATGTCCTTCGAGGCGAAATAGTACTGAACATTGCTCAAGCTCATGCCCGCACAGGCCGCGAGCTTGCGCATCGTGAGGCCGGAATCACCTTTCTCCATGATGATCATAAGCGCGCAGGCAAGGATCTTGTCGCGCTTCGAAGGTTTGGAAGGGTCTTTCTCGGGCATCCAGCCTTTCCTGTCTTGGCCATCAACAGCCTGCTGAGATCAGGCGAAATCCGGCCTCTCATCGCGCCAGATTAAGGTCTTGACAGTTTAGGTCAAGCGACCTAGTCGTATTTAGGTCATATGACCTAATTCAGCTTTTCGAGAGTTCTGCCATGATCGAAACCCTCCGCACGCCCGATGCCCGGTTCCAAGACATTCCCGGCTTCACGTTTGCGCCCCACTATATCGATGACCTTCACGGCTATGAGGGCATTCGCGGGCACTATCTCGATGAGGGAGATCCCGCATCCGACGAGATCTTCCTCTGCCTCCATGGTGAGCCGAGCTGGAGCTATCTCTATCGCAAGATGATCCCAGTCTTCTCCGATC
Organism: Pseudomonadota bacterium; assembly: GCA_039185235.1. Classification (GTDB taxonomy): domain Bacteria; phylum Pseudomonadota; class Alphaproteobacteria; order Rhodobacterales; family Rhodobacteraceae; genus Thermohalobaculum. Next base: position 5,073 of record JBCDAS010000094.1, read on the forward strand.
ACGGGCTGAGATCCATCGCACCGGATTGGCTGGGGTTTGGCCGCTCCGACAAACCCGTCGACGACACAGTCTATTCTTTCGACTTCCACCGAAACTATATGCTCGCCTTCATCGAGCGGCTGGACCTGCGCAAAATCACATTGGTTTGCCAAGACTGGGGCGGCGTTCTGGGCCTAACCCTGCCGATGGAGATGCCAGAGCGTTTCAAACGCCTCCTGATCATGAACACCGGTCTGATGGCGGGGCCAGTGAACAGCCCGGCCTTCGAGGAATGGAAGGCCGATATTACTTCGGACCCGGACGTGCCAGTCGACCGGATCATGCAGAAATATGAGCCGGTCATTTCGGATGCTGAAGCGGCAGCCTATATCGCGCCTTTCCCAGATCAACGCTTCAAGGCCGGCGTGCGGATGTTCCCGAAGCTGATTGCGACCAGTATGGATACGCCAGGTGTCGCCACCTCCCAGCGCGCTGCGAAATTCTGGTCTGAGGATTGGGCGGGCGAAAGCTTCATGGCCATTGGGATGCAGGACAAAATGCTTGGTCCAGACGTCATGAACTTCATGAGAACCGTCATCAAAGGCTGCCCACCCGCCATGGAGATCGCCAATGGCGGCCATTTCGTCCAGGAACACGGCACCGAGATCGCCCAGCAGGCTCTCCAGACCTTTGGCCTTACTCGCTAGATCGAGGGGGTCTGCATCTTATCCGTTACCCGTCTGAGTGAAACAGCCTCACGCGACTTGATCCGGAGCAGAGGGGCCCAACGCATGATCGCGCGCCTGCGCGACCAGCCAATCGTAGAACACCGCCGCATCCGGGCCTGCCCCCTCGCGTTCCAAAAGGAAGAAGACCGCACGCTCGATCGCAAACTCCTCGGGCAGTGTGACCAGCGACCCCGTCTCGATCAGCGTGTCGACCAAAGGGGAGCCAGCCAGCGCAATACCTTGCCCCTCAACCGCGGCCTGCACCATCGTGATATAGGTGTTCATCGTCACGCCCGGCGTAAATCCCGGCGTCTCCACCCCCATCCTTCGGAACCAGTGCGGCCAGCGCGCCTCGGGCCGGTACGGTCCGGCGAGGCTGATCAGGTCTTCGTCCAACAGATCCCCCGGCTCGCTGAGTGCACCCTTTGCGCGATAGCTGGGGCTAAAGACCGGAAAGACCCGCTCGCGAAACAGCGCCACAGATCGACCGGCCTCCGGCGCGTCATCTGTATATCTGATCGCAACATCAATCTCTTCCGCGTCGAGATCCAGATACCTGTCGGAGACAACAAGGTTGAGCTCAATCTCGGGGAAGAGCGCGCCGAACCTTCCCAGTCTCGGCATCAGCCAATAGGTGGCAAAAGCCGTCGTGGTGGTCACGGAAACCCGGCTTCTGCCGGTCCTCTCCTGTATCTGGATCAACGTGTCAGCAATCGCTGAAAGCGCAGGCGTGACCGAGGATTCGAGTTGCTTACCCGCCTCCGTCAGCGAAACAGTCCGATGGTTCCGCTGAAACAGGGTGACCCCTAGCATCGCTTCCAACTCAGCAATCTGTCGGCTGACCGAGATCCGCGTGATGCCCAGATCCTCCGCCGCGCGGGAGAAGTTCGCCGTCCGGCAAGCGGCCTCGAAAGTGACAAGCCGGTTCATCGAGGCGAGATGTCTGCGGATATTTCCCATAACACTCTGGCTAACATAAACGATCGTTCTTTGAAACTTCACACCGACCCGCTTCAGCGTAGCATCATGCCACCCTCGGATGTGTTCAACTCAACGCCGAGCAGCGCATGCCAAGGCCGCAGAGGTGACAGATGGTTTCCAGACCAAACATCCTCTTTCTCCAGGTGGATCAGCTCGCGGCTGCCTATCTGGGTGCCTATGGAAATCGGGTCTGCCATGCGCCCACGCTCGATCGTCTCGCAGATCAGGGCGTGGTCTTCGAGAATGCCTATTGCAACTTCCCGCTCTGTGCCCCGTCGCGGTTCTCCATGGCGACCGGCCAGCTCGCCTCGAAAGTCGGCGCGTATGACAATGCAGCGGAGTTCTCCTCCAGCATCCCAACCTATGCGCATCACTTGCGGGAGCTTGGCTACCAGACCTGCTTGTCGGGCAAGATGCATTTCATTGGCCCCGACCAGTATCATGGTTTCGAGACACGCCTAACCGCTGATCTCTACCCCGCCGATTTCAGTTGGGCACCGAATTGGGCTGACGAGGGAAAGCGTGACACCAATGACCCACGGGGCGTGATCATCTCGGGCATCTGCGCGCGCAGCGTGCAGATCGACTATGACGAAGAGGTCACGCACAAGGCGGTCCAGCACATCTATGACCTCGCCAGATCAGATGACGATCGCCCCTTCTTCCTGCAAATCTCCTACACCCACCCGCATGAACCCTATCTGTGCCGCAAGGAGTTCTGGGACCTCTACGAAGGGGTTGAGATCCCGATGCCCTCGGTCGGCGCCTTGTCACCGAACAGGCATGACGCGCATTCGCGCCGCCTGCTCACCGATTTCGGGATGCTCGATTTCAGTTTCAGCGCGGCAGACATCCGCCGGGCCAGGCGCGCCTATTACGGCTCGATCAGCTATATCGATCAGCTCGTGGGCAGGGTTCTTGAGGCACTCAAGGCAACCGGTGCAGATCAAAACACCGCCATCATCTTCACCTCGGATCACGGTGAGATGCTCGGAGAGCGTGGCATGTGGTTCAAAAAGCACTTCTTTGAACCGTCGATGCATATCCCGCTGATCCTCTCGGCCCCCTGGATCGCGCCGCAGCGTGTGGACGAGCTCTGTTCGCTGGTGGATCTGCTGCCGACCTTCAACGGGCTGGCGCTCGGGCATCCCTGGCAAAGCGATGATCAGGATCTCGACGGCATCGACCTGACGGGTCTGCTTGCAGGCGGCAATCCGATCGCACCCCGGTCCGTCTATGCCGAATACCTGGCCGAGGCGACGACATCTCCGATCTTCATGATCCGGCGCGGCACGTTCAAGTTCATCTCGTCGGCCGACGACCCCGATCTTCTCTTCGACCTAGATGCCGATCCAGATGAATGCGTCAATCTGGCGGACGACCCGGGTTACCACGGGACCGTGGAGGCGTTTCATGCAGAACTGGCCGAGACCTGGGATCCACCCGGGCTCACCCAGCGCATCCTCCAAAGCCAGCGACGGCGGCTTCGCGTTCGAAATGCCATGAAGACCGGCCGGCCGACCACCTGGAACCATGATGAGAAACCCGGTGACCAAGTGCTCTGGTACCGGGGCAAGGGCAGTTACAACGAATGGGCATTCAACTACATGCCACCGGCTGGCGAGGACCCGCCCCCGGAAGGCGAACAAATTCAACAGAGGAGACGGCAATGACCAAATTCATGATGACCGAACGGTCACTGCACCCCATGGCGGAGGGTGTGGCGAGCCAGTTCCAGGACGGAAAGCTGAACCGTCGAGAGTATCTCGCCACCATGGCGGCCCTGGGTGTCACATCGGCGGGCGCCTTCGCGCTTGGCGGGATCGCGACCAACGAAGCCGCCGCCGCCGAGCCGCAAAAGGGCGGCATGATGCGGGTTTCAATGGTTGTGAAAGCTTTCAAGGACCCGCGTACCTTCGACTGGTCCGAAAGCGCCAATATCTCGCGTCAATGCAACGAGTACCTGGTGCGCTGGAACCGCGACTTCACTTTCGAGCCCTGGCTGCTGGAAAGCTGGGAGGCCAGCGATGACGCAAAAACGCTTACCCTAAACGTGCGCCAGGGCATCACTTGGTCGAATGGTGACACGTTCAACGCCGATGACGTGATCCACAACATCTCGCGTTGGTGCGAAGCGGATGTGGAAGGGAACTCGGTCGCCACCCGCATGGGCGCCCTGGTCGATCCCGACACGAAGAAAGCCGTCGAAGGCGCGATCGAGCGGGTCGATGACTTCACGGTTCGGCTGAACCTGCCGGCACCCGATATCTCGCTAATCGCCGGGATGGCGGACTATCCCACCCTTATCATGCATCGCTCCTATGATGGCGAGCTCGATCCCATGGAAGCGCTCTCGATCACAACAGGCCCGTTCACCCTGGTGCGCTGGGACGTGAATGACAGCGCCGAGGTCAAGCGCAACGACGCTTGGTGGAAGGGCGATGTCTATCTCGACGGGGTGGAGTGGATTGACCACGGCACCGACCCGACCGCGATGATCGCAGCCTTCGAATCCGAGGAGGTCGATGCCAATCAGGAGACCCAATCGGACTCGGTGCCTCAGCTTGATTCCGTTGGCGTGATCACCAGCGACATCGCGACAGGGGCGACGATCATCATCCGGCCGAACCAGAATAGCGAGCCTTTCAACGATGTCCGCGTGCGCCGCGCTTTGGCTCTGGCGGTCGACAACGCGATTGTCCTGCGTCTCGGCATCGGCGATGCGGGCACGGTCGCCGAGAACCACCATGTCGGCCCGATGCATGTCGAGTATGCCGATATCGGCCCTGCCATTCGCGATGTGGAGCAGTCCCAGGCCCTCCTGGCCGAGGCAGGCATGACCGATTATGAGTTCGAGCTGATCTCCCTCGATGACGATTGGCGGCGGAATACGACGGATGCGGTGGCAGCCCAGCTGCGCGATGCCGGGATCAACGTCAAACGCACGATCATCCCTGGATCGACGTTTTGGAACGATTGGACCAAATATCCGTTCTCCTCGACCAATTGGAACGGTCGCCCGCTGGGCGTGCAGGTCCTGGCATTGGCCTACAAATCCGGGGTGCCCTGGAATGAGAGCGCCTTCGCCAATGCCGAGTTTGACGCTTTGCTGGATCAGGCCCTGGCAACGCCCGACACCGACAAACGCCGCGAGCTGATGGCTCAGATCCAGCAGATCATGGTCGATGAAGGCGTGATCATCCAGCCCTATTGGCGCAGCATTTCACGCTCGTACCGCGAAGGCGTGAACGGCTTCGAGATGCACCAAAGCGTCGAGCAGCACATGGACAAGGTCTGGCTCTCAAGCTGACCTTCAGGTCGGGGCGCAATCTCTCCGCCCCGACCATTCCCTGTTTCTCCGCCGGAGGGTCATTAGTCTCTCGCTGTAGAGCGTCTCTCTCAGCAGACTCGCTCAACCGATCGATCCAGCCCTAAACCCCGAGGCCAGGACTGTCTTAGATTGACGGATACCAGATTTGAGGTGGTACGCCCTACGGGACTCGAACCCGTGTTTCCGCCGTGAAAGGGCGGCGTCCTAGACCGCTAGACGAAGGGCGCCCGGGCGGTGCAGCGCTAGATAGCGAAGGGCCGGGCGAAGGGCAAGAGCCAAATCATGGGAATCTCTGTGATCGCGTTAGCCAAGGGCGGCGTCCTCGACACGCAGCTTTGCCCGCCGCCGACCGCCCCAATCATCGATCTCCAGCACGCCCGCCAGATGCATCGCGCCGCCGGTCTGATGCGCCGAGGCAAAAGCGCGGGCCAGGCCCTGCTCCTCTGCCCGAAACGCGATGGCATCCAGCGCGCGTCCCTGCCCGGCAGAGAGGCGAAGTTGGGCGTGGCCTTTGCCGACAATCCTGAAATGGCTGAGCTGGACATGGCCAAACCCGATCCGCGGCGCCGGGTTTGAGGGGCCAAACGGGCCGGCTGCCTCGAGCATCTCCACCAGATCGGGCGTCGCCGCGCCCGGCATCAAAGCGCCGTCCAAGGCCAGATCACCGGGCCCCGACATATCCGCACCCTGCCCCGCGATCCGCTCAGCCAAGGCGGCCATGGCGCCTTCGATCCGGTCAGCGGCAACCGTCAGGCCCGCCGCCATCACATGCCCGCCGCCTTTGATCAACTGACCCTCTTGCGCCAGTGTCCCGACGGCGCGGCCGAGATCGATGCCGGGGACCGAGCGGCCCGAGCCTTTGCCCTCCCCACCATCGACCCCGATCACCACGGCGGGGCGATGGTAGCGCTCCTTGAGGCGGCTCGCGACGATGCCAACCACGCCCGGGTGCCAGCCCTCGGCCGCGGCCCAGATCAGAGGGGCGGCGGGATCGCGGGCCTCGACCTGCTCCACCGCAGCGGCGAGGACCTGGGCCTCGATCTCTCGCCGGGCGCGGTTCAACTCATCCAGACGCTCGGCCAAAGCGCGGGCCTCATTTGGATCCTCGGTCGACATAAGCCGCATACCAAGATCAGCCGCACCAATCCGCCCTCCCGCATTGATCCGGGGTCCAAGCGCAAATCCCAGATCGCTGGAGGTGGGCGGCGCAGAAAGCCCAGCCGTGTCCGCGAGCGCCGCCAGCCCAGACCGCCCGCGCCGCGCCAAAACGCTCAGACCCTGGCGCACCAAAGCCCGGTTCAGGCCGATCAGAGGCGCCACATCCGCAACGGTTGCAAGTGCCACCAGATCCAATAGCCCCAAGAGATCCGGCTCTGCCCGGTTCGCAAACCCACCCCGCCCGCGCAGCACGCGGTTGGTCGCGACCAGCAGCATAAAGACCACCCCCGCCGCGCAGAGATAGCCAAGCCCCGAGCCATCATCGCCCCGGTTCGGATTGACCACTGCATAGGCTTGGGGCAGCGTCGCACCCGCGAGATGGTGATCCGCAATCACCACATCTGCGCCCTCAGCCGCGGCGATAGGCCCGTGGCTGAGCGTCCCACAATCAACGCAGAGAATAAGGTCATGGCCCGCCGCCAATTGGGCCATTGCCGCCTCGTTCGGGCCATAGCCTTCGTCGATCCGATCCGGAATGTACGGCGTCGCCTTGCAACCCATCTGGCGTAGCCAATCGATCAGGATCGCGACCGAGGCGCCGCCATCCACGTCGTAATCGCCGAAGATCGCGATCCGCTCCTGCCCGCGCACGGCATGGGCCAGGCGCTCCGCCGCCCGCTCCATATCCACGATCACACCCGGATCGGGCATCAACTCGCGCAAGGTCGGCGCAAGATAGGCCCGCGCCCCCTCGGGCAAAACGCCGCGGGCTGCGAGCAGACGCCCGACGATCTCCGGCACACGGGCTTGTTGCGAAATTGCGAGCCCCATCCGCTCGACCTCGGCGCCAGGACCAACCCAGCGCCGCCCGGTCAACGAGGCTTCAACCCCAAAGATCGGCGGTTTGGTCATTTCTCGTGCATTTTTTGGCGCCATAAGACCCAGAGCGCGTGAATTCTTCTTGTTCCAAGCTAGGTACGCCTCAAGCCCAGTCAATTTTTTCGCTGAGCGTCACAGGGGTGTCAATCTGCGGCGCGTTGTCCGCTGGAAGTGAGTATGGCACAAGGCTAAATGGTGCCAGGATTAATGGGCTGACAAGGCTCGTGTGCGATCCAAACCGACCGAGCGCACGCAAGGGAAAGGAAATGGAAGTGTCCGACGACGTGAACGAACACGCTGACGACGACCACAGCCGCCGCGATTTTCTGTATATCGCAACAGGCGCGGCAGGCGTCGTGACCGCAGGCGCGGTAGTTTGGCCTCTGGTAGATCAGATGAACCCCTCAGCCGATGTTTTGGCCCTTGCCTCGATCAAGGTCGATGTCTCGGACGTCGCCGAAGGCAGCCAGATCACTGTGAAGTGGCGTGGCAAGCCCGTCTTCATCCGCCATCGCACCGCTGAGGAGATCGACGAGGCGCGCAATGTCGAGCTGTCGGACCTGATCGACCCGGTCGATCGCAATGACAACAATCCGGGCCTTCCCGCCGATGACCAGAACCGGACGTTGGATCCGGATGGCAAATGGCTGGTTATGCTTGGGGTTTGCACCCATCTGGGCTGTGTGCCCCTCGGCGATGGCGCGGGCGAGTTTGGCGGCTGGTTCTGCCCGTGCCACGGCTCGCATTACGACACCTCTGGGCGCATCCGCAAAGGCCCCGCGCCGACCAACCTTCCCGAGCCGACGGCAGTCTACGTCGACGACACTACGATTCAACTGGGCTGAGGAGACGACCGATGGGAAACATCCCGCAGGAGCACTATAAGCCAGGTACCAAAATCGAGAAATGGCTCGATCAACGTCTGTCAGTGATCGGCCTGGCTGTCGACTTTATGAAGTTCCCGACGCCCAAGAACCTCAACTGGATGTGGATCTGGGGCATCGTGCTGACCGTCTTCCTGGTCATCCAGATCGTGACCGGCATTGTTCTGGTGATGCACTACACGCCGCATGCGGATATGGCC
>JBCDAS010000095.1:0-13212 GCA_039185235.1 Pseudomonadota bacterium
GGTTGATGACCATGCCGGCGACGCCGACATTGCCGCCCAGCTTGCGGAAGTATTCGACCGCGTTGCAGACGTTGTTGGCGACGTAGAGCGACTGCAGATCGTTCGACCCGACGACGATCACCTTCTGGCACATGTCCCGCGCGATCGGCAGACCGAAGCCGCCGCAGACCACGTCGCCGAGGAAATCGAGCAGCACATAGTCGAAGTCCCACTCGTGGAACCCGAGCTTTTCCAGCTGCTCGAAGCCGTGGATGATCCCGCGCCCGCCGCAGCCACGGCCGACCTCTGGTCCACCGAGCTCCATGGCAAAGACCCCGTCGCGCTTGAAGCACACGTCCGAGATCGTTAGCTCCTCGCCCGCCAGCTTCTTCTTTGTCGAGGTCTCGATGATCGTCGGGCAGGCCTTGCCGCCGAACAGCAGCGAGGTCGTGTCGGACTTTGGGTCACATCCGATCAGCAGCACCCGCTTGCCCTGTTGGGCCATCATGTAGCTGAGGTTCGACAATGTGAAAGACTTGCCGATCCCACCCTTGCCATAGATCGCAATCACCTGGGTCTCTTTCGTCACCGGGCCGGTATGAACCGGATCGGGTGCAATCGCCGCTTCCGCGCGTAGCGTCACATCCTGCCCGGCTTCCAGTTTGAGCGGTTCCTGACCGTCCGCAGGGGTCATGAGAAGCTCCTCCAGTCGAGTATCATCTTGAGGCAGGCCGGGTCTTCGAACGCGGTGCGATAGGCAGTCTCTGCCTCCTGCGGTTGAGCGCGATGCGTGATCAACCCGCTCAGATCCAAGCGCCCGTCCGCGACCATGCGGGTAACGGCGGCCATATCGTCCGGCTTCCACTCAGCAGCGATACGCATCCGAGCTTCGCGCATAAACGCGGTCGGAAAGTCAAAGCTCAACCGGTCTGCGTAGAAGCCTGCGAGCGTGACTTCGCCGCCAGGCTGCAGATGCGAGAAAAGCGTATCCAGAATGCCCGCATCGCCGCTGACATCCATGATGGCAGCATAGTCTTTGCGATCGTCCTCAACCGGGTCGATCACCTGATAGCCGTGCGCACCGCCGTGGCGATCTGGGTTCGTCTCCCAAACCAGCGGCGCGTGACCCATCTCGGTGGCAATCCGCGCGATCAGTCGGCCCAGAACACCATGGCCGACAATAACCTCTGGCAGCTTTTCCGAACCCGCGAGCGCATGGCGGGCTGTTGCGGCAAGGGCGAGCAAAACGCCTTGCTCGCCCAAACCGTCGGGCAGGGCGTGCAACCGATGGGCAGGGACGACCAATTGCGAGGCTGCACCGCCAAAGAGCCCTCGCGCCTCGGTAAAGCATTGCGCACCGGGCACAAAAACCGATGTGCCAACCGGCAAATCCGCTGTGGTTGTGGCGACAACCTCGCCGATTGTCTCGTAGCCAGGGACCAGAGGATAGCCCATGCCTGGGAAGGGAGGCATCTCGCCCGACCAGAGCAGACGCTCCGTGCCGGTACTGATTCCACTTTGACGGACCGAGACGACAACATCGCCTTCTGTGGGCTCAACCAAGGAAAGAGCACGGAATTTCAGTGCCTTCGGCTGCTCCATCAGTATGGCATGTGCCTTCATAGATCTCCCCCAGCCGCCCTTTTCTTGGGATTTCAGCCGTAGTGTCACTTTAACTAGACACTATGCCATGTCAACTTTGCGAAGGTAGCGGACTTAAAACTTACGGATTGTGCTGTTTTATTGCGCGTGCGGTCACAACGCGGACCAGCATCGGTTTGGCGGTCCGTTTGATTTCGATGGCGCCGAACCCGGTTTCGGACAGCAGCTCTTGTAACCGTTCGGGCTTGCGCGCCCGGCCACCACGCATCGCCAATAGGTAGAATCCAAAATAGGCGGCGCCGACCCGGGCCTCTCCGCCATCGCCATCCATGGGTTCCGCGATGATCAGAGTGCCGTTCTCGGGCAAAATCGCACGAATCTGGCTGAGCAGCGCCCGCACCGTGTCATCGTCGTGATCATAGAGCACCCGGATCAGAGAGACCGTGTCGAACCCCTCTGGCAGCCCGCCGTCTTTGAAGTCACCGCCTATGGTGGTGATTCTATCTGCTTGGCCCGCGGCCTTTGCCCGCTCAGCCGCAAGGGCTGCGACGGGAGGCAGATCATAGAGACCCAACCGGGTGCGCCGCGACCGCTCGGCGGCGCGAATGACAAATGCCCCCTCGCCGCCGCCGACATCCAAGAGATTGTCGATCCGCTCAATTCGGATCGCGTCGAGGATGTCGTCTGACAGCATCCGTTGTGAGGCGGCCATCAGGGCGGAGTATTCGGTCACCTGTTCGGCGCTTAGTCTGGCAGAGTTGCCGTCCTGCGCGTAGGTCCAATAGCGATGCAATGCAGCCTCGCGCCCCTGACTGCGCAGAAGCGCAGTGGGATCGCGCATATCCTGATACAAGAGCCGGTGATGGCGGATCATCTCGGCCAGGCCAGGCGTTCCATTCACCGCCGCGCCGAGCTGCCCAAGCCCCCAGCGCCCCTTGCTGCGGTGACCGACCAACCGCAAGGCTTCGGCTGCGAGCAAGAGCCGCTCCATCTCGGGTTCTGGCAGATTTGCCTCCGCCGCCAGCGTCGCCAGCTCCGCAGGCCCGTTGGAGAGGCGGTTGAACAGATCCAATTCAACACAGGCGTCCAGGATCTGCGAATAGACGAACCCAGCGGTCAGATCGAACAGCGCGCTCGCCTCTGATCGCACGATGGGCCGGGTCAGAAAGAAGCGGGAGGCAAAGCGCTGAAACCTTGGCCACGCGATCAACCTATCCCGCCAGGATAAGACCCTATCTGTTAGGCTGAGGTTCTTAGGCTTAGGAGGACGCGGCGCGTCGGGGGCGCCGCCTGCATCAGGCAACGGCTTCGAGGCGCTTGGGCATCAGGCGTTTTGCTTCAGCCAGCACCAATCCTTTGAGTTCGTCTTCGCCAGGGCAATCCGGGATCGAGGCCAGCGCCTCGGCAACCAAGCCCTTGAGCTTTCCAACCGCGCCATGCACGCCTAACTCATGGACAGCATTTGGCCGGTGATGAATGGCATCTTGGCCGACAGGCTTGCCCAGTTCGGCCGCATCTGACACCGCATCGCGAAGATCGTCAGCGACTTGATATGCGGCGCCCAGGGCATCGCCCAGTCCGCGCCAGGTGTTCGGGTCCGCACCCGCCGAGGTCGCTCCGAGAACGCAGGCCGCCGTGAACAGCGCGCCGGTTTTGGCCTTTTGATAGCTGTCGATATCAACCGAGGCCTCACTTTCCCAAGCTTGGCCCGCGCAGATCCCATTCGGCATGCCAACACAGCGTCCAAGTGTGAGGACCAGAGGCGCCAGCCGCTCTGGCGCTTCGGCCACGGCCCGGCCCAGGGTTTCAAAAGCCAGGACGATGAGGGCATCACCGGTCAAAACAGCGATTTCCTCGCCATAGAGCTTATGCACCGTCGTCTTACCTCGGCGGATATCGGCATCATCAAAGCTCGGGAGGTCGTCATGGACCAACGAGGCACAATGCATCATCTCGAGTGCTGCCGCAGAGGCATCGGTCAGACCTGGAGCATCTTCGTTGCATGCATAAGCGACCGCCAGTGTCAGCCGTGGGCGCACCCAAGCCCCCCCTGGCAACAGCGCATGGCGCATGGCAGCGGCAAGTTTCGGCGGCGCGCCATTGCCCGAAGCTTGGGTCAGCGCGCGCTCAAGCGCCACTTCGATCCGTTTTCTGGCATCCATTGTTGCCTCCCCGACATCTTATGGGTGTGTCAGTTTTAATTGACATAGTGACTGTTGGAAACTCTGGACATACGATATGAAACTGTCAATGACGCGCGAGTTTCGCTCCGCCACTGTTGCGGAAACCGCAAAAGCGCGAGAATACGCCTTGGGGAGGGCATGGAGAAAGCGCCGGTTATCATCGTTGGTGCAGGGATTGGCGGTCTCGCGGCTGCGATAGCGCTCGCGGCACGTGGCGTTTCCGTGAAAGTCCTCGAACGCGCCAGCGGCCCCGGCGGAAAAATGCGCCAATTAGAGGTCGGCGAGCGCCTTTTGGATGCCGGGCCCACGGTTTTCACCATGCGCTGGATCTTCGAGGCCCTATTCGAAGAGGCGGGCGAAGAGTTGGCCCATTGGTTGCCACTCACCCGGGCTGAAATCCTTGCCCGCCATGCTTGGGACGGGGATGCGCAGACCTTTGATCTCTACGCGGATGCGGATCGGACCGAAGCGGCGGTGGAAGCCTTCGCGGGCAGCGATGAACTCCATCGGTTCCGCGCCTTTCGGGCCGAGGCGCGGGAACTGTTCCAGGCGATGAACACGCGCTTTATCGAAGCACCCCAGGCCGGTCCCATCGAGATGACCCGCCGGTTCCCGCCTCAGCTGATCGCGCGGCTGATGATGATGAACCCGGCCGCGACCCTCTGGAGCCGTTTGGGGCGCTACTTCCATGATCCTCGCCTGCGCCAGTTATATGCGCGCTATGCGACCTATTGTGGGTCCTCACCCTATCAAGCGCCCGGGCTTTTGGCTTTGGTCGCGCATGTCGAGCAGGAAGGCGTCTGGCTGGTGGGCGGCGGGATGCATGCCTTGGCTCAGACCCTGGTCGCGCTTGGCAAAACCCTGGGCGTTGAGTACCAATTTGATCAACATGTCCAGGAAGTCACGGTTGCGAATGGTCGGGTGGTGGGCGTGCAAGCCGATGGGTTTCACCCTGCTGCTGCGGTTCTCTTCAATGGTGATGTGGCCGCACTTGGCGAGGGTCATCTCGGCCAAGCGGTCCAATCCGCTGTGGATCGGGTGCCGCAGAGCTCACGTTCCCTATCCGCATTGGTTTGGAGCATGGTGGCGCGGACCGATGGCCTGCCGCTCTCACGCCACACGGTCTTCTTTGCCAAGACGTACCAGCCAGAGTTCGAAGCGATCTTTAGACATGACCGCTTGCCGGAGACACCCACCGTCTATGTTTGCGCGCAAGACCGAGATGCCGCGGATGGCCCGCGGCCAACAGGGGTCGAGCGTCTGCATATCCATATCAATGCGCCAGCCAATGGCGACCGAAGACCGCTTACCCAACAGGAGATTGACCAATGCACCGAGCAGAGCATCGCCCTGATGAGCCGCGCGGGGCTCAGACTGTTGCACGATCCGACACTGACCCGGATCACAACACCGGCAGAGTTCGATCGACTGTTTCCGGGAACGGGGGGCGCGCTTTACGGGCGGGCGAATCATGGACCAATGGCCAGCTTCAAGCGGATGGGCAGCCAGACGCGCCTGCCGGGCCTCTATCTGGCGGGGGGGAGCGTGCATCCGGGGCCGGGCGTGCCAATGGCGGCGATGTCGGGTCGGCTGGCGGCAGCAAGGATCCTCGAAGACCTGAATATCGCGGCCCGGGCCCGCGGTTCGACCAGAGCGTTCCACCGGGCGGCTACCTCTGGTGGTATCTCGACGGGCTGAGCAGCGACGGCCGGTTCGGGATCTCGATCATCTGCTTCGTAGGCTCGGTCTTCTCACCCTATTACTATTGGGCGGGGCGGGATGATCCGGAGAATCATGTCTGCATCAATGTCGCGCTTTACGGGCCGCATTCGAACCGTTGGACGATGACCGAGCGGGGACGCTCGGCACTTTGGCGCAATGCGGAGCATTTTGCAGTGGGTCAAAGCCATATGCATTGGGATGGGAGTGAACTAACGCTCGATCTGGTTGAGCGGGCCGTGCCGCATCTGACGCCTGTGCGTGGCCGGATCCGGCTGATCCCCGATCAGTTAACCGAGCGCCCGCATACTCTGGCGCCGAAGCATTATTGGTGGCCCCATGCGCCAAGCGCGCGGATCGAAGTGGATCTTGAGCGGCCGGATCTGAGCTGGCAGGGGGACGGCTATCTCGATCAGAACTGGGGGGATGAGCCAATTGAGGATGGCTTCTCTCGCTGGGATTGGCTGCGGGCCGAGGGGATGTCAGGCGGCGCGGGGGCGGTGCTCTATGCCGGAGAGCGGCGCAATGGGTCCCCATTTGCACTGGGGATGCGGTTTCCTGGGGATGGGTCCTGCGAGGAAATCGAAGTCCCGCCGACCAGAGGTTTGAAGCCTGGGTTCTGGGGGGTGGGCCGGTCGATCCCGGTCGCAACTGAGGCTGAGCCGAAGATCCTGAAGACCTTTGAGGACTCGCCCTTTTACATGCGATCGCATGTCGAGACTGAGATTGGCGGCGAGGCGGTTCATGCAATGCATGAAAGCTTGGATCTCGACCGGTTTTCCAGCCGGGTCGTGAAGCTTATGCTGCCGTTCCGGATGCCGCGCATTCGGTGAGCCGGGGGGCATCCAGCGGCGCGCCTTCGGCGCCCCGACTGCCCACCCACCCGGCCATGCATTGGCTAGGTCTGTTCGTCCGAGTTCTTGCTGGCTTCCAGCTCCCGGCGCATCAGCCGGACTTGCCACCAGCAAAAAGCCATGATGCCGCCGAAAAAGATCAGCATCTCGAAGAAAACGATCGCTTGTAGGCCGGTCATGAGTTTTGCTCCTTTTCGCGTTCCTGTCGTTCCCGTTCCAATCGGTCCTTGCGCATCAGCCTTACCTGCCACCAGGCGAAGCCAATCAAACCACCTGCGAGTGCCAGTTCAATGAGGATATAGAGGTTTTCGGCTTTCATATAGCCGCTCCTCTGACACCTCCTGGCGCGCGCACGCCTGTTTTCTCCCGGTCCTCCATCTCGGCAAGCATCTCGATCAGGCGACCGAGATTGGAGCCGACCTCCCGCGAAGGCGTTTGCGGTTTAGGCCCATTGAGCACCGCATCGACCAAGAATTCCGTTTCGGGCAGAGCGGGTTCTAACAGGCCTTTGTGAGATTTCAGGCAGCTCATGGCGACCCTGGACATCAGTTGACGTTTTCGCCGGCCAGTCACGACCGCCCGCTGGGAGACGCTGTCAAAGCCGTTTCGGGCAATCTCTGCACCGATCTCTGCATAGAGATGGCGCGCCGCGAAAATCGCTGCCCGGCAGGACCAGGGGAGGGCCTGGATCCCGGCCTCTGACCGGCGGTAAAGCGTGTCGGCCTCAGACAAAAGGCGCTGGGTCACGGTGCCGAGCTCTGGTGTGAAGACGGGATTGGCGATCAGGTGATCGGGATCAATCCCCGCCTCGGCCAGCCAGTCGAGGGGGAGGTATACCCTGCCCGCACGCGCGTCCTCTCCCACATCGCGCGCAATATTTGTCAGCTGCATAGCGACGCCAAGATCGCATGCGCGCGCCAAAGCGTCTGGGCAGCGTACGCCCATAATCAGCGACATCATGGCGCCGACCGTGCTTGCGACCCGGGCGGAATAGGCCCGTAGGTCCGAGAGCGTCTGATAGCGCTGCACAATCGCGTCCCAAGCAAGCCCCTCCAGCAAGGCTTCGGGCAGTGCTTCTGGGATGCCGAACCGCCGAACCGTGTCGGCAAAAGCGCGGTCTGCGGCGAAATCCTCAGGTGCGCCATCGTAAATCGCCGCCAGACGTCGGCGCAGGCGGGTCACGGCTTCGGCCTTGCCGCTGGCGAGGTCCACACCGTCATCGGCGAGGCGGCAGAAGGCGTAAAGCGCATAGGCCGGCATCCGAACCCGGTCGGCCAGTAAAAGCGAGGCGGCATGGAAGGAGCGCGAACCCGTGCGGATCATCGCACGGCAATCGGCGAGATCGCCATAGCTGGCAAAGGGCTCTCGGTTCGGGCTATCGAACATTCGACGCCTCGGGGATTAACTCGTCGACGATCTGTGCGGAGGTCAGGACCCCCGGGATCCCAGCACCGGGATGGGTGCCCGCCCCCACCATCCAGAGGCCTTCCACTTCCTCCGAAACATTATGCGGGCGGAACCAAGCGCTTTGCCAAAGAAGCGGCTCCGGTCCGAACCCGGCGCCTTGGATCGCGTTGAGATCCTGTTTGAAATCGAGTGGTGTCAGCATTTTGGAGGTAACCACATGGCGACCGAGATCTGGCAAAACCGTCTCTGCCAGCCGGGCCTCAAGCGCTTGGCGCTTCGCCTCGGCCTCGGCCTCCCAGTCGGTCCCGCTGCCTAGATGGGGCACTGGCACAAGCGCATAGAATGCGTCGCAGCCCTCTGGCGCCATCGAAGGATCGGTCGCCGTTGGACGATAGAGATAGATCGAGAAATCATCACTCAGTTGCTTCCTGCGGAAGATATCCCTCAGGAGGCCCTTGTAACGCGGGCCGAGAAGGATCGAATGATGGGCAACGTCCTCATAGCGCTTGTCGGTGCCGAAATACCAAAGGAATAACCCCATCGAATGGGCTTGTGGCGCGAGGTTTCGCCAGACTGTGCGTCTCTTGCGCCCTGGGAGCAGGTTCTCGTAGGTCCAGAGCGTGTCTGCATTACAAACCGTCACGGGTGCCTTGATCTCCTCGCCCGAACTCAGGCGCACTCCGGTCGCGCGATTGCCTTTGGTGGTGATCTCGGCCACATCGCAGTTGAGGCGCAGCTCGCCTCCTTGGCGTTCGATCAGCCTCACCATGCCTTTGACGATAGAGCCGGTTCCGCCGATGGCGGAATGCACGCCCCAGGTCTTTTCGAGATGGGAGATCAGTGAATAGATCGACGTGACGGAGAACGGGTTGCCACCGATCAAGAGTGGATGGAACGAGAACACGATCCGAAGCCTTGGATCTTTGAAATACTTCGACACCAACCAATAGACCGAGCGGTGCCCGTTCAGCCAAAGCACCAGTGGCAGCTTACGCAGCATCGAGCCGAAGGTCGTAAATGGGATCATACCCATTGTGTTGAAGCCGCCTTCAAAAGCGCGCTGGCTCGCTGCGTAGTAAGCATCGTAGCCAGCCACATCGTCAGGGCTAAACTTCGCGATCTCGGCCTTCATGCGCTCGGGATCAGCGGTGGCATCAAACACCATGCCATCGTCGAACCGGATCCGGTAATAGGGATCCATCTCGCGCAGATCGACATCGTCTTCGAGCCGCGCGCCGGCAAGACGCCAGAGTTCATGCAGAAGATAGGGTGCTGTAACGATGGTCGGACCGGCATCGAAGGTGAAGCCATCTTGCTCGAAGACCCGGGCGCGACCACCCGGGCGATCCAGCTTCTCCAGCACCTGAACGCGATACCCACGCGCGCCGAGACGGATGGCCGCCGCAAGTCCGCCGAAGCCGGATCCGATGACCAGGGCAAGCGGCCGCGGATCCTCGGACGGATCGCCCTCAATCGCTGCGCTGGTGTCAACGTCAAAGATTTGTGGCTTTGTCAGCATGAATTGACAGTACAACCTGTCACATACTGCACGCAAGCGGCAATTATGGGTCTTGGAAACCGACTTGCCCGGTGCCATCGTCAGTGGCGATCGATCAAGGCGCTTCCATGTATGATTTCTACTCGGATACCAAAACCAAACCAACCCGGGCCATGCGTGAGGCAATGCTCGAGGCCCCGGTTGGCGATGAGCAGAAAGATGAGGACCCGACGACCCGCGCGCTGTGCGAACGCGTCGCCGAACTCTTGGGCAAAGAGGCTGCGGTCTTTCTGCCTTCGGGCACGATGTGCAACGAGATCGCGATCCGCGTGCATTGTCGCCCGGGCGACGAGATCATATGCGAGCGCAGCTGCCATGTGATTGGTTTCGAAGGCGGCGGTCCCGCGGCGCTCGCGGGTGCGATGGTGCACCCTTTGGATGGCGATCGCGGTCGCATGACCGCCGATCAGGTCCGCGCTGCGATCCGTGCGCCGTCGCGATATGGGCCCCGGTCACGACTTCTCTCGGTAGAGCAGACGGCAAATCTTGCCGGAGGCGCCGTTTGGCCTCTGGCGCAGCTCAACGAGATTGCAGCGGTCGCCAAAGCTCACGGCCTCAGCACCCATATGGATGGCGCGCGTCTGATGAATGCCGTGGTTGCAAGCGGTCTCTCGGCTGCCGAATTCGCCACGGGCTATGACAGCGTCTGGATCGACTTCACCAAGGGCCTAGGAGCGCCCGTTGGGGCTATGCTTGCTGGAAGCCGGGACTTCATCGAGGAAGCCTGGCGGTTCAAACAGCAAATGGGCGGCGCAATGCGCCAATCGGGCGTGCTCGCAGCGATGGCGAACTACGCGCTCGATCACCATGTGGAGCGGATGGCTGAAGACCATCGCCGCGCGCGGGAGATCTCTGGCCTTCTACAAGAGTTGAAACGCGTGACCCAGGTTCTCCCGGTCGAGAGCAACATCGTGATTTTCGACTTGGCCGAGGAAGGGCCTGACGCCCAAGCCCTGACTAAGGCTCTGCATAAGGCAGGCGTCATTGTCGGCCCCTTTGGCGAGCGGCGCATCAGAATAGTAACCCATCTCGACGTGGATGATGTGGCTGTTGCAGCATTGAAGAGCGCCCTGACAGATCAGCTAAGCTAAACCTTCGTGCAAGCGTCCCTGATCCCTTACGGGATTACGGCGGGCAAGCCCGCCACCCATGCAAGCATGGGCAGGGACGCCAGGCGCCTAGCTCGGAGTTTTGCGAGAGCAGTCAGACTGGGGCCAACGCGCCCGAGAGGGCGCCAAGTGTAGGTGTATGCGCGGGCTTGCCCGCGCATTCCGTTTGGTTCGACGGGATCGTCTAGACAAGCTGGTCGATGGTGGCTGGATCCTCCTCATGGGCGAGATGGCCAAGGCCGGGGAGATCAACCACTTCGGCCTCTGGAATCAGAGCGGCCGTCTCGAACTGATTGAACGGCCTCACCGTTTGATCCCGTTCTGCGGCAATCAGGCGAACTGGGATTTTCAGCTTTGGAAGATCGGCGCCCAGCGTGTCCAAATCCCAACGCGCCATCATATTGATCGCACCGCGCACATGGCGGGGGCAGGTGAAGAGCCGGTGGTAGAGTTCCAGCCCCCTCTCATCCAGGACCGATCCGGTGCCATCGATCAAACGCTTCACAGCAGCGCGATCCGCCGCCGTCCAGGCCACGGCCTGGGGCACAAGAGGGTTCCAGATCAGGGCCTTTGCAATGGGCGGAAAGAGGCTCGCCGCGATTCCTTTGAACGGCAAGAATGCCCCGTTCACCGTGACGATCCGCTCTGGCGCTATAAGACCATCGATTGCCATGCGCGCCAGCACGGGCCCTCCTGCGGAATGACCAATTGCCAAAACCGGGACCGCCCCCAAGGTCTCCAGCAACGCCGCCAAGGATCGCGCCATGCCTGGGATAGAGAGTTCAAAGACCGAAGCCGACCGGCTAAATCCATGGCCCGGCAGATCCGGTACAATCACCCGGTAACGCGCTGCCAAAACTGGCGCCAACCCGCGCCAGGAATGGCCCGAGGCGCCGGTTCCATGGACCAATAACAGATCCGGCCCTTCGCCCATAATCTGGACATGCCAGTCGGTGGTCCCGGCCCGCAAAAACTGGCTGGCTCCACAATGCGGCCAGTCCTGCCCATCGCGGGTCCAATCGAGGAGCGGCATCGGCCCCTATCTCCCGGCACGCACGGTGTCGGAGAGGGCGCGCGCCTCCATCCGGGGCATCGTGACATAGCGCGCGCCCATCTCACGGGCCAATTCCTCGGCACGCTTCTGCGGGCGCCGTGCAGTGTCGATGACGATAGCGGGCAGCGCGCGGGCTCGAACGGCCTTGGCTGCGCGCTCGGCATCGGCCGTGGCGGTCTCGGGGCTGCCTGGGGCGAGCGGGACATTGCCCTTGCCGTCGGTCAGCGCCACCAGCATGGGCGTTTGACCCCGGCGCCGGGCCGTCTCGGCCAAGGCCATAGCCTCCAGCAGACCCGCAGCAAGCGGCGTGCCGCCTCCACCGGGTAGAGCCGAAAGCGCGCGCTTTGCTCGCGCAAGCGCCCGCGTGGGTGGCAGCAAAACCTCGGCCTTCTCACCCCGAAACGCCACAACGGCCACGTGATCGCGGCGGCGATAGGCCTCGGCCAGCATCACTTCCACGGCGCCTTTCGCCTCGGCGAGCCGCGCAATCGCGGCCGAGCCCGAGGCGTCAACGGCAAACACAGTCAGTGTCTCGGCCCGTTCCTTCAGCCGTTGGATCCGGAAATCCTCGACCCTGATCGCGAGGCCGCCGCCCGGTGGTTTCTGCCGGATCCGCTGCCAAGGGGCCGCGCTGCGCAAGGTGGCGGCAACATCCAGTCTCGCGCCATCGCCTGGGCGCCCGGGCCTGAGCCCTGCGGGCCGCCCACGTCGTGCCATGCGCCGCTGAGCCCCAGCGCCGCCGCGCCCTTGCGCCCTGACCTCGGACCCTGCGATCATTGCTGTCAAAAGCCCAGGCGGCAGCCCGCTTTGCGCAGCCTCCACGGCCATCTCTTGCGGGATGCCTTCAGTCTGCGGCTCTGATTGCTGCTGCGGCTCCTGATTAGTATCCGTCTGCGGTTTGCGCTCTTCGGTATCGACCTCCGGCAGACGCGTGGCTCGCGGAGCCAGCACCAAACGCAGGGCGGCGGCCAGACACGCCTCATCAACAGCCTCCAGCGCCCAAAGCGCCGCAATCGCCCGCGCCGTTGCGACCGCTTGAATGGTGGCGCGGAGACCCGTCCCCAGCAACCCGCCTGCAGTGACCAAATGGGCAATCTGCTCGTCGGTCATTGTGACCCGAGCCAGTCGCCTGCGCGCTTCTGCGATCTCCTCGACCAGGGCGGGCGCAATACAATCCTTTGGCGAGAGACCCTCTAGAACGACCACCAGACCCAGGCGCTCGGCCAAAAGGCTGGGCAAGGCTTCACCCTCCTCCGCCCGCTCATCAAGCGCGATCAACGCGATCTTTTGCTCGTCAATTGCCTGGCCCAGCAGAGCACCAACCCGAGGCTCCATCCGCTCGGCCATAGGAGCAATCAAAGTGCCACCTCCGGCGATCAGGCCTGGATCGCGAACCGGCCGCCCGGTGCCCAGCGTCGCGGCCAGATCGATCCCGCCAGTTAGCCGCTCGGTCGGGATGTTTGGGCCAACCCGGGGCAGACGTCCCAGCAGCGCGTCAATCTCGTCAAGAAACCGCATCCGCACCGGGCCCGCCCGGGCAATCACCCAAAGCCCACCCACCCGTCCAGGATCCAAAGCCAGAACTGAAGCCGCAAGACATGCATCTGACCAGCGCGCCTCTGCGCTGCCCGGCTCCATCAGGCCAACACGTCCTCGACCGCACGCATGACACGGGCGGTAGAGCCTGCCTCGTCAAGCGGATCGCGGCGCAGCCGGTGGCTCATCGCCATCGGAGCGACGGTCCGCA
>JBCDAS010000096.1:0-13206 GCA_039185235.1 Pseudomonadota bacterium
CCAGCGTTCCTCTTGATCGATATCCGGGCGCAGAAGCCGGCCGATGAATCAACCGAAGAGAATGCTGAAGCAGCCAGCCCGTCCGACAAGCCCCAAGACGACCAAACGAAGGTGCTCGAGGACGTCAAAGCCGAGGCAACGGAGGCACAAGAGACCGCTCCTGACAGCAAGGACAGCGCAGCCGCTTAAAACCCACCCGCCCGTGAACCGCCCCGCTGCGCGCCAGGGGGGCGGGTGGGGGCGGGCGGCGGGGCGGTTCGCGGGCGGGCGCCCGACTTAATCCTCTAGCCGCGTAATCAAAACCGTTGTGACCGGCTTCTTGCCCCAAGAGGTATTCGTGACGCTCCGGATCGCCCGATTGACCAGATCTTCAACGCTTTGATCCGTACGCTTTGCCTTCGCGGGCGTGCGCTCAATCGCATCGTCAATAGCTGTCATCAACATCTCATCGAGCGGGGCCGACCAAGCTTCACCATCCCGAGGGGCTCCCAGGCATTTTACCTGCGGATCAGCGATCAACTCGCCCTCTTCATCGATGACGATCGAGACCACCACATGACCTTGTCGAGCCATCTTCAATCGCTCTCGGATCACCCCGTCAAAAGCACCAACATGGGCGATCCCGTCCAGATACACCCGGCCGGTTTCGATATACTCCACCACTTCGGGCCGATTTCCATCGAGCCTGGCGACCGAACCGTTGGGCGCGACAACCGGCTGCGCCCCCCATTTCTCGGCCCAGTCGGCATGTTCGACCAGATGGCGATGCTCACCATGGATCGGGAGGCTGACTTTGGGCTTCAGGATCCCCAGCATCCGCTCCAGATCGCCACGGCGGGCATGGCCGGAGACATGGATCGTTTCCATCTCACCATCGATCACCCGCACTCCTTGTTCCGAGAGCCGGTTGTAAAGCCGATAGATCGCGGCCTCATTTCCTGGGATCGTCTTTGATGAGAAGAGCACAGTGTCCCCTTCCCTCAACTTCACCGTAGGGTATGAGCCTTGCGCAATCCGGGCAACGGCTGCTCGGCCTTCCCCCTGGCTGCCTGTAACCAGATAGAAGAGGTTCTCCCGCGGGATCGCCTCGGCATCATCTTCGCGCACCACTTTGGGAAAGTCCGTCAAAAGCCCGGTCTCGACCGCAACCTCGATCATCCGTCGCATGGCCCGCCCGGCAACAACGATGCTGCGCCCGCATTCCTGTGCCGCGAGTGCCAGTGTACGAAGCCGCGCAACGTTCGAGGCAAAAGTGGTCGCGGCCACGGCGCCCTTTGCCTCGGAGATCACACGCTTGAGACTATCGACGATCTGCGCCTCAGACCGGCTCTCGCCTTCCAGAAACACGTTGGTCGAGTCGCAGGCAAAAGCCAGCACCCCTTCCTCTCCCAGCTTGCGATAGGCAGCGAGATCAACCGGGTCACCCATCTGCGGGGCGGGATCCAGTTTGAAGTCACCGGAATGCACCACGACACCCTTAGGTGTGCGGATCGAGAGCATCGAGGCTTCGGGAATCGAGTGGGTGATCGGCAGAAAGCTGACTTCGAACTGACCGGCGGGAATAGGCTGATCGATGCCCACCACATTCACCACGCCCGGGTCGATCTCCGTCTCCGCCAATTTACGCCGGATCACCTCGGCCGTGAATGCGCGGGCATAAATCGGCGTGCGCAACCGCTCCCATAGATGCGGAATGGCGCCGATATGGTCCTCATGGGCATGGGTGATAAAGATCCCCCGCAGCCGTTGATGTTGGCGCGCGATAAAATCGATATCGGGCAGGACAAGCTCGACCCCGGGCGAGGTCTCCATATCGCCAAAGCCAATACCCAGATCGACCATAATCCACTCGCGGTCAGTCGCATCGCCCAAACCGTAGAGGTAACAATTCATCCCGATCTCACCGGCGCCTCCAAGCGCCAGGTAGACCAATTCATTCGTGTTTTCAGTCATTCATGCTCGATTTGTTATAGTCATGGATGAGGACAAGACCGCGCATGGTCAGATCCGCATCCACATGTTTGATTGTATCTGTGGAGCGTGCAAACAGGGGTGAGAGGCCGCCGGTGGCGATCACAGTCATCTCCCGCTCTTTCTCGGCCGAAATACGGGCGCAGACCCCTTCGATCAAGCCCACATATCCCCAGAACGCGCCCGATTGCATACAGGCAACGGTGTTGGTGCCCACGACAGTCTGCGGCATCGTGATGTCGATATGTGGGAGATGGGCGGCGGCGTTCTTGAGCGCCTCCAGTGAAAGGTTGATACCGGGCGCGATCACACCGCCAACATACGCCCCATCATGGCCCACAACGTCAAAGGTGGTGGCAGTACCAAAATCCAGAATAATCAGGTTGGGCCCATAGGTCGCATGCGCAGACGCTGTGTTCACCAGCCGGTCCGCGCCAACCTCAGCCGGGTTGTCGACCCGGACATCCACGGGCAGCTCGCAGTCTGGCTTGCCAACAACCAGTGGCCTGCACCCGAAGTAACGATCGCAAAGCACGCGTAGATTGAACAGAGTTGCGGGAGCAACGTTCGAGATCACGACCTCGGTGATCACGCCCGGGCTCATGCCCTTGTGTTGCATCAACTGGTTGAGCCAGACGAAGTACTGATCCGCTGTCCGCACGCTTTCAGTGTTGCACCGCCATTCATCGACGAAGGTCGTGCCGTCATGCAGCGCGAAAACCGTATTGGTGTTGCCGACATCGATCGCAAGCAGCATCGCCTACCCCGGGAAGAACACATCTGCCGCCGTGATCCGCTCCACGCCGGTGGAGGTTCTTAGAACAAGGGCGCCGGTGTCGTCCACATCTTCGAAAACACCTGTGACGGTACGATCGGGCAGCCGGGCCTCGATCTGCTCGCCCAGCTTGGCGGCGCGCGACAACCAGGTAGAGCGGATCGGCTCAAAACCTTCTTCTTTGAGACGTTGGTCCCAGTGGTCCCATGCGGTCGCCAGGATCGCCAAAGCGTCTTCTTGGGTCGAGCGCAAGCCTCCCACCCCGACGACGCTGGTGGGTTGCAAGGTGCCGGGTTCAACCTCTTCGGGGACTGAGGCAAGGTTCACCCCGATCCCGACCGCGAGCCAGGCGAGACCGGAGGAGCTCGAAGCGCCTTCCAGCAGGATACCCGCGCCCTTACCACCGCGCAGGATCACGTCATTAGGCCACTTCATCCGCACGTCGACGACCGCAAGGGCCGCGAAGAGATCTGCAACCGCGAGAGCCGCGACAAAGGAACGCCACCCCGCCTCCCGCGGGCCATAGTCCGGAAACAAGAGCAGCGTGGCCGCGAGGTTTCCCGGCGACGTCTCCCATCTGCGACCCTGCCTGCCCCGGCCCCCAATTTGCCGACGCGCCATGATCCAGGTCGGGTTGCGCACTCCTTCAGAGACAAGGCGCGCGGCTTCGGCATTCGTGCTGCGTGCGAGATCTACGACAAGCCGGTCATACCCATCCGGCCAGCTGGTCATTTCAACAAGGCCTCCGCCGCGGCCGCCGTCATGGCCGGGACCCCGAGCCCTTGCAAGAAAGGCAGCCAGCCCGCGACCATCAAGAGCGCGGCGACCGCGATGGCTGTTTGTTGAAAGATGCCCAGGCGCAGCTCAAGCGGCTCTTCTGCTTCATTCAAGTACATCACTCGAATGATGTTGAGGTAGTAGAATGCACCGATGACAGAGGCGATTGCCCCAGCGACAGCCAAAGCTGTCAACCCCGCATCGACAGCAGCCTTGAAGGCAAAGAACTTCGCAAAAAAGCCCACCATCGGCGGCAAACCCGCAAGGCTGAACATCAGGATCGCGATTGCCAGCGCATGACCTGGTCGCTGGCGCGCCAGACCGCTTAGATCTGAGATGGCCGTCACCGGACGACCATCGCGCTCCATCCCCAGGATAAAGGCAAAGACACCGACATTCATCACGACATAGATCGAAAGATAGAGAAGCAGCGCATCGGCCCCTTGCTGAGTTCCCGCCGCAAGCCCGACTAGGGCGAAACCCATATGACCAATTGAAGAATAGGCCATCAGGCGTTTGAGGTTGGACTGCCCAATCGCGGCGATCGAGCCGAGATACATCGACGCAATCGCGACAAAGACCAAGATCTGCTGCCAATCGCCAGTGGCCTCGCCGAACCCATCAAAAAGCGCCCGCGCAAACAGGGCGCCAGCAGCGACCTTTGGTGCCGTGGCGAAGAACGCAGTGACCGGCGTTGGAGAGCCTTCATAGACATCCGGTGTCCACATGTGGAATGGCGCGGCAGAGATTTTGAACGCCAAAGCTGCACAAACAAAAACCAAACCAAAGGTGAGGCCGAGCGACACCCCTTCCGCCTCGATCACCGCCGAGATCCCATCGAACCGGGTCGTCCCGGTATAGCCATAGATCAGCGACGCGCCGTACAGCAGCAACCCCGAGGACAACGCGCCGAGGACGAAGTATTTCAGCCCCGCCTCGGTCGACCGAGCACTGTCGCGGTTGAAAGACGCGACTACATAGAGCGCCAGCGATTGCAGCTCGAGCCCCATATAGAGCGAGATCAGCCCGCCTGCGGAGACCATCATCATCATTCCGAGCACGGCCAGGACGACCAGCACAGGATACTCAAACTTCAGGATACCCCGGCGCTCGAGGTAGTCCGTGCCAAGCACAAGCATGACGGCCGAACTGAACAGGATCAGCACCTTGGAATAGCGCGAATAGGCATCGTTCACGAAGGCGCCGCTAAACGCTTCCTCCCGCCCCGGCGCATCGGTCATCACGATCCCAGCCACAACCACCATCAGCGCTGCCGCCAGATAGGTGACGTTGAAGCGTTGGCTGTCTTGGCCGCCATAGGTGCCGAACATGAGGAGCGCCATGGCGCCGACCGCCATCAGGATCTCTGGCACAACGATCATGTAATCCGCACTCATCACTCGGTGTCCTTATTGCGCTTCGGCGAATTGGGTGAGGCCTGCGGCTTCTTGCGCTGCGTCGACTTGCTCGAGCATCGCTTCAACCGTCGGGCCGAAGAGGTCAATCGCAAGCGAGGGGTAGACGCCGAGGAGAAGGGTGAAGAAGACCAAGGGCGCGATCACCGTGATCTCACGCGGGGTCATGTCTTGGATGGTCTTGAGGCTCTCTTTGATCAGGTCGCCGAAGACGACCCGGCGATAGAGCCAGAGCGCGTAGGCCGCCGACAGGATCACGCCGATTGCCGCGCCGAACACCGCCCAAGTGCTTTCCTGGAACGCGCCAACCATGGTCAGGAACTCACCCACGAAGCCCGAGGTGCCCGGCAGCCCGACATTTGCCATGGTGAAGAGCATCATGACGGTCGCATAAACCGGCATCCGGATCGCAAGCCCGCCATAGGCCGCGATCTCGCGCGTATGCATCCGGTCATAGACCACGCCGACACAGAGGAAGAGTGCGCCCGAGATGAACCCGTGAGAGATCATCTGGAACATCGCGCCATCGACCCCCTGCTGGTTCGCCGCAAAGATCCCCATGGTCACAAACCCCATATGGGCGACCGAGGAATAGGCGATCAGCTTCTTGATATCCTCCTGCATCAGCGCCACCAGCGAGGTGTAGATGATCGCGATGACCGAGAGCAGGAAGACGAAATCCATCATCAGCTCGGAGGCGACCGGGAACATCGGCAAGCTGAAACGCAGGAAGCCGTAGCCGCCCATTTTCAACAGGATCGCCGCCAGGATCACAGACCCCGCCGTGGGCGCCTGAACGTGGGCATCCGGCAACCAAGTATGCACCGGCCACATCGGCATCTTCACGGCAAAGCTCGCGAAGAAGGCCAGCCACATCAGGGTCTGTGCGCCACCAACGATATGCCAGCCGAGGAATTCGATCTCCTCATAACTGAATTGGTGGTTGAGCAGCGCCACCATGTCGGTCGTACCCGCATCGTAATACATGTAGATCATGGCCACGAGCATCAGGAGCGAGCCCAAAAGCGTATAGAGGAAGAACTTGAACGCCGCGTAGATCCGCTCCTTGCCGCCCCAGATGCCGATGATCAGGAACATCGGGATCAGGCCGCCTTCGAAGAATAGGTAGAAGAGGATCATGTCGAGCGAGGTGAAGACGCCCAGAACCAGCGTCTCCAGCAGCAGGAAGCAGGCCATGTACTCCTTCACGCGAACCTTCACATCCCAGCTCGCCAAGATCGTCAGCGGGAAGAAGAAGGTGGTCAGCATCACGAAAGGCAGCGACAGCCCATCGACCCCCATTTTGTAGCTCAGACCGGAGAACCAGAACCGCTCCTCGACGAATTGGAAATCGGGGTCGTTCGGGTCAAATCCGGTCAGAAGCGCGATCGAAAGCAGGAAGGTCGATGAGGTGACGAGCAGCGAGAGCCGCTTTGCGTTCAGGTCGGTGACCTCGTCATCTCCACGCAGGATCAGCACCATCAAAACCGCAGCCACCAGCGGCAGGAAGGTGACAAGGGTGAGCAGGTTCTCCATTACTGCGCCCCGCCAGAGAGTGTGAACCAAGTGATGAGAGCCGAGATCCCGATCAACATGGCGAAGGCATAGTGGAACAAGAAGCCCGACTGAACCCGGCCCGCAAATCGTGTCAGGCGCGGGATTAGATCCATCGAGATACCATTGATGATGCCGTCAATTGTCTTGCCGTCCCCTTGCTTCCAAAAGAGGCGCCCGATCCACATCGCGGAGCGCACAAAGAGGACGTTATAGACCTCATCAAAGTACCATTTGTTCAGCAGGAACCTGTAGAGCGGCTCATTCCGCTCCGCCAATTGGCCGGGAAGCTCTGGCTTGCGAATGTAGAACCAGTAGGCCAGCGCCAATCCGATCAGCATCGCGATGAACGGGCTGACCTTCACCCATTTCGGAACGTCATGCGCGTCATGGAGGACATGATTATCCGGGGCGGTGAAGATCGCCGGTCCCCAGAACTCACCCTCGTGATGGCCGACAAAACTGCCATAGAAGACCATGCCTGCCAGAAAAGCGCCAACCGCCAGGATGTAGAGCGGGATCAGCATTGGCTGCGGGCTTTCATGAGCATGCTCGAACGTATGGTGATCCGCCCGAGTCGGCCCGTGGAAGGTAAGAAAGATCAGCCGCCACGAGTAGAAGGAGGTCATGCAGGCCGCCACGACCAACATCCAAAAGGCATAAGAACCCGCCGCGGTATGGGCAGCAAAGGTCGACTCGATAATGATGTCTTTGGACAGGAAACCCGCGAAGCCAACTGGGAAACCCAAGTAAAGCAGAGGTATCCCAACACCGGTAATCGCGAGGGTCCCCGTCATCATCATCCAGTACGTGACCGGGATCTTCTCCTTCAAGCCCCCCATCTTCCGCATGTCTTGCTCATGATGCATCGCGTGGATGACCGATCCCGCACCCAGAAAGAGCAACGCCTTGAAGAAGGCATGGGTGAAGAGGTGGAACATCGCCGCCTCATACGCGCCGACGCCAGCTGCCGCGAACATATAACCCAGCTGCGAACAGGTCGAATAGGCGATCACCCGTTTGATATCATTCTGCACCAGACCGACAGTCGCGGCGAAAAACGCAGTGCTCGCGCCGATATAGACGATGATCGCGGCAGCTTCTGTCGAGAATTCATAAAGCGGCGACATTCGGCAAACCAGGAACACACCAGCCGTCACCATGGTCGCGGCATGGATCAACGCGGAAACGGGCGTCGGTCCCTCCATCGCATCCGGCAGCCATGTGTGTAGGAAGAGCTGCGCCGATTTCCCACACGCACCGACAAAGAGCAGGATGCAACAAAGCTCCAGCGCATTGACGGTCATCCAAAGGAAAGGGATCTGGGTCTCGGCCAGTTCTGGCGCGGCGGAGAAGACATCATCGAGCTGGATCGACCCGGTCAGGTAGAAAAGCCCAAACATTCCGAGCAAAAAGCCAAAATCCCCGACCCGGTTCACCACGAAGGCTTTGATCGAGGCCGAATTGGCCGAGCTCTTCTTGAACCAGAACCCGATCAGGAGATACGAGGCGACGCCCACCCCCTCCCACCCAAAGAAGATCTGCAGCAAGTTATCGCCGGTCACCAGGGCCAGCATCGCGAAGGTGAAGAAGCTCAGATAGGCAAAGAATCGCGCCCGGGCCGGGCCTTGGAAATTATCGATCGGATCCGGATGGTCGCCATCGTCAGTGTATCCAATTGAATAGAGATGCACCAAGGAGGACACTGACGTGACAACGACCAGCATCACCCCGGTCAGCTGATCAACACGAATAGACCAATCGGCTTGCAGATCGCCGGAGCCGATCCAGCGCATCAGCGTGACGGTCTCCTGATGTTCGCCATGGATCGAGAAGAACGCGATCCAGCTCAGCACAGCACAGATCATCAACAGCCCTGTGGTGAGATACATCGCCGCCTTCTCGCCGATCTGGCGATGGAAGAACCCGGCGATGATGGCGCCGAGCAGAGGCAGGAGCAGGATGGCTGTGTACACGGTCGCCTAGCCCTTCATCATATTGACATCCTCGACCGCGATCGTTCCGCGATTGCGGAAGAAGCAAACAAGAATGGCAAGACCGATCGCCGCCTCAGCAGCGGCAACGGTCAGAATAAACAGGGTAAAGACCTGCCCGGTCAGATCGTTCAGATGCGCCGAGAAAGCCACCATGTTGATATTGACGGCGAGCAGCATCAGCTCGATCGACATTAGGATGACGATCACGTTCTTACGGTTGAGGAAGATCCCGAAAATCCCGATCACAAACAGGATCGACGCCACCGTCAGGTATGCTTCGATCCCAACCCCTCCGATAGGTTCCATGATCAGACCCCCTGTCCCGGTTTGACGTCTTTGAGCTCCACGGCTTCCTCGCGGGACCGGTAGATCTGTTCGAGAATGTTCTGGCGTTTGATATCCGGGCGATGTCGCAAGGTCAGCACGATTGCTCCAATCATCGCAACCAAGAGCACGAGACCCGAAGCTTGGAACATATAGATATACTGGTCATAGATAATCATCCCGAGGGCCGTGGTGTTGCCCATATCTTCGGGCGGCGGCATCGCAGCCTCCCGCGTCTCTGGCGCAACATCGGCAAGCACCCAATGGCCGAGCACCAGACCCATCTCAATCAGCAAAACGAGGCCGATGAGAACGCCCACTGGCAGATATTCCGCCATACCCTCTTTGAGCTCGGCAAAATCGACATCCAGCATCATAACCACGAAGAGGAACAGCACCGCGACCGCGCCCACATAGACGATGATCAACAGCATGGCGACGAACTCGGCACCCAGTAGCACCATCATCCCTGCGGCTGAAAAGAAGGTCAGGATGAGCCACAAAACCGAGTGTACTGGATTGCGCGCCACGATCACGAAAAGCCCTGCCGCCACGGCGACCGAGGCGAAGACGTAGAAAGCAAAGGCGGTCAGTGTCATCGAGTGTCCCCCACGGTCCCCTCCTTACCTGCGCCGGATCAGCAACAGAGCGGCAACCGCCGCGATCGCGCCGCCGAGATAGATCCAAGGAAGATCACTGTCTTGAACCCACTTCTCCAGGTTTTCACCGAGCATCCGGTGCCCTTCGAACAGCGACCAAGTAGTTGCATTCATCGGTAAGGCGCGTCCATTTCGAGGTTTTTGGCGATCTCCCGCTCCCAGCGCTCGCCATTCTCTAAGAGTTTGTCCTTGTTGTAGAACAACTCTTCGCGCGTCTCGGTGGCGAATTCAAAGTTAGGGCCTTCAACGATCGCGTCCACTGGGCACGCCTCTTGGCAAAACCCGCAATAGATGCATTTCGTCATGTCGATATCGTAGCGCGTGGTTCGCCGAGAACCGTCCTCGCGCGGTTCCGCCTCGATCGTTATCGCCTGGGCCGGGCAGATCGCCTCGCAGAGCTTGCAGGCGATGCACCGCTCCTCGCCATTGGCATAACGGCGCAGCGCGTGCTCTCCGCGGAACCGAGGGCTGAGCGGCCCTTTCTCGAACGGATAGTTCACGGTGGCTTTCGGTTTGAAGAAGTACCTCATGCCGATTTGGAACCCGGCGATGAAGTCCTTCATCAGGAAGTAGTTAAGCGCGCGGTCGAAGGGGATGCCCATCAGCAGGTCTCCTCGATGTAAGCTTGCATGTCGTTCAGAGGGCTCAGAGTCTCGGCATGGTCTTCAACGTCCACACCGCTGAAATTGGTGGCGATCAGGCCTTCAAACCGTTCAAAAGTCTGGGTCTCGCAGCGGAAGGCCGCGCGGGCGGCTTGCCAGACAATGATGGACATCTTTTGTTTGGCGATCTGATCTCCGGTGCGCGAGAACGCGCCGCGATAGAAGACGAAATCAGGGCATTCGATGCTTGGCTCTCCGGCTTCGAGGCATTGCCGCCATTGATCAGGTGCACGTGGTGCTTCATGTTCCATCGCCGCAATCTCTCCCGGCATGGCCATGCGATAGACGCAATCGCCCGAGGCCGTGGTCAAGCCAGTGCACGCCGGCGCATTCACTGGCGCGAACCAGGATCCAGCCAAGACCGTAAGGAAGAGCCCAAGAAACCTCATCGGCACCCCTTCAATGTGCGCCGGTTGATCTGATCGATATGGCGGGCCTCCAATTGCTGGTGGATCGCCATCGCATCACTTTGCTGCGAGAAGACCGGTGCGGGCTGTTTGATCACCACGGCATCCTCACAGCGGAAGGACTGGCGTTCATCGGTCGGCTTGGTCAGATCCAGCTCGAAGACCAGAGGTTTCTCTTCCGTCGTATCGCTTTCTTGCGAAATCGCCGCGAAGGGCATCACAAGGAGAGCTGTTAGGATTAAGTAGCGCATCTCAACCTCCAGTCGCATATCGGGCATAGCCGACGACTTCCAGTTTCGCCAGGACCGCTGCGATCACAACCCAGCCAAGGCTCATCGGCAAGAAGACTTTCCAGCCCAGGCGCATCAACTGATCATAGCGGTAACGCGGCACAATCGCTTTCACCATCGAGAAGAGGAAAAAGAAGAAGACCATCTTCACGACCATCCAAAACACCCCGTCGCCAAAGGGATCGATCGCGTTCGGGAGTGGGCTCAGCCAGCCGCCGAAGAACAGCAGGCTCATCAGCGCGCACATGAGCACGATATTCATGTACTCGCCGATCATGAAGAGCAGATATGGCGTCGAGGAATACTCGACCTGATAGCCCGCAACCAGTTCTGACTCCGCCTCTGGCAGGTCAAAGGGCGGGCGGTTGGTCTCGGCCAAGGCGCTCACGAAGAATATCACCATCATCGGGAAATGCGGCAGCCAGTACCAAGACAGCATTCCGTAGCTACCATCTTGTGCCGCGACAATCGCCGAGAGGTTCAACGAGCCTGTCGAGATCAGAACACCCACGATGATCAGCCCGATCGAGACCTCGTAGGAAACCATCTGCGCCGCTGATCTTAGGCAGCCAAGGAACGGATACTTCGAGTTCGACGCCCAGCCGCCCATAATTATCCCATAGACCCCCAACGAGGAGATCGCGAAGATGTAGAGCACTCCAACATTGAGATCCGAGATCACCCACCCCTCGGCAAACGGGATCACCGCCCAGGCGATCACAGCAAGGATGAAGGTGATCAGAGGCGCGAGCAGAAAGACGACCTTGTCAGCCCCCGAGGGGATCACGATCTCCTTGAGCACAAACTTCCCGAAATCAGCGAAACTCTGCAGCAGGCCATAGGGCCCCACCACGTTCGGCCCCCGGCGCAGCTGCACCGCCGCCCAGACCTTGCGATCCATAAGCAACAGAAAAGCCAGGCTAACCAGGATCGACACCGTGACGACCAAGCATTGCGCCAGGATTAGGACAAAGGTGCCGAGCGGGGTGTCGAAAAACTCCATCATCTCTCTATTCCGCTGCCATCGGCTGGGCGCGTTCTCGCGCGAGTTTCGACATATCCGCCATCATCTGGCTCGCACGAGCGATCGGGTTGGTGAGATAATGGTCGCCCAGCGCTTGGGTGAAGGGATTTGCTTCCATATCGTCCTGGGGGAGCGGCGTCCACTCTGCCTCGGTGATTGCGTCGATAACCGCGAGATGTGGATGCGCTTCGAATAGAGCTGCTCTGAGGGCATCCAGCGAGTTGAAAGGCAAAGTCTGGCCAAGCTCGGCCGAGGCTGCCCTCAGAATTGCCCAGTCCTCCTTCGCATTGCCAGGCGGGAAGCCCGCACGGGCTGCCATTTGCACCCGTCCCTCGGTGTTTACGAAGATCCCTGATTGTTCGGTATAGGCGGCGCCTGGCAGGATCACATCTGCCCGATGCGCGCCGCGGTCACCGTGATGGCCTTGGTATACTACGAACGCGCCCTCGGGCATTGCACACTCATCAGCGCTCAAGTTCCAAACAAGCTCTGCTTCTTGCAAGCAGGCCAACCCGTCCGGATGGGCAAACCCGATATCCATTCCGCCGACCCGGGCCGCGGCTGTGTGAAGGACCAGGATCTTGGCGCCCGCCTCCTCGGCCAACGCCATAGCGCTGGCGAGAACTGCTGCACCATCGGCCCGTTGTAGTGCACCCTGACCGATGACGATGACTTTGCTGTCCATCTTCTGCATATTGGAGAGCAGTTCCGCCCGACTGCCGCCCTGCAACGCCTCAGGCCCGGTGCCGATATGATAGGCGGTATAGGTCAAGTCCACCGCTTCGCCGATCATCGCAACATCAGCACCGGCGAGCCAAGCTTTGCGGATCCGGGCGTTGAGAACTGGGGCCTCGTTGCGGGGATTGGCGCCGATCAAAAGAACGCCATTGGCGGTATCCAGATCCTCGATTTTTGCCGTCCCGACATAGGCCGAACGATTGCCGATGGGCAGCGCCGCGCCGTCCTGGCGACACTCAACGCGGTCGGAGCCCAGCGATGCCAAGAGCGATTTCAGCGCCCACATCGCCTCCACCGGCACAAGATCTCCTGCGACAGCAGCGACATTCGCACCAGCTTTATCGACCGCGGCTTTCACTGCTGCAAAAGCCTCGGCCCAAGAGGCCGGTTTCAGCTTGCCATCAACCCGGACAAAAGGTCGATCCAGCCGCTGGCGCCGCAGCCCGTCCCAGATATAGCGGCTGCGATCGGCCAGCCATTCCTCGTTCACGCCGTCATGGTTGCGCGGCAGGACCCGCATGACCTCGCGTCCCCGCGTGTCCACCCGGATGTTCGAGCCAAGCGCATCCATCACATCGATCGACTGGGTCTTCGTCAGCTCCCAGGGCCGCGC
>JBCDAS010000097.1:0-13157 GCA_039185235.1 Pseudomonadota bacterium
CGGGGAAGTGACCCTCGCCGAAGGGACCAAGCTCTCGCTTGAGCAATATCTGGCGACGCGACAGGGTTTGGTCCGATCCATCTCGATCCAGCGCCCGTCCGGCGATGAGTTTCGGTTTCGAAAGGTGAGCCGGGTAAAGCCCAAAGGTGTCTCAGTCATGAGCATGGCGGCGCATCTGCAGCGGAGCGCTGGGCGGCTCTCGAATGTGCGCGTGGCCTATGGTGCGATGGCCTCGACACCCGTTCGGGTTGCGGCTGTAGAGCGCGCGTTGGAGGGGGTGGCGTTGGACTTGGCGGGGATCACACCTGCCTTGAACGTCGCCACTGACGACTTGTCCCCCCCAGATGATGCGCTGGCGTCTTCCTGGTACCGCCGCGAGGTCGCGCCCGTACACCTCCGCCGCCTTTTGCTGGGAGAGGGTCGCCGATGAAGACGCCTGTGACTTTCACGCTGAACGGGGATGATGCGGCGGCATTTGCCGATCCTGGCCAGAACCTCCTCGACGTTCTGCGCCGGGGCGTGGGTGATCTGTCGCCGAAATACGGGTGTGGTCAGGGAACTTGCGGCACCTGCACCGTTCTGATCGATGGGGAGCCGCATCTGAGCTGTCTGGTCCTGGCGGAGACTGTTCAGGGACGTGCGATCGAGACGGCTGGCGGGATGGCCAATGGCCCGGATCTGCATGCGTTGCAAACCGCCTTTATGGAAGGGTTCGCGGCCCAATGCGGCTATTGCACGCCGGGCATGCTGATGGCGGCGAAAGCACTTTTGGATCGCAATCCATCGCCGACGCGTGAGGAGGTGGTCGAGGCGATCTCAGGCAATCTCTGTCGCTGCACCGGCTATGAGCCCATTGTTGAGGCGATCCTCACTGCCGCGCGCGCGCCGCGCCCTTCTTTGGCGGGGAGGGTCTGATGCCGGTTGAGTTCCGCAAGGATCTGTTTGCCGACGAGCGCGATGACAACCTCGCCGAGATCGGCAAGCCGCATATTCGCCAGGACATCCTGGGTCATGTGACTGGGCGCTCTCCGTTCTATGACGACCACCTGTTCGACGGGCTCTTGCATATGCGCTGCGTGCGCTCGCCGCATCACCACGCGCGGGTGCGCTCGGTCGACGCCTCAGCCGCTGAACAGGCGTCCGGTGTCGTCCGGATCATCCGACCGCAAGACATCCCCGTGAACATGAACACGCTGCTGGCGCTGCTCAACTTTGGCCGAGACGACGAGCCGCTGCTGACACCTGACAAAGTGGCCTATAAGGGAGAACCGATCCTCGCCATCATAGCAACATCTGAGCGCGCAGCCCGCGAAGCGGTCGCACTGGTGAAGGTCGATTGGCAGGAATTGCCCTTTGTTTTGGATGTCGAAGAGGCGCTAAAGCGCGAGGCGCCGGTGGTCAATGAGACTTACCCAAACAACACATTCGATTACCACGACCGCTACGATCATCAGAAACTACGCTTCGGCGATGTCGAGACAGCATTGTCGCAGGCCGATTACATCGTCGAGGGTGAGTACCAGATGTCGCCCATCGAACAGGCGCCGATGGAGACTTGCGGGGCGATCGCAGCACCTGAGACCAATGATCGCTTTGTCTGTTACACTTCAACCCAAGCGTTGTTCTTTTCAGTCGCCGTAGCCGCGAAGCAAACCGCTCTGCCAAGCTCTCGACTGCATTTCATCGGGGGCACTGTTGGGGGTGGATTTGGCGGAAAGGTCGATAGCCATCATGAACCGCTTGCGATCTTAGGTTCGATGCTGACCGGACGCCCGGTGAAGTACCAGTGGGACCGGGCGGAGGAGATGCAAGTGGGTGCACCGCGTGGGGCAGAGCGTTGGCGGATCAAAGATGGTGTCATGCGCGACGGCCGGATCGTTGCGCGGGAGTTCACAGGGTTCTTTGATGCGGGCGCCTATACGCGGCTTTCCAGTTATGCTGTTCAAAAGTGCACAGGGCATATCCCAGGGCCCTATACGATCCCGAACATTGCCTCCAACGTCTATTGCGTGTTCACGAACCGCACGCCCTCAACCGCAATGCGCGGCTTTGGGATCACCGGCGTGGATTTTGCCATCGAATGCCACATGGACAAGGTGGCCGAGCAGGTTGCGATGGATCCGATCGAACTCCGGATCCTAAATGCCTATCGCGATGGGGATATGAAGGCCCATAGAAGGACAGCTAAGAACTGCGCCTTCATTGAATGCTGCCAAGTCGCTGCGGACAAGTCGGGATGGGCCTTGAGTGCGGATGCTCGGAACGCGTCAAGCCTTCGCGATGGCGGGATCGGCTGGCGGGCCGAGATCCCCGAGACTGTGATAGACCATGGTGGTCAGATCGGTGAGCGCAAGCGGATCGGGATTGCGCCGGAACCGGCGGCGGGGGCGTCGCAACTCGAGCGCATTGCTGCTGGGACAGCCAATGAGCATCCGGCAACGGGGAACGCGCCTCAGCGCGAGGATATGGTGATTGAGGCCGAACGGCTCGGTTTCAAAGTCTCGACCGGGTCACCAGCTTCTGCGCCTCTAGAAGCTCAACCAATCGCGCCTGAAGCGCCCGACACCCATGCCAATCCGGCGATCGTTGAGCCGCTGCGTTCTGGCTCTGCTTCAGGGCCAAGCTTGCCGGCAGCTGCCCGCGCGATCCAGACATCCGCGCCACCTCCGTCACCACCATCGACCCCGTCGGCTCCACCAACTGCGCCTACTGCGCCACCTGCAGAGGTGGTTCCACCGACTGTGCCAAGCGAGCCTCGGGCGCCGCGACGACCGGGTGTTTCGCGGTTTATCTCTGGCCCGAGGGGGCGGCGATGACCTTACATGCAGGCCGCGGCTTTGCGGCGATCAACTATCCAATTGGAATGAATTTGGGGGGAGACCCAAGCCAGGCTTTGGTGCATTCGACCCCGGATGGCAAGTTCAAGGTTGCTCTATCCGCCATCGACCTCGGGCAGGGGATGAAGTCGGTCACCCGCCAGATTGCAGCGGAAGCCTTGGGCGTTCCGATTGAGGATGTCTATGTCGACACGGCGGATTCGGACACGGGGCCTCATGATATGGGATCCTTTGCCTCTCGCGGTACGCATCGGATGGGCAATGCAGTGATCAGAGCGGCAGCCGAGGCGCGCACGCAGATGCTGGAGGCTGCTGCCGATGAACTGGAGGTCAATGCCTCTGATCTGACCACCGATGGGCGGGGCAACATCCATGTGAAAGGGGCGCCGTCGCAGTCAATCACGGTGGAAGAGACTGCGCAGGCCGCACAGTTTCGGCAGGGTCGGACACTATCGGGTCGTGGGATTTTTCTTGTGCCGATGTCGGATGTGGATCCTGAGACGGGCGAGATGACGCCGGTGTCCTGCTTTGCGCATGCAGCACTGGTGGTCGATCTTACTGTGGATGATGAAACCGGAGAGGTTGAGGTCACTCAGATCAACTCCGCCTATGAGGTTGGCCGGGCGCTCAATCCAAAGCTGGTCGAACAGCAGTTAATCGGTGGGGCTTGGATGGGTGTGAGCCATGCTCTCTATGAGACGACTGAGCCGTACTACCCTGATCGAGCGCATGGGCCGGAGGATTTCAACCAGTACCTGCAGCCCGGGCCTGGCGATGCGATTCCGCATCACATCTCGATCCTCGAACGGCCAGCTCAGGACGCGCCTTTCGGTGGCAAGGGACCCGGAGAGATGTGCGCCAACCCGGTCCTGCCTGCGATTGCGAACGCGGTCTATAATGCGGTTGGGGTGCGCTGTGACAGTCTGCCGATTACACCCGAGAAGGTTCTGCGGGGTCTTCGTGCAAATGGTGGCGCACGGCCACAGGGTAGGCGCTGATGCGCCGCGCGCTCCCATGCAAGGCCGCGCCGGGTTTCGAGGACGCGATCACCCACCCACCCGCGCGCGGCGCTGAGACGGGGGGTGCGGGGTGGCGGTAAGGGCGAACATCGGAGGGATTTCGTCAGCAGATGCACTCCGCCAGGCGCTGATCGGTGCGCAGTATCTGGCGGATGCAGGTTTGGCGACAGCTGCCTATTTGGGATTGGCGCTCGGCAAACCCCTCCTTCTGGAAGGCGTACCGGGTGTCGGCAAAACCGAAGCTGCCAAGGCGATCGGATCGATCCTGTCACGGCGGGTGATCCGGTTGCAGTGTTATGAGGGGATAGACGCCTCAGCTGCGCTTTATGAGTGGAACTATCCTCGTCAGATGCTCGCGATCCGGCAGGCCGGCGACGACTATATCAACATCTATGCGGATGATTATTTGCTGGCGCGACCGCTGCTTGAGGCCTTGCGAGATCCCGACGGCACATTGCTTCTGATTGATGAAGTCGATCGTGCGGATCATGAGTTCGAGGCGTTCCTGCTCGAATTCCTCTCGGATTTCACGATCTCGATCCCGGAGACTGGCACGGTAAGAGCCCGCAGTCATCCCGTCGTGGTCCTCACTTCGAACCGGACACGTGACTTGCATGAAGCGCTGAGACGGCGATGTGTTTATCACTGGATCGACTATCCCGACCCTGAGCTGGAAGCAGAAATCGTGATGACCCGCGCGTCTTCCGTCGCCCGGGCGACAGCTGACGCTGTGGTTGCTTCGGTCGGGTTGCTGCGATCAGAACCCTTGGTGAAACCGCCTGGCGTGGCCGAAACGGTCGAGTGGGCAGAAGCTGCGACACTTCTGGCCGATCAGGGAGCGCCTTGGCCGGATGCGTTCAAGCGGGCGATTGGTGTGGCTCTCAAAGACCAAGATGATTTGGCCTATCTCGCACCACGTCTGAATGAGCTGCTCCCTGGGGAGGCCGCGTGATGCTGCCCGCCGCGGTCCGCCCCTTGGTCAGCTTCCCAACGCTGTTGCGGGCGAATGGGTTCTCTGTCTCGCCCGACCAGACAATGGGGTTTGTAGAAGCTGTGGGCCTTTTAGGACCGCGTGGGATCGGGGACATTCGCCAGGCGGCTTTGGCCCTGATGGCGATCCCGCCAGATCGTCGGGGCGATTTCGATCGGCTTTTTGAAGCGCATTTTCTGGGCATTGCATTGCCACAGGCCGTCCCAGCGGATGATAAGGAAGCCGAAGCCCATGAAGCAACCGGAAGGCCGGAAGAGATAACAGTGGACCCTTCGGATGATCCGGGGGAGGAGGCGACGGCTGCCGAGCGGCTGGGTCATCGGGTTCTGGAGGATAGGCCCGAGGCCGCCCTCTCGATCCTAAGGCGAGAAGGGGCCCGGCGCTTGCCCAAGCGCGTGTCTCGCCGGTTTCGACCCGCGAGAAACGGGCAGGCGCTCGATCTGCGGCGCGCGATGCGCGATGCGGCGCGGCGCGATGGGGAAATCCTGAGCCTGCCCTGGCGCAAGCGTGAGGCAAGGCAGCGCAAGATCGTTCTGTTGATTGATGTTTCCGGCTCGATGCGGGAGCGCACTGACAGTGCGCTTCGCCTGGCGCATGCGCTTCGACGTGCTGCCCAGCGGTTGGAGGTTTTCACGCTGGGCACCCGGTTGACCCGTTTGACCCCCGCGCTGCGTAACCCCGATCCGGGTCGAGCGATGGAGCGCGCCTCGGCATTAATCGCCGATATCGATGGCGGGACAAGAATTGGTGAGGCGTTGGAGACCCTCCTCTCGGTTCCCCGCTATGCGGGTTTTCTGCGGGGGGCCGCTGTCGTGATGCTCTCAGATGGCTTGGAGCGGGGCTCGCCCGACCTTCTGGTGGCAGCGACCCGGCGTATGAAGCGCCTTGCTTGGCGGCTCGATTGGTTGTCGCCCCTGACGCCAGACGGTCATCCTCAGACCGAGGCTTTGCGGGCGATCCTCGCCGATCTAGATCATCTGGGCGATGGCGCCACGACGGGTGCGATTGCCGACCATCTGCTTTCGATGGCGGAGGCGGGATGATCGACGCGCATCACCATATCTGGCTGCAAAAGGATCTGCCCTGGTTGCTCGGCCCGGAAAGGCCGCGGATCTTTGGGCCCTACGCCTCGATCAAGCGGGATTATCTGATCGATGAGTATCTTCGTGATCTGTCCGGCACGGGGGTCGAGAAATCCATCTATGTTCAAGCCAATTGGGCGCCCAACTGGGCGGAGGATGAGATTGCCTGGGTTGAGGGCGTGGCTGACCAGACCGGGTGGCCGCATGCGATCGTCGGCTATCTCGACTTTACCAAAGGCGATGTCCAGAAGAAGCTTGAGCGGTTTAAGAAGTACCCTCGACTGAGGGGGTTCCGGCAGCAATTGCATTGGCACGAGAACCCGCAATACCGCTTCGCGCCCCGAGATCAACTGACGGATCCGCGGTTGGTCGAGGGGATCAGGGCGCTTTCGGACTATGGCTGGAGCTTCGACCTTCAAGTCTTCCCAGATCAGATGGCCGATGCCGCCACTTTGGTCCAATCCTGTCCAGATGTAACCTTTGTCCTGCAGCACGCTGGAATGCTGGAGGATACTTCAAAGACCGGCTGGGCTGCTTGGCGCAAGGGCATGAAGGCGCTCGCCAAGAACGACAATGTCGTCACCAAGCTCTCGGCCTTTGGGACGTTCATCCACCGCAATGACCCGAGTTTCATTGCTCAAGTTATCGCGGAAACGCTGAAAATCTTAACGCCCGAGCGCGCGATGTTCGGGTCTAACTTTCCGATTGAGAAGATCTGGACCAGCTACGCCGATCTCGTTGTGGCCTTCCAGGCCGCCACCGCCAAACTGCCCGCCAAAGCGCGGAGCGCAATTTTCAACGACACAGCCTCGCGGGTCTACCGCATCTGAGGGAGGAACAAATGGCACTTACAATCCACGTGCTGGACTATGGCGATATCGAGCTAGAGAACTCGTTTCTGGTTCTTGGGCATAATTGCGGGCGCACTCGCCGCGTGCCCACCTATGGCTTCCTGATCCTGGGCGGGCAGTATCCGGTTCTGGTAGATACTGGCTATCGCGATAACGCGATCATGGAGACGTTGGGGATGCGGGGCTTCCAGTACCACGACAACATGATCGAGCAGCAACTCGCGCGTCACGGGGTCAAGCTGGGCGATATCCGCTACATCCTGCACACGCATCTCCATATCGATCATGCTGGCAAGGATGACCATTTCCCGATGAACACCACCGTGGTGTTGAACCGGCGCGAGATGGAGTTCTCGGTCTCCGGCATCATGTACCCGCAATACCCGAAGCCTGACATCAAGCACCTGGTCGATCGGATCTATGAGCCCGAAGCGATCCGGTTCCTCGATCTCGAGATTTCCGGCGCCGAGGAGATCATCCCAGGGGTCTGGTGCGAGCCTGCCTACGCCCATACAGAGGGTTCAATGAATGTGATCGTCGAGACGGCAGAGGGCCTCGCCTGCATCTGCGGGGACGTGATCTATGACTTCAATGACCAGATCATCAACCATGTGCGGGTGAACAACTTCATGGAGCCGCAGGTGACCGGGAACCACGCAGGCTCCAAGCGCAATGAGAAGGCACAAATGAAGAAGCTTCTCAACAACTTCACCTTCCTGCTGCCGGTCCATGACAAGGGGGCGAAGATCCAGAACGGCCAAGTGATCGGGCGTCTCGACATGACCTGCCCGGGCCCAATCGTCGAGACCTTGCCCGCCCGGCAATGGTTCCCGGCCTGAGGGAGCGCGCCATGCACAAGGTCGTCGACGGGCGGTTCACCGAGATCATTGACCCCGGCACCCAAGTCGAGCAACTGGGGTCAGGCTTCACCTTCACCGAAGGCCCGCTCTGGCATCCGTTGGAAAAGCATCTGATCTTCTCGGACATGCCGGCGGATGTGCGCAGACGCTGGTCGCCGAATGGCGAAATCGAGGAGATAATGCGCCCGTCGAACAAGGGCAATGGGATGACCTATGATGCGGATCTGAACCTTTTGGTCTGCGAGCATTCTACCTCCTCGGTTGCCCGTTTCGCGCCGGACGGTTCGCGCGAGGTGCTGGCGAGCCATTTCGAGGGCAAGGAGCTGAACTCCCCCAACGACCTCTGCGTGCGCTCCGATGGCGCGATCTATTTCACCGACCCCACCTATGGGCGCATGCCCGGATTTGGCGTCGAGCGCCCACTTGAGCAGGGCTTCCAAGGCGTCTACCGCTTGCCCCCCGGCCATCGCCCTGGCGATGAGGCGCAGTTGGTCAGTGACCGCTACATGTTCTCCCAACCGAATGGGCTTTGCTTCAGCCCGTGCGAGCGCTGGATGTGGGTGAACGACACGGATCAGGCCAATATCCGCATGTTCGATGTCGCCGACGATGGAAGGCTGGTGAATGGTCGGGTTTTTGCCAGTGGGATCAAGGAGGCGACGCGTGCGGGCGTGCCCGATGGCATGAAGGCGGATGACAAAGGCAATGTCTATGTGACGGCTCCGGGAGGCGTCTGGGTCTACGACT
Source organism: Pseudomonadota bacterium (assembly GCA_039185235.1). Lineage (GTDB taxonomy): Bacteria > Pseudomonadota > Alphaproteobacteria > Rhodobacterales > Rhodobacteraceae > Thermohalobaculum. Next base: position 8,388 of record JBCDAS010000097.1, read on the forward strand.
TCCATGGCCTGCTGCTGGGCGAGGTCCATGTGCCAGAGATGGTCGCCAACCTGCACTGGGGAGGAGACGACTGGTCCGAGCTGTTCATGTGTGCGACCACCGGGCTCTACCGCATCAAGACCAAGGCGCGCGGCAGGCGGGAGCCTTTCATGGGGGCGACGGGCGTCCCCGAACCAACCGCAGTCCCCCCCGATCCGGCGCCCGTTCATGGCCTCTCGATCACGCCGTCGCGCACCGCACTCCTGATCCAGGACATGCAGAACGATGTGATCATGCCCGATGGGGCTTTCGCCGAAAGTGGCGCGCCCGATCATGCCCGCAGCCAGAATGTCGTCCACAATTCCTCGCGTCTGGCGGCGAGTTGCAGGGCGGCGGGCATCCCAGTGATCCACATCTGGTTTGTGTGCGAACCGGGCCACCCGGCGCTGTCGACCAAGGCGCCTTTGTTCGAAGGCCTCAAATCAGCCAATGCATTGGTCCGCGGAACCTGGGGCGTGCAGCCGGTCAAAGGGCTGGAGGCGGCCGATCGTGATCTCGTCGTCGAGAAACACTCGATGAGTGCTTGGGAAACCTCTCGCCTCGAGAGCTATCTGCGCCACCTAGGGATCGACACGCTGATCAACACAGGCGCTTGGACCAACATGTCGGTCGAGCACACCGCCCGGACCGCCGCTGACAAAGGCTTTCGGGTGATCGTTCCAGAGGATTCTTGCTCCACCATGAATGCCGATTGGCACCGTGCTTCGGTCGAGTATGCGATGGCCAATGTTGCGACCGTAACCTCAACGGATGAGGTGATTGGGACAATTCGGGGAAGCAGAGCGTGACGGAGGAGGGTGGCTCGTCTCCTGCGGATAAGCTTGCCAGGATTGCGGCACACCCGGCGCGGTTTGTGCCGATGAATTGGATAGGAAAGGCGCTGCTCAGTCACGGAGCAGTCCACCGGGTTTAGGCAAACTGCCGGGGCACGATCACCGCCAAGTCGTGACTGCGTCGAATACATCGTCGATTTTACCGAAAAGCGCACTTGTTTGAGCAGGCTCACGGCCACAGTTTCTGTTGCATGCCGGAGTTCAATGCAGGTCCCATCGACGCGATCACGGCAGCCCTCAAAGTGCTAGCCGCCGAAGTCGTCCAGCATAATGTCCTCTCGGTCCACCCCGAGTTCCAGCAGCATATTGATCACCGATGAGTTCATGATCGGGGGTCCGCACATATAGTATTCACAATCTTCTGGCGCGGCATGGTCCTTGAGATACTCGTCGTAAAGGACGTTGTGGATGAAGCCTGTATACCCCTCCCATTCATCCTCGGGCAGTGCGTCGGACAGGGCCACATGCCAGGTGAAGTTCGGGAACTCGGCGGCGAGTTGATCGAAGTCTTCGACGAAGAACATCTCGCGCTTCGAGCGCGCCCCGTACCAGAACGTGATCTTTCGATCTCGGTTCTTCAGGCGCTTGAGTTGATCGAAGATATGACTGCGCATCGGCGCCATACCCGCGCCGCCGCCGATGAAAACCATTTCTTTCTCGGTCTCACGGGCAAAGAACTCACCGAACGGGCCCGAAATCGTGACCTTGTCGCCTGGTTTGAGATTGAATATGTAGGAGGACATCTTGCCCGGCGGTATCCCATCGGAGCCAGGCGGCGGCGAGGCAACCCGGACATTAAGCATAATCATGCCCTTCTCTTCCGGGTAGTTCGCCATCGAGTAAGCGCGCTCGATCGGTTCTTCGACGCTCGAGCTGTACTGCCAGAGATTGAAGCGATCCCAGTCCTCGCGATATTCCTCTTCAACATCGAAATTCTGATAGGCGAGCTTATGCGCGGGCGCTTCGATCTGGATGTAGCCGCCAGCGCGGAAATTCACGTCCTCGCCCTCGGGCAGATCGAGCACCAGGGCTTTGATAAAGGTGGCGACGTTCTCATTCGAGCGGACTGTGCATTCCCACTTCTTGACGCCGAAGACCTCTTCAGGAACCTCGACTTCCATATCTTGTTTAACCGCCACCTGACAGGAGAGACGGTCGCCACAGGAGGCTTCCCGCTTGGTGATATGGCTCTCCTCGGTCGGCAGGATGGAACCGCCGCCAGAGTGGATCTTGACCCGGCATTGGGCGCATGTTCCGCCGCCGCCGCATGCGGATGGCACGAAAAGCTGCTGCTCGGCCAATGTCTGCAAAAGCTTCCCGCCAGCAGGGACCGAGATCGTTTTTTCACCATTGATCGTAATGTTCACATTCCCGGTGGAAACCAGCCGAGAGCGCGCTGCCAAGATAATTGTCACCAGCGCCAGCACGATCAAGGTGAAGAGAACAATACCCAGTGAGAATGTCGCCATATCGGTGCCTCAGAGTTTAACGCCAGAGAATGACATGAAGGCCATCGCCATCAGGCCCGCGGAGATGAAGGTGATCCCAAGCCCTTGCAAGCCATCCGGGATATCCGAGTATTTCAGCTTCTCCCGAACACCGGCCATGGCAGTGATGGCCAGAGCCCAGCCAAAGCCCGAGGACAAACCGTAAGTCACCGACTCGGTGAAGTTATAGCTGCGTTCGACCATGAAGAGCGAACCGCCGAGAATCGCACAGTTCACCGTAATCAACGGAAGGAAAACACCGAGCGCATTGTAGAGCGGCGGGAAGTATTTATCGAGCACCATCTCAAGGATCTGAACCAGGGCTGCAATCACACCGATATAGGAGATCAACCCAAGGAACGTCAGATCGACATCAGGGAACCCGGCCCATGCCAATGCGCCCGGGGCCAGCAGATAGCCCAGAATAAGGTTGTTCGCTGGTACCGTGATCGACTGCACGATCATCACCGAGATGCCGAGGCCAATCGCGGTCGAGATCTTCTTCGACACCGCGATGAAGGTGCACATGCCGAGGAAGAACGACAGCGCCAGATTTTCGACGAAGATCGCTTTGACCGCGAGGGAGAGGAGAGCTTCCATCAGTGTGCCTCGGCTGTCTGGATCTTGTATTCGCGCTCTTCGACCTGCTCGGGTTTCCAGGACCGGAACGCCCAGATGATCAGCCCGATGATGAAGAACGCCGAGGGAGGCAGGAGCAGCATACCATTGGGCACGTACCAGCCGCCATTATTGACGGTCTCGAAGATGGTGATCCCGAACAGGCTGCCCGCGCCGAACAGCTCACGGCTGAAGCCGACCAGCATAAGGATTAGGCCATACCCCATCCCGTTCCCAACTCCGTCGATGAAGCTGTCGATTGGTGGGTTCTTCATCGCAAATGCCTCCGCCCGACCCATCACGATGCAGTTGGTGATGATCAGACCAACGAAGACAGAGAGGGTCTTGGAGATCTCATAGGCATAGGCTTTCAGCACCTGATCGACCAGGATCACCATCGAGGCGATGATCACCATCTGCACAATGATCCGGATGGAGCCAGGGATCTGGCTGCGGATGAGCGAGATGAACATGGATGAGAAGCCAGTCACAAACGTCACCGCGATCGCCATCACGAAGGAGACCGAGAGCGAAGAGGTCACTGCAAGCGCGGAGCAAATTCCAAGCACTTGAAGCGTAATCGGATTGTTGTCGACCAGCGGGTCGAGCAGCATCTCTCTGCGCTTATGGGGCATTAGAGCGTCCTCGCTTTTAGGTTCTCAAGGAAGGGTTCATAGCCGTTCTCACCCATCCAGAAACGGACAAGGTTGTGAACACCGACCGTGGTCAAAGTCGCACCTGCCAAGGCGTCGATATGATACTCCGCACCGGCAGGAGGAGGCGATTTCGTAACGCTGATCTGCATTACTCCATCGTCATCGGCCAGCCTCTTTCCGTTCCACTGCGCTTTCCAGCGGGGGTTATCCACTTCGGCGCCGAGACCAGGCGTTTCCGCATGTTCATAGAACTGGAGACCGAAGATGTCGTTCCCGTTCTCTTCCAGGGCTATGTAGCCGTAGAGGGTCGACCAGAGGCCATAGCCGTGCAGGGGTAGAATGACCTTGTCGATCTCTCCAGCCTCATCCCTGAGCAGATAGACCGTCACAAACTTAGCCTGGCGGATAATCCCCGCCGGATCATCGGTGAGGGCGACCGAAGTAGCAGGGTCATCAGCCGCGGCGCGGTCGTCGAAGGCCGCCAGATCGAACTGATCTGTGAAGGTCCCAGTTTCCAACTCTAGGATATGCGGTTCAAAAGCGGCAAAAGACTCTAACACGTCCTTCTCCGGGTCATAGATCCCAGCGACTTGCAAGATATTGATTTGCTTGTCTTTGAGTGCGTTGACCTCTTGGATTGGACGCAGCGCCACTGCGGCTGCCGAGACCACCATCGAAGCAACGAGGCAGAGCGCCACGGCCACGAACACGGTTTTCGGTACGGAGTCCGGCGGAAGCGCCAGAAAGCGGCGGATGAAGCTCTCCGGCTTGTCGTTTTGCGGGTCCTTGTCACCCATGGCGGCGCGCCCTGCGTTTGATATTGGCTTGAACCACGAAGTAGTCGATCAGCGGTGCGAACACGTTTCCAAAGAGGATGGCGAGCATCATACCCTCGGGGAATGCCGGATTTATCACCCTGATCATCACCACCATAAACCCGATCAAACCCCCGTAGAAGTATCGGCCCAAATTAGTGTGAGAGCCCGAGACAGGCTCGGTGACCATAAAGACCAGCCCGAATGCGAACCCTCCGGTCACAAGGTGCCAATACCACGGCATAGCAAACATCGGGTTGCTGTCCGAACCGACCCAATTCAGCAGCAGCGAAAACCCGATCATCCCGCCGAGGCAGCCTAA
>JBCDAS010000098.1:0-13035 GCA_039185235.1 Pseudomonadota bacterium
ACGCTCGACCATAACGCGGTGATCGGGCCGCATCCGGAGGTGGGGAATTTCTTCTTCCAGAACGGCTTCTCCGGCCACGGGCTGCAGCAATCGGCGGCCATGGGGCGGGGGATGTCGGAGCTACTGACCTATGGCGCGTATCGCGCGCTGGATCTGAGCGATTTTGGCTATGAGCGGGTCGTGGCGGGGGTGCCGTTTGTGGAGAAGGCTGTGATCTGATCCAGAGGCCGGGGGGCATCCAGCGTTGCCCCTGCGGGACAACGACTGCCCGCCCACCCGGCCATGCGTTAGGGGTGCTCGGCGAGGCGGGCTTCGAACCAGTCGAGGGCGAGCGTCGCCCAGTTATTTGGAGCGGCGTGGCCGCCAGGGTGGAGCAGAAGGTCGAGGCGGCCTGCCTTGCAATCTGTCCAGTTGCGCAGCAGGAGGCCTTTGGCGGCGAAGCTGGTTTTGGGTTGGCGATTGGCGCAGCCATTGGTTTGGCGCAGGACCGCGAGGGAGGCCCAGACATCGCCTTGGATGACTTTGCCTTCGAAGAAGGATCGGCCCTCAAGGGGCACGACCCGGTCGGTCCAGCCATGGCTGTGGAAGAGGGTGACGGGGGCTGTGCAGCTCTCCGGCAAGTGGTCCCAGAAGGCGCCGGCGAAAGGGGCGTAGGCATCCGCCAAATCCGGCGCGCGGCAGGCCACGTCCCAGACCATGGAGCCGCCACGCGAGAAGCCCGACAGCAGGAGCGGTTTGGGCGTGAGGCCGTGGCGGGCCGCCACATCGGCCAGGACTTCGCGGAGGAAGGCGATGTCGTCGCGCTGGTAGGAGATGCCTTTGGCGGTGACGCTCCAATCCCGGGGCCAGCGATTTTCGGGTTGCCAGCCTTGGGGGGCGATCACCGCGTAGCCGCGGGCAAGGGCGGCTGTGGCAGTGCGGCCTTTGATCGTGGCCGAGGCTTTGCCGCCGCCGCCATGGAGGTGCAGGAGCACGCCTTTCACCGGGCCGTCGGGCAGGGCGAGGTGGTAGGTGCCGTTTGCGATCTCGCACGGGGCATCGGGGCCGCCGCAAGCCTGCGCGGTCAGAGGCAGCGAGATTAGGGCGGCGATGAGGGCGCGGATCATCGGCTGGTCTCTTGGGCCAAGCGGGCCTCGAACCAGTCGAGCGCATGGGTGGCCCAGCCGCGGGGCACGCCATGGCCGCCTTGGTGGAGCATCAGGTCGATCTGGGCATGGTCGCAATCGGACCAGGAGCGCCACCAGAGGCCGTTTTCGACCCAACCGGTCTCGGGCTGGCGTTTGGTGCAGCCATTGGTCTGGCGCAGGGTGAAGAGGGCGGCGAAGACATCGCCCTGGGTGATGTCACTGTTGGGGATCGGGCGGCCCTCCAAGGGCACGGTTCGGTCGCGCCAGCCATGGGTGTGGAAGAGATCGACGGGGGCCGCGCATTCGGTGATCTCGGGCACCCAAAAGGCGCCCGCGACCGGGGCATAGGCGCGGGCGAGATCGGGGGCGCGGCAGGCGATGTCCCAGACCATGGAGCCGCCGCGGGAGAAGCCCGAAAGCAGGACGCGGCCCGGGTCGATGGGCGCTTTGGCGGTGGCATCGGCGAGGACCCCGCGGAGGAAGGCTATGTCGTCGCGGGAGTAGTCGCGGCCATCATAGACGCCCCAGTTCTTCGGATACCGGCTGACCGGTTGCCAGCCGGTGGGCGCGATCACCGCGTAGCCCCGGGCGAGGGCGGTTTTGGCCGAGGCCCCTTTGGCGACACCAGCGCCGGTGCCGCCCATGCCGTGGAGATGCATCATCACGGGGAAGGGCCCCTCCCCCTGGGGCAAGACCATGTGATAGTCGCCGAGATCGGTGCTGCAGCCTTGGGCGCACGGGGATCCTGCCAGGGCTGGTGTTGCGAGCAGGAAGGCGGTCAGGAGGGTGCGGAGCATGGGTCTCTCGGGTCTTTGTGATCCTGGGAGTGATAGCAGATCATCGGGGCGAAGGGGCTGGTTTCACCGAAGCGTGACCCGAGATCTGTGTTATGGGGAGCGGAGCGGGCGGCCCAGTTGGTCGGCCAGGTCGAGGAGGCGGTGCGCGGCGCCTTCAGCTTTGGTGGCCAGTCCCGGTGGGCGGGCGAGCAGGCTGCCATGGCGTTTCCTCAGCGTCCCGTCGATAAAGACCGTGTCCACATTGGATTGATTGGCATGCATCACGATGCTCTGCACCGGGTCAGTCACCGGCATCAGGTTCAGATCGGTCTTGCGCAGGAGCACGATATCCGCCCGTTTGCCTGGGGTGAGCGAGCCGATTTGTGCCCCCAGCCCCATGGCATGGGCGTTGTTGATCGTGGCCCATTCGAGCACGTCGAGGGAGGAGCAGGTGAGCTCCTGCGCGGTGACGATCGCGTCGATATCCGGGCGGCCCGCGCTTTCGCGGGTGGCTGTGGGGTCGAAGGCCTGGATTGCGTCGAAGGTGGCTTGCAACTGCCGGGCCGTGCGCATTGCGTCGAACATATTGCCGGTGATGTCGATCTCGCTGTCGATGGCGATCGAGGGCCTGCCGCCCGCCCGGATCACGCTGCTGATCAGGGGCGGTTTGGGCACGCCGATCTCGCAGCTTGGGGTTGCGGTGAAGCTGGCGCCGTTGTCGATCAAGAGCTTGACCTCGTCGTCTTCGAAGAAATTAGCATGCACGGCGGTGTGCTGGCCGAGCAGGCCTTCCTCGATGATTGGGCGATAGCCGCCGGGTGTTTTGCGTTGCTCTCCGCCCCAGACATGGGCGCTGGTTCTGAGGTCGTATTCGCGGGCGAGGGCGAAGTCCTGGCGGTTGACTTCGATCCCTGCGTAATCGGGGCCGAGGATGCACATGGCCAGCGAGACAAGGCCCGAGCCGTTGGCGGCGAACCGGCCCTCGCGGAGGCGTTTGATCTCGGCTGCCGGGTGCGGGATCTCGGAGAAATGCGGCTCTCCAGGGCGTTGGTTGGGTTTTGGCGTGCCATGGCCGAAGACGGCGCGGATACCCGTGTCGTCAAGCGCCTGGATGCTCTGATCCGAGTGGTCCGGCGTGTTCGAGCAATGCAGCCATTCGAGCACGGTGGTGCAGCCGCTGTCGATCTGGTTGAGCGCGCCGAGCTGGGTCGAGAGATAGATCTCCTCTGGCGTGACATGCGCGCCGAGCAGGCCGAGGACGACCTCGAAATACTCATCGCCGGGCCAATCGGCGCCGGTGGCGCGCAGCATGGTCTCCCACATATGGATATGGGCGTTGATCAGGCCGGGCATGACGATCATATCGCTGGCGTCGATCTCGGCAGCAGCGGGGGCGTCGATGCCGGGGCGGATCTCGGCGATTAGGGGGCCGTCGATCAAGAGATCGCAGCCGAAGAGCGTGCCATGGTTGCGGTCGACGGTGACGATCGTGGTGTTTTTCAGAAGAGTTTGGGGCATGAGTGGATCTTGGCGCCAGGGTCAGGGGTCACCGACGAACCAGAACTCATCCCGGTACGCGCCGATTTGGGTGAGGCCAAGTTCGCCTAGGAAAGGCAGCATGTCGGAGCGGTTTTCCTCCCAGATCTCGACTTGGAGGAGGATGGTGTTCTGTGCGAGCAGGCGGCGCATACCGGTCAGGGCCTGGCGTTCATGGCCCTCGGTGTCGAGTTTGATCGCGAGGAACATGTCTCGAAAGTCAAATAGCGTGTCGAGTGGGCGAAGCGGGACTTCGACGCTGCCATCTTCGGCGATTTGCGAGCCGCCTCCGCCTTCTTGAAACCATGCGGTGCCGGTCTGGTCCGAGGCGGCGATGGCGTGGGTTTGGATCCGATCGCTGAGGCCGTTCATGGTGAGGTGGCAGCGCAGATGCGCCCGATTGCGTGGACTAGGCTCGAAACAGTGGATCTGATCGAAGAGGCCGGTTTGCTCGAAATAGAGCGCATAGAGGCCCCAGAACGCGCCCACATCCAGAAAGATCGCTGGGCGACTTGTTGCGCGCGCGCGGATCTCGGCTTCGAACCGCTCGATCTGGCGGAACTCGGCCATGCCGCGCGAGAGCATGTTGCGCCCGACCGGGCAGGTCTGATCGATCAGAAGATCGCGCCCGAACCGCCGCTCGACCCCCCAGCGGGGGCGAAAGAGACGGGCCCAGTCGCGATAGAGGGTCGAGACCCAGCGCTCCATCAAGGGGTTTTCGAGCAGAAATCGGGGGGGTGGGTACATGCGGCGCCTTAGAAGTCGCTGGTCAGGCCCTTGCGCTCCCAATCGCCAAAGCGGGTGGGTTCGGGGCCGTCGCGCCCGCCGATCTCCTCGGGGATCTCTTCGGGCGCTTCGGCGGCCCGGCGGGCTTCGGCCTCGGCCAACGCGCGTTTGGCGGCGGCGGCGATCCGGGCCTCTTTGGTCGGCTGATCAGGCATCCAACACCTCTTTCGGTCACCTGCCGTCTATATGCGTCAAGTGGCTGGACATGCAATGGCGGCGGAGCGGGTTGGCTCAGGACGGGGTCGCGAAGGGGGCGGGATGTTGTCGCGGCACCTGGGTCAGATTGACCGGGTGAGGGTTCCGTGCTGCGTCTCGGCGCTGGAGATGACACGCATAGCGCGCCATTGCAAAGCTCATCAGCCCATAGATGAGACCTACGGCGAACAGAACCTCGAAGAAAGCGCTGTTCCAGTCTGGATAGACGCGGATCACACTGGCGAGTTGCAGCGGGTCGAGAAGCCCAACGAACATCACAAATGTTGTGTCCCTGAGAAGCCCTGCCAGGATCAGCACGATCTGCGGGCTGGCGCCATGCATCGCTTGCGGCAGGATCACAATCCAGAAGGCGCCCCTGCCGCTGAAGCCCAAAGAGCGCGCTGCCTCTCGTTGGCCCGAAGGGATTGCGACCAGCTGAGGCTGGAGCGCCTCGGCAATGCGTGCCCCGGTCGCGAGCGAGATCAGCAACGTGAAGAACGTGATCGGATCGATGAAAATCCAAAACGGCAGTGGAAGCCCCTTGAGCAGAAAGCCAGTGACTACAAAAACGATCAGTGGGATCGCGCGAAAAACTCCAAGGATCGCGGCGATAAGCGCCCGGATCGGGAGGATCGCGTTACGCCGGATCAAGGCGAAAGCGATCCCGAGGAGCAGCGCGAGCGGAGCCCCTGGAATGGCGATGATGAGGGTCAAGAGAAACCCGCCGATCCGTTCGGATGAGACCGGTGCGAGACCAAACGCCCCCCATATCAGCGCATAGGCGATGACCGGGTAGAACCCTGGGACGACAAGCCAGCCCCTTGGCAGAGATCTCACGCAGATCGGCGCAAGTGCGACTGGCAAGAGCAGAAGGGCAAGGATTGGGCGCCACCAAAGCTCAGGCGGATAAAACCCAAAGGCCAGGATCCCGGCATTATCGACCAGTACGGTCCAACATGCCCCGCTTGCCTCGGGCCCGGGTGGGCGGGGGACAATCGCCCGGCAGGTCTCGACCCAACTGGCTTGCCAGACTGCCCAGTTTAGCAAGCGCGCGAGGACCCAAAGGATACCCGCGATCGCGGCCACCGAGACAAGTGTGTTTGGCAGATCGCGAAAGAGGTTGGCGCGAATCCAATGGGCGACGAGGCGGATGCGCGTTGAACCGGGGTTATGCGCCATGGTTTGGATCTATCTCTTTGACTATAGGCCGAGTTTGGTGGGGTTATGGCACCAAGACAAGTCCCTTGCAGGGGGGCGGCTGGGGGATATGGTGAGGCAAAGCATCCAAGCGATGCGGCCAGTTGGGGAAGAGATGCGCCAGATCGACTATGGGCAATTGCCGGAGATCATCTATGTCGATGGGGTCTTGTTCTCGCTTTTCTCCATGCCGCTCTTGCCCTGGTTGGAGGCGCAAGAGCCGGAATGCCGGTTTGACCTCAGAACCCCGCAATGCGCGCGTGGCTATGTGGGCAAATGGGCGGTGGACGAAGATAAGCTTTTGCTGATCGGCCTGCATGCCTGGCGCGAGGGCAAATATACCGGCGTCCGTGCGCTGTTCGGAGCGCCCGAAATCCCCGCCACCTGGTTCACCGGCCCCCTGATGATCGAGCCAACCGCAGGCGCGGTTCGAGAGGGCGAATACCCCAAAGCCCGCGCATTGGAGGTGCGATCCGGTCTCCTTTCAGGGCATTCGCCGTCCAATGGTCAATAGGCCATGAGACGAGAGCTCGGTCTTGGCGGGGTCGGTCCGAGATTTCGGCGGCAAGCGGCTTTCGTTTGATTTCAAGGCTTTTGCTGAGCTGAGGGGGGATGCTGCGTTCCCGTCCTTCGCGCAACGAAACTGCGCGTTTCGCACTGAGATAGGGGATGCGTTCGGCGATCCGCTCTTCCTTCGCCTTTGCTCAGCGCATATATCTCCAGCGGGGGCTCTTGGAGTGTCTTTTCCGCAAGTTGCGGCGCATCCGTTGGGAGCTGTGAGAGATGAACTATACCAAGACCTTGATGCTCTTAGCGGCTTTGACGGCCGTGTTTCTGAGCGTGGGATATCTGATCGGTGGCATGACGGGCATGGTGATCGCCTTGGTGATTTCCGTTGCCACGAATTTCTATGCCTTTTGGAACTCGGATGAGTTGGCTTTGCGCGCCCATGGGGCCAGGCAGGTTGACCGGGCGAGCGCGCCGGAGCTTTATCAGATGGTCGAGGACCTGGCGGCGCGGGCCGGGGTCCCGATGCCTGCGGTCTATGTCCTCGACACCGACCAGCCCAATGCGTTTGCCACTGGGCGCAGTCCGGATAAGGCGGCGGTGGCGGCCACGCGGGGATTGATGCGGATGCTCACGCGTGAGGAGCTGGCCGGTGTGATGGCCCATGAGCTGGCCCATATCCAGAACCGGGACACTTTGATCATGACCGTTTCGGCGACCGTTGCGGGCGCAATCGCGACCCTGGCGCAGTTTGGTTTGTTCTTTGGCGGCGGGCGGGATCGCGGGGTTCTGGGCATCGTTGGCGTGATCGCCGCGGCGATCCTGGCGCCTTTGGCAGCGATGATGATCCAAAGCTTGATTAGCCGCACGCGGGAGTTCTCGGCCGATCGGCTGGGGGGTGAGATTTGCGGCAACCCGCTTTGGCTTGCCTCGGCCTTGGCGAAGATCTCGCGGGTGAATCTGGTGATGGAGACGGCCGAGGAGAACCCGGCCTCGGCGCATCTCTTTATCGTCAATCCTTTGGCGGGCAGCCGGATGGACCGGTTGTTCTCGACCCACCCGAACCCGGAGCGTCGGATCGCCGAGCTCAAGCGCCAGGCGGCGGTGATGGGACGGATGCGGACCGGGGATGGACCTGGTCCTGATTTGCGCCCAGGGGTGGCCTCTCCTTGGCAGTAAAGCGGGGCGCAGCACGGCGGAGGCCCCGCTCAGCAGACGTGCCTGGCCTGGCGGCGCGGATGGCTGCGCTGAGCCTGGTTGGGGCTGTCCTGGATCGCGGTGCGATCTTGGACGATCAGCGTCTGGATTTGCCGCCCGAGGCGCGCGCGCAGGCGCAGGGATTGGCCAATCTCATGCTGCGCCGGCTGGGGCAGATCGATGATCTGTTGCGCCGCTTCGTGCCGAAGATGCCGAAGCCTCCGGTCAATCATGCGCTCAGGCTGGTGACGGCGGAGCTGTGTTTTGCTGGCACGGCGCCCCATGCGGCGCTCGATCTGGCGGTCAGAGCGGTAAAGCAGGCGGGCGCGCCCCGGATGTCGGGCCTGGTCAACGCGGTCGGGCGGCGGATCGCCGAACAGGGTGCGGAGATTGCAGCGGGCCAGGATGCGCCAGCGCTGGCGATGCCGAAGCGGTTGCGCAAACGATTGCGGGCCGATTGGGGCGGGGCGGTTGCGGAGGCCCTGGCGGCTGCGCATTTGCAGGAGCCGGGCTATGATCTGACGCCGCGGGATCAGGCCGAGGCCGTGGATCTGGCCGACGCGCTGGGCGGGCGGGTTCTGGCCAATGGATCGATCCGCCTGACGCGCCAAGGCCAACTGAGCGCCATGCCGGGCTTTGCCGAGGGCCGGTGGTGGGTTCAGGATGCGGCTGCAAGCCTGCCGGTCCGCCTGTTGGGCGATCTGACCGGGCAACGGGTCCTGGATCTTTGCGCAGCTCCCGGAGGTAAGACGCTGCAACTGGCGGCAAGTGGCGCTGAGGTGACCGCGCTCGATCTCTCGGATCGGCGGATGGCGCGGGTGCGGGAGAACTTGGCGCGCACCCAGCTCTCGGCGGATCTGGTGGTGGCGGATGCGCTGACTTGGCAGCCGGATGCGCCGTTTGACGCGGTCCTGCTCGATGCGCCCTGTTCGGCGACGGGCACGATCCGGCGGCATCCGGACTTGCCGCATCGCGATTTCGAGACCGGTTTGAGCGATTTGATCGCCTTGCAAGCGCGGTTGATGGATCGGGCCTTTGGCTGGCTGAAACCCGCAGGGCGGATGGTCTTTTGCACCTGTTCGTTGCTCAAGGCCGAGGGTGAGGCGCAGGCGGCCGCATTCCTCGAGCGCATGCCGGGTGCGGCGCAAATCCCGGTGGATCTGCCAGAGCTCGGGTTTGCATTTGCCGAAGGGGCACTGCGCACCCGGCCTGATCAATGGGTCGAGGAAGGCGGGCTGGATGGCTTCTACGCTGCGGTCTTTTGCAAAGAGGCGCCTTGACCTCCATGAATTCTTGACCTGACCCGGCTTGCCACCGATGGTGGTGAGCGAAGGGTTAATTGCAAATGCGCGTTGTCGACGACGTTGCTGGTGTCAGTGCACCTCTTCGCGCCCAATTGCGGTCGCGCAGAGCGCCGGTGCCGCTATCTCCGCTTTTGCTGCCTTGGGCTGGGCGCGGCTCTCCCGCCGCCGCGCGGCGCATGGCGCGCGGGATTTGGCTCAATGATGGCGATTTGATCGAGACCGCGCCGGGGGCGGCACCTTGGGATTATGGGCGTGTCCCGGCTGATTGGGTCGCTTATCTCCACGGGCAGGCCTGGTTGGAGGATTTTGCAGCACTGCGGGGTGACGCGGATTGGAGTTCGGGCCCGCGCTGGACCCATGAATGGATCGCCGCCTTTGGCTGGGGCCGAGGGCCGGGCTGGGGGCTCGAAGTTACCGCGCGGCGCCAGATCCGCTGGCTGTGTCACAGAGAGATGCTGCTCGATGGGGCCTCGAAGCGGCAGGCGGCCCTGTTCCTGAAAGCCTTGGCGCGCCAAAGCCGGGTTTTGGCCTGGCAATGGCGCTGGGCGCCAGCCGGGCTGCCCCGGTTGGAGGCTTTGTCGGGGCATATTCTCAGCCAAGTTTTGGGCAAGCAGCGCTACAAAACCCGCCGCCTGTTGACGCATTTCGGGGCGGAAGCCGCCTTGGTCATCGAGGCGGAGGAGCGGCTTTTGGGCCGCAATCCGGCGCAGTTGATGCGGCTGGTTGATTTGCTCTCGGCCATGGCGGTGTCGATGGAATGGCTCGGCTATACTCTCGACGAGCGGCATGAGGAGGTTTTGGCCTATTACGGCCCGATGCTGGCCGCGCTCTGCGAAGGCGATGCCCGACTGCCGCGCTTCCATGGCGCTCCGGCTGGACGGCGAGGAGATGCGAGCCGCGTCCTGGCGCGGTTCGAAGCGCCGGAGCCGCTGCCCTGGTCGGCGCTCGATTATGGGCGGCTTTACGCCGATGAGACCAAGCTGGTGATGGATGGCGGTGCCAGCGCGCGCTTTGCCAGCGCCCTGGCGATCGAGTTCAACGCGGGCGCGCAGCCGATCCTCGTCAACTCGGGCAGCGGTCGGGGGTTTGGCAGCGAGGAGGAGAGTGCGGCGACGGCCACGCGCTCGCACACAGGCCTGATGTTCGCGGGCGAGAGCCATCCAGTGGATCCCACGGGCGATCAGAGCTCGGTCACACTCAAAGAGGATACGGCCGCCAATTGGCTGATCGGGCGATCCGAAGTCTGGCGCGCCCGCCGGGGTGTTGTCCACCACCGGCGCTTGCGTCTGGCCCGCGATGGGCGGAGCCTGCAGGGCGAAGACGTGTTGCGCACCGAAGGCAAGGCCGATCGCAAGCGCCTGGAGAAGCTGGTCAAGACCGGCGATCCGGAGTTTGAGCTGCGCTTTCTGCTGCACCCCGAAGTCCGGCCGATCCGCGGGAAAGACCCGCGCGTGATCCGGCTAAAACTGCCGGATGGCACGAATTGGCAGTTGAGAATCCGCGGCGCGGCGCTGCGGGTGGAACCGGCGCTTTACTATGACAGCTCTCGCCTGCATCGGCGCGCGACAAAAACCATCGTAGCCTCGAGCCGGTTCGTGGAGTATCTGGGCCGCATCACGTGGTCATTGGAGGCGGTGTCTCCCTCCTGACCCAGGCAGTGGAGGCCCGAGCTATGACCCAAACCCCTGTGCGCACGGCGCTGATTTCTGTCTCGGACAAGGCCGGGTTGATCCCCTTTGCCACCCGCTTGGCCGAAGCGGGTGTCACCCTGATCTCGACCGGGGGCACGGCCCGCAGCTTGCGCGAGGCGGGTTTGGGCGCGCGCGATGTCTCGGAGATCACGGATTTTCCAGAGATGATGGATGGACGGGTCAAGACGCTGCACCCGATGGTCCATGGCGGGCTTCTGGCGGTGCGCGGAAATGCCGAGCATGAAGCAGCAATGGAGATTCACGGGATCGCGCCGATCGACCTCTTGGTCGTCAATCTCTACCCGTTCGAGTCAACCGTGGCGCGCGGGGCCTCCTATGATGAGTGTGTCGAGAATATCGATATCGGCGGGCCGGCGATGATCCGGGCTGCGGCTAAGAACCATGCGGCGGTGACCGTGGTGGTCGATACCGAAGACTATGGCGCGGTTTTATCCGAGATCGAAGCGGGCGGGGTGAGTGCTGCAACGCGCAAACGCTTGGCCGGGGTCGCCTATGCGCGCACGGCCGCCTATGATGCGGCCGTCTCGACCTGGATGGCGGAGGCCACGGGCGATCCCACGCCGCGGCGGCGCATTTTCGCCGGGCATCTGGCGTCAGAGCTGCGCTATGGTGAGAACCCCCATCAGAGGGCGGCGTTCTATACGGATGGCAGCGCAAGGCCGGGCGTCGCGACCGCCCAGCAAGTCCAGGGCAAGGCGCTGAGCTATAACAATATCAACGACACGGATGCCGCCTATGAATGCGTGGCTGCGTTCCGCGAGGCGCCGACCTGCGCAATCATCAAACACGCCAATCCCTGCGGCGTCGCCAGTGGCGCGACCTTGTCCGAGGCCTATCAGCGCGCCTTTGACTGTGATCGGGTTTCGGCCTTTGGCGGGATCATTGCGCTGAATGGGGTTTTGGACGGGGCGACGGCGGAGGCGATCACCGAGATCTTCACCGAGGTCGTGATCGCCCCGGGCGCCGATGCCTCGGCGCGGGAAATCTTTGCCAAGAAGCCGAATGTGCGGCTGCTTTTGACCGAGGAGCTGCCCGATCCAGAAGCGCCGCGCATGGCTTGGCGCCAGGTTGCGGGCGGGTTTCTGGTGCAGGATCTCGATATCGGGCAGATACGCGCCGAGGAGCTCCGTATGGTGACCAAACGCCAGCCCAGTGAGCAGGAGGTTTCCGATTGCCTCTTTGCCTGGCGGGTTGCGAAACATGTGAAATCGAATGCGATCATCTATGCCAAAGACGGGGCAACTGTCGGCATCGGTGCAGGCCAGATGAGCCGGGTCGATTCGAGCCGGATCGCGGCGCGTAAATCGGCCGATATGGCCGAGGCGCTTGGGCTTGCAGAGCCGATGGCGAAAGGCTCGGTCGTGGCATCTGATGCCTTCTTCCCTTTCGCCGACGGGTTGCTCTCAGCCGCCGAGGCGGGCGCGACAGCGGTGATCCAACCGGGCGGCTCGATGCGCGATGACGAGGTGATCGCAGCCGCCGATGAGGCGGGGCTTGCGATGCTTTTCACCGGCCAACGTCATTTCCGCCATTGAGGACGGGTTGATGAAGCACTCCTCCTACAAGTTCACCCATGCGCTTTGCCGTCAGCCTGGGGAAAGCGTGATGCATGGTCTCAGGGCCGATGATGTCGGCGATCCCGAGTTTGGCCCGTTTCGCGAGGCCCATGCGCGGTATGTCGCGGCCCTGAGGGCGACCGGCGCCGAGGTGATCGTTGAGCCGGCTTTGGAAGCCTTTCCCGACAGCGTGTTTGTCGAGGATCCAGCCCTCTGTCTGATGGGCCATGCGATCATCCTGCGCCCCGGAGCCGAGAGCCGGTTTGGCGAGCGCGCGCCCGCCAGAGAGGCGCTCTCACGCGTGTTCGGAACGGAGCATGTGATCGATTTGCCCAAAGGTGGGATTGTCGATGGTGGTGATATCATGGTCACCGAGACGGAGGTCTTGGTTGGCTTATCCGCAAGGACCGATGCGACAGGCGTTGCTGCCCTGAAGCCGATCGTCGAGGCGCTGGGACCGCCGCTGCGCATTCTCGACACGCCGGACAGCATCCTGCATTTCAAAACTGGCTGTGGTCTTTTGGACGAGGAGACGATCTTTGCCATCCCGGAATTGGCGGCGAGCTTCGCAGGATACCGGGTGATCGAGTGCCCGGAAGGGGAAGCGCCCGCAGCCAATCTGATCCGATTTAATGAGAAAGTCTTTGTCTCAGCGGCCTATGGCCGGACCCAGGATCTGTTGGATGTGGCGGGTTATGATGTGGTCGCAATCGATAACAGCCAGGCAGAGAAGATCGATGGCGGACTGTCCTGCATGTCGCTGCGATTCACTCTGCCCTAGACCAAAATCGTTTCAACCTGAATCAGGTTGGAAAAGAATTTCGGTCCAGAGTCATGTGCTAGAGCAAAATCCTAGGATCTGATTGATCCAATCAGATCCGTTTTTTATCTAGCTGCCAGACCAGCGGGGCCTTTGCTCTAGGCGTCCAAGATCCCTTGCGGGATCCCGGCGAGACAAGCTCGCCGACCATGCGTACCGCATGGCAGGACGCCCGGCGCCTAGCTCGAAGCAAGGCGAAAGAAGTCCGACTGGGGCCAACGCGCCCGCAAGGGCGCCAAATATAGGTGTATGCGGCGCAAGCCGCATTCCGTTTGGTTCGCCTAGCGAGAGTTAGGCCTCGCGGCGCAAGGCTTGGGCCATG
>JBCDAS010000099.1:0-12965 GCA_039185235.1 Pseudomonadota bacterium
CCGCATGAGCCGGTCATCTTTGTCCCAGAGCAGCCCGATATGCCAAGGCCGCGGTTGGCGACCTTTGAATTGCGGCGTGAAGGAGTGGATCGAGATGATCATCGGGGCCGGACCTGCCGCCTCCATCTGATCCAACCGGTTTTTGATGGCGCTGTGATAGGGGCGGTAATAGGCGCCGAGCCGACGATTGACCTGCGTCTCATCGACATGCCGGTTACCGGGGATGATCGATCCGTCATAGAGCTTCATGACCAGGGTCGGATCGTCCGCGCCCCGGTTTGGATCGATCACCAGCCGCGAGAAGGTCGAGAGCACCGCGGGCGCTCCCAGCCGCTCAGCAAGGCCCAGAGTGACCGCCCGTGCGCCCAGATCCCAAGCGATATGGCGCGCCATATCCTCGGCGGGCAGGCCCAGATCACCGATCTCCGGTGGGATCGCGTTGCGGGCATGGTCGCAAACCAGCAGGAGGCCAGCCATACCCTCCGCTTGGGCTTCAACCTCTTCCACTGGGTGAAATGTCACGCTCTGACCCCTGCTTTGTCGCCATTTGGTTGCAAAATCGCGGCGGCTTCCTGCCGAAAGCGACCTAAACTCGCAATCATATGTCTCAGTGTTTCATTGTATTTCGATCCTGTGACCGGGATGTTTAGGCCGATAGACAAAAACGGGGGGACTTGTCCATGCGTCGCAACCGAAATGTTAAAATCGTCGCCACGGTGGGGCCCGCGTGTTCCACCCGCGAGATGCTGAAGAAACTGGTCGAGGCCGGGGTGGATGTGTTCCGCCTCAACATGTCTCACGGCACTCATGACGACATTGCAGAGCGACATCAGCTGATCCGCGAGATCGAGTATGAGCTGGATCAGCCGATCGCCATCCTCGGGGATCTTCAAGGGCCGAAACTGCGCGTTGGGCTGTTCGAAGAGGGCCCCGTGACCTTGGAAGTCGGGCAAGACTTCCGCTTTGATCTGGACGAGGCGCCCGGGGACCAGAGCCGGGTCTACCTCCCCCACCCCGAGATTTTTGCCGCACTGAAACCAGGCGCGACGCTCCTGGTCAATGACGGTAAGATCCGCCTGACAGTGAAGAGCTGCGATGCCTCCCATGCGGAATGCGAGGTCGTTGTCGGTGGTGAGATCTCGAACAACAAAGGGGTCAATGTCCCGGATGTTGTCCTGCCGCTCGCCGCTTTGACCGAAAAAGATCGCCGCGATCTCGAGTTCGTCATGGGCCTCGGCATCGACTGGCTTGCGCTGAGTTTTGTGCAGCGGCCCGAAGATGTCCTGGAAGCGAGGGAGCTTGCGGGTCAGAAGACGGCCATCATGGTCAAAGTCGAGAAACCCGCCTGTGTCGATCGGTTTGACGAGGTTCTCGCGGTGTCGGACGGGATTATGGTCGCGCGTGGGGATCTGGGCGTCGAGATGCCGATCCACCAATTGCCGCCGATCCAGAAACGCTTGATCCGAGAGTGCAGACGGGCCGCAAAACCGGTGATCGTGGCAACTCAGATGCTTGAGAGTATGATCACCTCGCCTGTGCCCACGCGGGCCGAAGTCTCGGATGTGGCGAGTGCGATCTATGACGGTGCCGATGCGGTGATGCTGTCGGCAGAAAGTGCCGCGGGCCAATATCCGGTGGAGGCAGTCGCAATGATGGACTCGATTGCGGAGCATCTCGAGGGCCAGGATCTCTATCGGCAATCGCTTGACGCCGGACCGGAGATCATTCGCAACACGGTCGCTGATGCAATTACCTCAGCAGCGCGCGCAGTGGCCGAATCAACCAAGGTGAAAGCGATTGGATGCTTTACCCATTCGGGCACCACAGCGCTCCTGATGTCGCGCGAACGCCCGTCAGTGCCAATCATTGCGTTGACACCTATTCGAGAAACAGCACGCAGGCTGTCGCTCGCTTGGGGCATGCATTGTGTTGTGACCGAGACGGTGGAGCGGTTCAAACTTGCGGTTGTCAGCGCGGTCCGAGTGGCAAAGAGCCATGGGATCGCCAATGAAGACGACAACATCATTGTCACTGCAGGCGTGCCCTTCAATCAGCCGGGTACGACCAACATCCTGAGGGTTGCACCGGTGGATGAGCGCAAGATCTTCGAGGGCGGCCACGATTGAGATGCGAAGATCGTCTCAAGATGCGACCGCTGGTGGCCCGGACAAGCCGGGCCACCAGCGGTCCCCGACGCGCGCCTTCGGCGCACGACAAGGCGCAGAAGGTTGAGCTAAGCGCCGGGCGGCCATCTGTGGGCTTGCCCACAGGGGATCGGGCGTTTCGCCCGATCTGCCGCGTTAGCGGCTTTGGCCGCTTGCGAAACCCCTGGAGCTAGGGTTGCATCGGTACTGGTTTGCCAGGTCTTTCGCCGATAGGCTGCCGGTATAGACGTGAGAGGCAGAATGTCTGAGTCAGCTCCTAATCAGTTCGCGCTTCTGAAGACCCGGCGGTTTTTGCCGCTTTTTCTGGTGCTGTTTCTCGGCGCGCTCAACGATCAGGTTTTCAAGAACGCCTTTGTTGCCCTCGTCACTTTTGTAATCGTGGTCAATATCGATGGCGCGGATGTCGTGCCTTTTGCAGGTATGACCATCGGGTTGGATGCGTTCTCGTTGATCGCAAACATCCTCTTTATTCTGCCTTTTGCCATGATCGCTCCGACTGCGGGCCAGATTACCGACCGATTGGACAAACGGATCATGATCCGTTTTGTGAAGCTTGCCGAGATCTGCATCATGATCATGGCGGTGGTTTGCTATGTGTATCAACAGGTTGAGCTGCTTCTATTGGTGCTTTTCCTGCTGGGAGCGCAGTCAGCGATCTTCGCGCCTGTAAAATATGCCGTGCTGCCGCAATATCTGAGCCGAGAGGAGCTTTTGGGCGGAAATGGCCTTGCCCAGGCCGCGACGTTCATCGCGATTATCTTTGGGACAATTTTGGGGACACAGGTGATTTTGATCCCCGATGTTGGAATAATTGCGGTCTCTGTTACCGTCATGATTATCGCCCTGATCGGCTATGCTGCGGCCCTGGCAGCGCCCTCTGCCCCACCGGTTGGTGAGCCACCTCGCGTTGACTGGGTTCTGCCGCGCGCGGCGTTGAACCTGGTGATGAGCTGTCGGACCCGCCGCGTACCCTTTGCCGCGATCCTGTTGATTGCCTGGTTTTGGTTTATGGGTGTGACGTTCATGTCGCTTTTGGGCGCTTATACGCGAACAGTTTTGCAGGCGGATCAGGATGTTCTGACGGCGCTTTTGACCTGTTTCTCGATTGGAGTTGCGATTGGTGCGTTGCTTTCCAGCCGCATCGCGCAGGGTGGAAGCGGACTGGAGGCGACGCCTTGGGCGGCATTGGGTCTCGGCGGTTTGGCTGTGCTTCTTTGGGTGGTGACGCCCGTGGGTGCGTCCGGGGCCAATCTGTCTCTGGGAGAGTTTTTGGGCTCGGGCCAAGGGATTTTGGTTTTCCTCTGCTTCATTGGATTGGCGGTTTCTGGCGGGATCTATATCACGCCACTCAACACACTCTTGCAGCGCACGGCGCCGGCGCGCATGCGCGCGCAGTTTGTCGCCTGTTCGAATGTGGTCGATGCAGGGGCAATGCTGTTTTCTGGCTTTGTTGGCTTGGTTTTAGGGGCGATGGGGCTGGTTTCGGTTGAGATCTTCGCGGTCTTGGGTCTCACAGCCTTGCCGATGGCCGTCGTTTGTGCGCGGCTCACGCCGGGCCATGCTTTGCGGTTCGTGGGGTAATGCGCGCGGAGTTCTGGGAACTGCCGCTGGATCAATTGACCGGCGAGGAGTGGGAGGCGCTCTGCGATCGCTGCGGGCGGTGTTGTGCGGTCAAGCTCGAGGATGCGGATACGGGCGAGGTTTTTTACACCGAGATCACCTGCCGTTTGTTCGACAACAGCAATTGCAAATGTGGAAACTATGCGCTCAGGCGGCAATTGGTGAAGGGCTGTGTGCAGCTGACGCCTCAGACGCTGGTGGATGCCTGCGACTGGCTGCCGAGGAGTTGTGCTTATCGGCGGCTCTCGGAGGGGCGGGGCTTGGCTGGATGGCATCCTTTGATCTCAGGTCGCGCCGAAACGGTGCATGAGGCGGGTGTGAGCTTGCGGGGGCGCGGGATTCCCGAATACGAGGTGGATGAGGCTGATCACGAAGATCACATCATCGAGGAAGATTTCTAACCGCGGTTTCTCTCAGCCCCGCCGCCCGCCCCCACCCACCCACCGGCGTGCAGCGGGGCTGAGAGAGACCGCGGTTCAAGGAGGCACGACATGATTTTCACATCCGACAATGCCTGTGGGGCGGCACCTGAGATTTTGCAGGCGGTGGCGCGGGTCAATGGCGGCTATACGCGGGGATATGGGGCGGATGAGACCTCGGAGCGGGTCGAGGCGCAGGTGCGTGAGCTCTTTGAGGCGCCTTCGGCCCGGGCTTTCACGGTCGCAACCGGGACTGCGGCGAATGCTCTGGCGCTCGCATGTCTATGCCCGCCTTGGGGGGCGGTCTATTGCCATGATGTGAGCCATGTGGAGGTGGATGAGTGCGGTGCGCCTGAATTCTACACGGGCGGGGCCAAACTCACGCTCTTGGATGGGGAGAATGCGAAACTGCGGCCCGAGGCCGTGGCTCATGCAGCCGAGGTTGCGGCCCCGGTCGGGGTCCATAACGTGCAGAATGGTGCGATCTCGGTAACCCAGGTGACAGAGCTTGGCGCGGCCTATTCGGTCGACGAGATCGCGGCCATGGGTGCGATTGCCCGGCGCCATGGGATGGGCCTGCACATGGATGGAACGCGCTTTGCCAATGCGATCACGCGGATGAATGTCTCGCCCGCGGAGATGAGTTGGAAGTCGGGCGTGGATATTCTCTGCCTCGGGGCCACCAAGAACGGGGCAATGGCGGCTGAGACGGTGATTATCTTCGATGAAGCAAAGGCTTGGGAGTTTGAGCTTCGCCGCAAACGGGGGGGGCATTTGTTCTCAAAGATGCGTTTTGTCTCGGCCCAGGTGGAGGCTTATCTGTCCGATGGGCTGTGGCTGCGTCTGGCAGGCCATGCAAACCGCATGGCAGATCGGCTGGCCGAGGGGATAAGGGCGATCGAAGGCGCTGAGGTCACCAATCAGGTGGATGCCAATATGCTCTTTGTCACCATGCGCCTTGATCAGCATCGCAAGCTGCAAGCGGCTGGGGCGCAATACTATCCCTGGGGGGCGCCAATGGATGAAAACGGGCCAGATGATGGCCCTTGGTCGGTCCGTTTGGTGACCTCGTTTGCGACCACCGAGGCGGAGGTCGACCAGTTCCTTGAGGTGATGGCCGGCTGATGCTGATCTACGCGACGGCGGTCTTTTTTCTGCTGATCACGCCGGGCCCTGGGGTTTTGTCGGTCGCGGGCGTTGGCTCTGGGTTCGGGCATGGGCCGGGGCAGCGCTATCTTTGGGGTCTCTGCGCTGGGAATTTCCTGGTGGGGCTTGCTGTGGTCAGCGGACTGGCGGCGGTTCTGCTGGCGACACCCTGGCTGAGGAGCGTGCTGCTGACGGCCTCGGTCGCCTATCTCTGTTGGCTGGCCTGGCGGATTGCGACCTCTGGCGGGCGTGTGGCATTCAGCGCTGCGAAGACGGCCCCGGGTTGGCGCGATGGGATCGCGCTGCAGATGATCAATCCAAAAGCCTATGCGGTCAACACAGCGCTGTTCACTGGGTTCGGTTTCTTGCCGGGGGCATTGGTTTGGGAGATCGCGATCAAGTTTCTGATCTTGAACGCAATCTGGATTCCGATCCATTTCCTCTGGCTTTGGGCTGGCGTGACGCTACGGCAACTGGACTTGCCAGAGCAGTATATGCGCGCGATCAATATCGCGATGGGGTTGAGCCTGGTGGCTGTTGTCGTCCTGGCGTTGGTCTCGATCGATCGCTGATTTAGCGTTTTGCACCAATGCCTTGGGTAGTAATCGACTCAAACCCGAGTTGGTCCGGTTCAAACTCGTAATGGGCAGAGCAGAACTGACAATCAGCGGTGACTTTGCCCTCCTCATTGGTCATATGGGCGATGTCTTTTGCGGAGTATTGGGCCAGAGCGGCTTGCACCCTTTCGGCGGAGCAGGTGCAGCCGAACCTCACCGATTTGGCTGTGTAGACCCGCGGCGCCTCTTCGTGGAAGAGCCGGGTCAAAAGCCCCTCGATTGCCAGATGCGGGCCGACCAATTCATGGGCATCGACGGTCGCAAGCAGCATGTTGACCCGGTTCCAGTCCTCCTCATTGGCGCCCATCGCGGCGACGTCATCGGCGTTCATCAGCCCATCGGCGCCCGAGGGGCCATCGGCGAGCACGCTCTCCCCCGCTTGGCCCAGCTGTTGGATCATGATGCCGCCGGCGCGCCAGTGCATCGCCCCGCCTGGTTCTTGAGCATGGGCGGAGAGGGTGTTGAACCGGGTCGCGATTTGCTCGGATTGGGCGAAATACGCCTCGGCGCAATCGCCGAGCTTGGTGCCTGTCAGGGGTGTGATCCCTTGATAGGGCGTGGTGCGTGGCCCTTGGTCGATCGTCACGCCAAAGACCCCACGACCGAGGAGCTCGAAGGGGGTCTTGCGGCTGAGCGCCACAGCCTCGGCATCGAAGCCCGCATAGGCGCGGAGCTTGCCCGGCTCGCCCTCTTGCTCGGGCGCGAAGTAGTCAGTCGCGATCAGGTGAACGTCGCCCTCACCGCGAATTTGCAAGGAAAAACGCCACCTTAGCTTCATTGTGGACCCGATAAGGGCAGTCAGCAAAGCGGCCTCGGCCACCAGCGCTGAGACCGCTGGGGGGTAGCGATGCTGCTCGAGTATCTGGTCGAGCGTTTCGTCCAGACGCACCACGCGGCCGCGCATTTGCGCTTTGTCGAGCTGGAAAGGGAGGATGGAGTCGTCACCGGTCATGGGCCCTCACATAGCGCCTCGACTGCGCGGCTGAAAGGGCGCATTCTCAAATCTTTTCGAATATGGCAGGAGAGGGCATGCGCAGAATCGGTGAGCCTTGGATCCCTGGAAAACCCTATCGTGACCGTCCCGGCGCCTATGCGTTGATCTCGGGCAGTCAGGGCCTGCTCTGCGTTGTCCAAGATGGCGAGCTGCAATTGCCCGGAGGTGGGATCGATCCGGGCGAGCAGCCGATCCGGGCGCTTCACCGCGAGATTTGGGAGGAGACTGGCTGGCGCATTGGCTCGATCCAGCGTTTCCTTTCTTTTCAACGGTTTAACTGGATGCCGGAGTATCAGTACTGGGCGCGCAAGACCCAGACGATCTACCTTGCCCGTGCGATCCGGCGCCTTGGCCCGCCTGAGGAGGAAGGTCACAGGCCGGTCTGGTTGAACCCCGAAAAAGCGCCCAAGGAACTCGATGTTGCGGGCGATCGTTGGGCCGCCCAACAGGCGCTTAATCGCGGCTTGATCTGACCGCTTTCTGGCAATCTGAAACACTGGCATCGACCCGGTTGCCGCCCCGTCCGGCAAAAGATCCGAACCATGCGACAAAACCGGAAAAACCGAGATCTTGCCGGCCCAGATCTCGAGAGATCTTTTTTCGCCGAAACCGGATCTTTGCGGAAAAGTGGCGAGGTCGGGAGATCTTTGCACCGCCCGGCGGATTTTGGCATCAGACGTCCGAAGACGCTTTCAAATCGCGGCTTAGTAGACCCGCGCGCTCGGGCCGCGGTTCAGGCGCGTGCGGTCGAACTCGGCCGGAGCTGCGGCCTTGAGCGGGCCAATCTCCCACGCGCCGCGATCGCGCAGGATGTCGTGATAGACCCGCATATTGTCCGGCCAAGTGTAATGGATCCAGTGATCCAAGACCGCAAAGATCGAGGAGGTGTTGTCGCCCGAGACGGTGTAGTTTCTCTGCTTGAACCAAGCGGCGACATCGGGATCGTCGAGCTGGACATCCAACCAGGCGGGATCGCGGCTCTCCAGCCCGTTATGCCCGATCACTTGTTTCGAGCCAGGGGCGGCCGGGCCGAAATTCTCGCCCAGCTTGTCGAGCACATCATTCTCGCGACTGATGAAGTTATAGAAGTCAGGCGCCACCCCGGTTGGGCCGTTGGATTTCCAGCTGTTCAGATAGGTCATCATCAACTGGGCCTCGAGCACTTTCTCAGCACCTGCCAGCAAGAGCACGCGCCCGGTATGATCGAGCACGGAGCGCACCACCTGTTGGCCCGGGGGCAAGGTCTCTCGCGCGGCAAGGTCGGGCAGCGGCGAGGCGGCCATCGCCATCGCCCGGATCGCCACGCGTGAGCCGAGCGAGTGGCAGAACAGATCGACCGGGCGTTGCAGCACGGTGCAAAGCACGTCGAGCAGGCAGGTGAGCTGCCAGGCCGTCACCTCGGCATTCTCATAGGCTTTGGCATAGAAGTTTTTGCCGTGACTGAAGAGCGAGGAGAAGAAGCCGGGATTCGAATACCAGCCAAAGCCGATGCAGAGCCCTTCGGCCCCCGCATCATCGGGCTCGAAGCCAAGCCCGAGGGGCCAGCTGGTCGAATGCGCCTTCATCTCGCGCGACAGCTCGTGGCGTTCGAAATGATAGAGCCGGGCATGCGGATTGTCGGCCTTGTGGTGATGCGGTGGGCTGACGACCACGGTGGCGGGGTCGAACTGGAAGCCATGGACAAAGACCGTGACCGGCTTGTCATCGGCGAGATTGCTGGCCTCGACCTCCAGCGACCGGGCAAGGTATTTCCAGAACGCATCAGATGCCTTTGGACGGGTGCCGCGCGGATAAAGCGGCATCTTGCCGGTTCCGCGACGATCCTTGCCGCGCGTCATCCGGAAATCGCTGCTCTCGATGGTGCCGCGCGCATCTGGCGCGTAGAGGCCGTCACTGAGCATGGAGAGGCGGATTATGGACATCGGGCAATCCTCGACTTTAGCGGGTGATGAAAGTTATCCTGATCAACCAGGACATGATCTCAGTGTTTCGCGCTTTTGACAAGCCGTGGCCCTGGGGGCTGGGTATGGGGATCCGCGCCTCCTAGACCAAAATCGTTTCACCTGAATCAGGTTGGAAAAGACCTTTGGTCCAGAGTCATATGCTTGAGCAAAATCCTAGGATCTGATTGACCCAATCAGATCCGTTTTTGCTCTAGAGGCGGATGATCAGCTTGCCCGCGTTTTGCCCGGCATAGAGCCGGGCGATGGCGCCGGGGGCGTGCTCGATCCCGTCGAGGAAATCCTCGCGATAGGTCAGCTTGCCCGCTTTGACCCAGGCGGCGAGGTCAGTGCGCGCGCGGTCATACTCATCGGCCCAGTCAAAGGCGAGGATGCCCTGGACCGTGGCGCGTTTGGTGAGGATCAGACGCTCCATCCGGTCGCCTTGCGGCCAAGGCTCCCAACTGGCATTGGCCGCTGTGCCGCAGATCACCACCCGCGCTTTGACGTTGAGCAGGCGATAGACTGTGTCCGAGATTGCCCCGCCTGTGTTGTCGAAATAGACATCGACCCCGTCCGGGCAGGCCTGGGCAAGGGCTGTGCCAAGATCGCCCTCGCGATAGGAGACAGCGGCGTCATAGCCGAACGTGTCGCGGCATTGCGCCTGTTTCTCGGCGCTCGACGTGATACCGACCGTGCGGCAGCCTTTGATCTTGGCGATCTGGCCGACCGCGCTGCCGACCGCGCCCGCGGCGGTGGAGACAAGAACGGTCTCTCCTGGCCCCGGGCGCCCGGCTTCGAGCAGGCCGAAATAGGCGGTGATCCCATTGAGCCCCAGGATGCCGAGCGAGAGCGAGGCGGGCCCCGATGCGGGGTCATGGACGAACCAGATATTGGTGCCATTGGCGATGGCATAGTCCTGCCAGCCGAACATGCCGCAGAGGAGCGTGCCGTCGGGATAGTCCGGGTTCTTCGAGGCGATGACCTGGCCGACAGCGATCGAGCGCATGA
This sequence comes from Pseudomonadota bacterium, assembly GCA_039185235.1. Taxonomy (GTDB): domain Bacteria; phylum Pseudomonadota; class Alphaproteobacteria; order Rhodobacterales; family Rhodobacteraceae; genus Thermohalobaculum. The sequence goes on from JBCDAS010000099.1 coordinate 9,913, forward strand.
CGCCATCGATGGGCACCGGTTCGGAGTAGTTGGCAACCGCGCTGACCCATCCACGCATCGCGGGATCGACGCTGAGGAAGTGGTTTTTGACCAGCACCTCGCCCGCGCCGGGCACAGGGATCTCGCCGTCGCTCAGGGCGAAGTTGTCCGCCTGGGGGATGGCCTCTGGCCGGCTGGTGAGGATGACTTGTCGGTTCACCTGGGTCATTGGGTTTTCGGTGTTGTTGGGGTCAAGTTCAGGAAATCGAAGAGCGCAGGGTCGGCCAGGTGGCTGGGGCGGGCTTGGGTGAGGGCCGTCATCATGACGTCTTTGCGCCCGGGGCTGCGTTTCTCCCAATCCGCGAGCATCTCTTTGATTTGCTGGCGTTGCAGCCCGTCTTGGCTGCCGCAGAGGTCGCAGGGGATGATCGGGAACTGCATGGCGCGGGCGAAGCGCTCGCAGTCCTGCTCGGCGATCATCGCGAGCGGGCGGACCAGGGTGAGGTCGTCCTCCTCATTGACCAGTTTGGGCGGCATGGTGGCGAGGCGCCCGCCATGGAAGAGGTTGAGGAAGAACGTCTCCAACAGGTCATCGCGGTGATGGCCGAGCACAACGGTCTGGCAGCCCTCCTCGCGCGCAATGCGGTAGAGATGGCCCCGGCGCAGGCGCGAGCAGAGGGCGCACATGGTCCGGCCCGCGGGGATTTTGTCGATCACGACCGAATAGGTGTCTTGATACTCGATCCGGTGGGGCATGCCGAGAGTGCTCAGCCATTCGGGCAGCACGGTGGCGGGGAAGTTCGGCTGACCCTGGTCGAGATTGCAGGCGAGGAGATCGACAGGTAGGAGGCCGCGCCAGCGCAGCTCGATCAGAACCGCCAGGAGCGTGTAGCTGTCCTTGCCGCCCGAGAGGCAGACCAACCAGCGCGCGCCCGCCCGCGCCATGCCATAGGTCTCGATCGCCTCGCGGGTCTGGCGGATCAGGCGTTTGCGCAGTTTGCGAAACTCGAGGCCCGTGGGGGCCCCGGCATAGAGCCGCTCAAGGATCTGATCGTCGCTCGCGTCCAACATGGCCGCTGCCTAGCGCAGAGCAGGGGCGCGCGGCAAGCGCTTAGGCGCGGGCCGCGCTCAGGCGTCGGGCCGTTTGCGGCCATAAAGCGCGAGGCATTCGCGTGAGGTCAGCGGGCGCTCGGGATCGACGGTGCTGACCTCCATCGGCTCGGGCTCGGCCCCGGTCAGCACATCGATCCGCCCGGTCTCCCCACCCCAGGTCACCTCGGCGCAGGTGAGCGTCAGGGTCCAAGGGGTCGTCACCTTGTGCAATTGGCCGGGCTGCAGCGTTAGATTGCGATGCAGTGAATGGCCCCAGGCGCGCGCGACCGTGCGGGCAAAACGCGATTGCAGATTGGCGCTGACCCGGCGGGTCCATTCCTCGGAGAGCGGGATGCCTTCGACCGAATCGCGGGCCAGCGTGCCGCCGATCAGGCCGCCGATCCGCCAGATTTCGACCTGATGACCGATGCAGAGCAGCTCTGGCGCGAGCGTCAGCGCGCTGGCGAGATCCGAGACCACCGATTGGCGGCAGGATTGGCGTGGATGCGTCAAGTCATAGAAGCGCATATCGATCACCGTGCGCGAGCGCAGGCCCTCACGCTCCCAGGTGATGGTCGAATCATGCGGGTCATCGCCCCAGATCCGGCCCGTGATCGCATCGGGCGGCAGGATGTTTCGGCCGGCGGGGTAAGCATTCTGCGGTATCATCGGGCGCTCCTCACTGTCCTATGGGTGACGCTGGGCCAAAGCCTAGCCATAGGTTCAGTGATCGCACTGTGAGTTTCCGCACGTCTTCGCAGATTCTTTGGGCGGGACCGGATCATGCCCATGCCCGCCCAAAGGGTGGCACCGCGCCAGGCGCCGGATCGCCAGCCAAGAGCCTTTGATCGGGCCATGGGTCTCAAGCGCCTCCAGCGCATAGGCCGAGCAGGTCGGCTGGAACCGGCAGAACTGGCCAACCCAGGGCGAGCCGATCAGCCGATAGGCCCGGATTGGCAGGCAAAACAGCCAGGTGACGGGTTTCATGCGCGCCCCCTGGGCTTGTGGAGGCGGCTGAGAGCGGTGCTGAGATCACCGACCAAGTCTCGGAACGGACGGGCGGCGGTGGCTTTGGCCCTGCCGATCAGCACGTAATCCCAGCCAGGGCGCCCTTGGGTGGCGATGATCGCGCGCGCGGCCTCGCGCAACCGGCGCTTGGCGCGATTGCGGGCAACCGCATTGCCGACTTTCTTCGAGCAGGTGAAGCCGACCCGGGCCGGGGCCTGATCGCCGCGATGAAGGCCCTGGACAACCATGCTTTGCGTGGCCCATTTGCGCGCCCGGGCACAGGCGAGAAAGTCGCGGCGCTTGGTGATCACCGGCGGTGGCGTGCCAAAAACCAAAACGCCGGCCTGGGTTGCCCCATCCGGCGTCTCACTCTCGGTCTCGGGACCTGGCATCGGTCCGCGATGACCTAAGCGCTCAGGCGCTTGCGGCCCTGCGCCCGGCGGCGGTTCAGGATCTTGCGGCCATTCTTGGTCGCCATGCGCGCGCGGAACCCATGGCGCCGCTTGCGGACCCGGTTCGAGGGTTGAAAGGTGCGTTTCATCTCAGTCGTCCTTCTCGCGCGCCCGGCGCGCGGGTGAAATCAAGACGCGCGAGATACCCTGCGCGCCAGCAGGTGTCAATCACCATCCTCGATCCAAAGCAGATCTGACGCGGCGCCTGCGCCGGGGTCATCTGCGCGGCCTCGGGATCAGCGCCAACGCGCCCGCAAGGGCGCCAGATATAGGTGTATGCGGCGCAAGCCGCATTCCGTTTGGTTCGATCCCGCCGCGATTGGCCACCCCGGGGGGCGAGGATTGTTTCAATCGCCTCGCTCAGAGTGACATATGCGTGAGAGGTGGTTTTTCCCTCACATTTCCATCCGATATTGCGGCTACGATGCACAGCAACGGGGATTTGCAATGTCGGATAGCATGGTCTCGCACCCTTCGAAAACGCAAGGCTGGAAGAAGTATCTGCCGATCGCAGTGATCGCG
>JBCDAS010000100.1:0-12938 GCA_039185235.1 Pseudomonadota bacterium
CGTAGAATGACTCGGCTGCGGAAAAGCCCACGATCGGGCCAACCGGCACACGGGTACCATCGGGCCATTCGAGGGCGAGGGCGGGCAGTTCTCCGTTGTCGTCCCCGTTGTCGCACTCTTCGCCCGATTGACGTTCGCCGTCCCCGCAAACCGGGGCGGGCCCCCCCTGCCCCCCGCGACGGGGAGGACAGAGGCAGAAGACAGTTACTCGGCGCTTTCCTCGGCCGGTGCGTCTGCTTCAGCGGCGGCTTCTTCAGCTGCCTTGGCTTTCTCGGCCTTCTCTTCCGCACGTTCCTGAGCTTTCTTACCCGGCTGTGCTTTTTGGACATTGGTACGGGTCTTGGCTGGGATCACACCGGCCGCTTCGAGCATGCGAGAGATACGGTCGGTGGGTTGGGCGCCCTGGCCAAGCCAATGTTGGACACGCTCCATATCCATCTTGACCCGCTCTTCCGAATCCTTCGGGAGGAGCGGGTTGTAGGTCCCCAAACGCTCGATATAGCGACCATCACGGGGCATGCGGCTGTCAGCCGCCACGATGCGGTAGAAGGGGCGCTTCTTGGACCCGCCACGAGCGAGCCGGATTTTAATGGCCATGGTGTTTCTCCTTTGATGACCGGTGAAGCCTCTGGTCGAGGCCTATTCCTGAAGTTGCGTTACTCTTGGAGCTGGCGGTGGTGGCGGATCACCTCATCGATGATGAACCGCTGGAATTTCTTGGCAAAATCGGGGTCGAGGCCGCTATCAGCGCAGAGTGCTTCGAGCCGTTCGATCTGGCGTGCCTCGCGGGCAGGATCGGCGGGGGGGAGCGTGTGTTGCGCCTTAAGGCGGCCGACCGCCTGGGTGCATTTGAAGCGCTCGGCCAGGGTGTGGACCAGGATCGCGTCGAGATTGTCGATCGAGGATCTGAGATCAGCAAGCAGCGCTTCGGCGCGTTCGGTATCGCTCATGACAGCTCCTCCGGTCCTTTGTGGCGCCAGACTTCCATGGTGCCAAAGCTGGGGTGTTCATAGGTCCGCTCAAGCGTGGCACCCATCCGTTCGGCAAGCGCTTTCGAGCGGCTGTTGGTGAGCGCGATGGAGCTGATCGCCGTGGTCCAGCCAAGCTCTTTATAGGCGTAGCGGCGGGAAGCGACAGCAGCCTCATACGCGATCCCGCGGCCTTCGGCATGCTGCATAACCGCCCAGGCGATTTCGGGCTCGAACCAACCATCGGGATACCAGAGCCCGACCAGGCCACAATACTTGCCGGTGGCTTTCTCATAGACCGCCCAACGGCCGTAGCCACGCATGACCCAATGGCCGATCACGGCGGCGATCTGACGCCAGACAAGGTCGCGCTGTTCTGGTCCGCCCATGCCCGCAGAACGGTCGGACTGCCAGAATTCGATCTCGTCGGCGAAGATATCCTCTGAGGGGGCGCGAAACTCGAGGCGTTCGGTCTCGAGCGTTGGGATGTTGACCTGGATCATCTGAGCGCCTCCGGCGAGGGGTGGCGATAGACGAGGATCGGGGCACCTTTTTCCGGTGCAGCGGCCTTGGGATCGAGTTGACAGCCGAGGCGTTCGGCAAGCGCAATGGAGCGCGTGTTCTCTGGGTCGATATAGCTGACGGCGGTGTCCCAGCCGAGCACGTTGTAAGCATGTTCGCGGGCTGCAATCGCCGCCTCTCGCGCGTAGCCTTTGCCTTCAACTTTGGCGTAGACGGACCAGCTCATCTCTCGCTCTGGCCAGCCCTCTGGATACCATGGGCCGACCAAGCCGACCATCTCGCTGGTCGCTTTCTGGATCAGCGCCCAGGGGCCACAACCCCGCAGAACCCAATGTCCGGTGAGCATGGCCACCGTGCGCCAGGCATCGTCGCGCGGCTTGTTCCCACCGACATAGTGTGACCGTTCCGAGGAGAGGTAGGCGACATGAGGCTCGACATGCTCAGGACCAAGCGGGATCAAGCGCAAACGCTCGGTTTCCAACATCTCGGCCATCACTGCGCCTCCGCCATTTGGCAGGGAATCTCGAAGATGTCCCGCGGTACGCCATCTGGAAAAACCTCCCGGCGGACGATACGGCCACCGAGGCGTTCTGCAATGGCGCGCGCGGGCGCATTGGCATCGCGCATATGCGTCTCGACCATGGACCAGCCCAGTCTATTATGCGCAAAAGCGATTGCAGCACGGGAAGCCTCGGTCGCGTAGCCCTTCCCACGAGCCGCCCGCAAGAGCCACCAGGTAAGCTCATGGCTGGGCCAGCCTTCCGGGTGAACGATGCCGCAACCGCCGACCGTCCGATCGGTGGATTTTTCGACCAAAACCCACTTGCCGAAGCCCTTGAGATGCCAATGACCGAAGTCCTGGGCCAGGACGCGCCAGGCCAGATCAGGGCGCAACGGACCACCATAATTGCCCGAGCCCTCGGCATCCGCGAAGAACTCGGCATAGAGGTCCGCATCCTCCGAAGCCGGTGCGCGCAGCACTAAGCGCTCAGTTTCAAGTGTCGGGATCGCGATCATTGCAAAGCCTCGGGCGCGGGATGGCGGTAGACGAGGCATGGTTCCGCACCAGCACTTTGGCCCGGCCAGGCAGCGGAAGGATCAAGCACTGCGCCCAGGCGTTCAGCAAGCTTGCGGGACCGGAGATTATCCTCATCAATGTAGCTGACAGCGGTTTCCCAACCGAGGCTTTTGAAAGCATGCTCGCGAGCGGCGAAGACCGCCTCATAGGCGATACCTTTGCCCTCTGCCTGGGCATAGAGGAACCAACCGAGCTCATGTTCGGGCCAAGTATCAGGATACCATGGGCCAACGAACCCGATCGCGCGATCGTCTCCATGCTGAGTAACCGCCCACATACCGAAACCTCGTATGGCCCAATGGCCAAGCTCGGTTGCAAACGCATACCAGGCACGCTTTCGATCCGACGACCCACCGACATGGCGCGCCCGATCTGAGAGCATGAAGGCAACATAATCCGCTTCATCCGAAGGACCGGGTTGGCGGAGCGTTAGCCGCTCGGTTTGGAGGGTTTGAACCGCTTCCATCAGATCGCCTCCGGTCCTGGAAGACGGTAGGCGAGCATGCTCGGGCGGGGCTCGACGGCGCTTTGATCTACAGGTCCACCCTGCCGCTCGGCCATTGCGCGCGAGCGGATGTTCTTGGAATGGAAATAGCCGATCAGAGTCTTCCAAATAAAACGACGATCGGGGTCGTTGCGGACCTCGATGGTGGCTTCGAACACTATGCCGGGAACTTCGGCGGGCTTGGTCATGAACCAGCCAAGCTGGTATTCCTGCCGACCTTCGGGAAACCAGTAGCCAATCAGGCCGTAGAAGCCGTTGCTCGCGCGGTCACGCGCCGAGAACATGCCGAAACTCCTGAGCATCCAATGGCCGAGATCAAGCGTAAACCGGCGCCGTGCGTCTTCACGGGTAAGATGGCCGATGAAAAAGTGGGCCCGATCAGAGGCATAGAAGCCCATGAATGCCTCAGCCTGTTGCGGGCCGGTTGACGCGTTCTTTAACGGATCGGTTGCGAGCATTTGGGTCATGCTTGCCCCCGGGCGGCTGCCCAATGGCGATAAACCAAATCGGTGGCATCTTGACCAGGAGCGTCCAGATCCTGTTCAGCGCCAAGCCGTTCGGCCAGGCGGATCGAGCGCGTGTTTTCCGGATCGATATAGCTGACGATCGAGGCGCGACCGAGCGTGTCGAAGGCGAAACCTCGCGCGGCAATGGCGGCCTCATAGGCGATGCCCTGGCCTTCGAAAGTGTCGAGCACGGCCCAACCCAACTCTAGTTCTGGATAATCGTCCGGTTTGCTCACGCTGACCTGGCCCACGAACTTGCCTGTATCTGCCATCTCGACCGCCCAAGCGCCATAGCCGTAGAGCGGCCATTCACCCACTTCCGCGGCGAAGAAATACCAAGCGTCCTTGCGAGAATAGGGCCCGCCCATATGAACTGAGCGGTCCGAGGCGAGGAACGCGGCCCAAGCCTCAAAATCCTCGGCCCGATGCGGGCGGAGCCTGAGCCGGTAAGTCTCGATGACAGGGGCGATGGTCATTTCTTTTTGCCGAACCCGCTTAGGCCCGGGGGCAGTGGTTGACCACCGCCGAGACCACCCCCGATGCCACCGAGACCGCCTGGGAGTTTTGGCATTTGCGAAGGATCGGCCATTGCACCGCCGCCAGGCATGCCACCTGGCATTCCCGGGGGCATACCGCCCGGCATCCCGGGCATCTTGCCACCCATCATCTGCTGCATCATGCTCATCATGCCGCGTTTGCCCTTCTTGCCGAGCTTTTTCATCATGTCGGCCATTTGGCGGTGCATTTTGAGGAGCTTGTTGATCTCTGAGACATGGTTGCCCGAGCCTTTGGCCACCCGCTCCTTGCGGCTGGCCTTCATCAGTTCGGGCTTCTTGCGCTCTTCCTTGGTCATCGAGTCTATGATGGCGATCTGGCGCTTGAGGACCCGGTCGTCGATCCCGGCTTCGCTCATCTGCTTGGACATTTTGCCCATACCGGGAAGGAGGCCCATGATCCCTTCCATCCCGCCCATACTCTGCATCTGCTGCAGCTGAGACTTCAGATCGTTCATGTCGAAGCGGCCTTTTGTGAAGCGCTTCATCATGCGTTCCGCCGCTTCAGCCTCGATCGTCTCTTGGGCCTTTTCGACTAGGCTGACGATGTCACCCATTCCAAGGATGCGGCCCGCGACCCGTTCGGGGTGGAATTCCTCCAGCGCGTCCATCTTCTCGCCCAGGCCAACGAACTTGATCGGCTGGCCGGTGACAGCACGCATCGAGAGCGCAGCACCACCCCGGCCGTCACCATCCATCCGAGTGAGCACGACGCCAGAGATGCCGATGCGCCCGTCAAAGTTCTCAGCCGTGTTCACCGCGTCCTGGCCCGTGAGGCCATCGACGACCAAAAGCGTCTCGTTCGGCTTGGCGGTGTCGCGGACTTCTTCCACCTCGCCCATCAACTCGTCATCGATCGAAAGGCGGCCAGCCGTGTCGAGCATCACCACATCATAGCCTCCCAGCGTCGCCTGTTGCTTGGCGCGCTTGGTGATCGCCACCGCGTTCTGGCCCTGCATGATCGGCAGCGTATCAACGCCGATCTGTTTGCCGAGAACGGCCAGCTGCTCCATCGCCGCCGGGCGGCGGGTGTCGAGCGAGGCCATCAGGATGCGTTTGCCCTCGCGCTGGGCGATCCGATTGGCGAGCTTGGCAGTGGTGGTGGTCTTACCCGAGCCTTGCAGACCCACCATCAGGATAGTCGCAGGCGGCGTGTCGATTTTGAGCGCGCCGGGCTCTGGATCCTCGCCCGCCAGCATTTGGACCATCGCATCATGGACGATCTTGACGACCATTTGGCCGGGTGTGACGGACTTCAGAACCGATTGGCCGGTGGCTTTCTCTTGGACTTCTTTGATAAAATCGCGGGCGACGGGGAGGGAGACATCAGCCTCAAGCAAGGCCACACGCACCTCGCGGAGCGCGGTTTTCACATCCTCCTCGCTGAGCGCACCTTTCCCAGTGAGCTTCTCGAGCGCGCCGGAGAGGCGGTCAGACAGCGATTCAAACATGGGATCCCTCCCTCAAAACGACAAAAGCACCGGTGGGCGCAACGCGCTGACCGGTGGCGATCCCAAGCCATTCTTGGGACCGGAAGCGTCAAACTTCCGAAAGCGCCGCTGCTATAGGTGGATTTTCATCGGCTGTCAAACAGCCGGTTGGGGCTGATGGTCAGGCGACAGGCTCACGCCGCGCGGTCTGTCACCGTCTCGCACTGCGATTGATCGGCTTCGACCAACGATGGCGCATTTGCTGCATCCTGAACCGCATCTTTGGACAAGGCGCGCGTGTCGCTTTCGCTGACGCGGGCTTCTGCAGCACCGTCTGTGTCAAACAATTCCGAAAAGTCGGCACTGTGAGTAAGCCGCGTTGGATTGTTGAAAAAACTGGCGATTCCGAACATGTCTGTCTCCCACGACTTGCAAAAACAATGTGGCAGGAGATGGATCTGGCGCAACGCAGCGGTACGGGCCACTTTGATCGGATTTTCCTATCGTAGCAGTCTTTCACCCCTCCATCGTCAGCGCTGGAAACTCCTGCGAGGCAATCTCGTGGATGAGATCAGCAATGGCGTGATAGGCGCGGGCGCGTCCAGCGCTCTTGCGCCAGACCAAGCCGATAGAGCGGTGGATACTGCGCCGTTCGATTGGCCGGGTGACAACTTCGCTATGGGGTCCGATTTCGGACTGGGCGTAGAGTGCGGGCAAGAAGGTCACGCCCATCCCCATGCCTACCATCGTGCGCAAGGCATCGAGGCTCGTCCCCTCGTAGTCGCGGAGGAGGGAGGCCCCGAATTCCGAGCATAACCCACTGATCTGATCATGCAGATGGTAGTGTGGGTTGAGCGACAAGACCTGCAGGCCAACCAACGCTTTGACTGGAACGATCTTGTGCTGAGCAAGCGGGTGGTCCGCCGGCAAAGCGAGGTAGAGCGGCTCGCGAAACAGACGCCTTGTTGTCAGTTCTGCTCCAACAACGGGGAGCTGGGCCAGAATCACATCATGCAGTCCATTGGCAAGCTCGAACTCCAATTCCCTCGGTGCGCCTTCGCGAACGTAGAGCTTGAGACTTGGGTTTTCTCGGTGCAGGCGGGTCACGATGTGGGGCAGCAAGTACGGTCCCAGCGTCGGTTTCGCTCCAAGTTTGATCGTTCCGATTAATCCATGCTGAGCGGAGGCCGCGAGATCGGCGATATCTTGGACATTCTCCAGAACACGACGGGCTCTCGAGACGATCTCTCGACCGATCGGAGTCAAAGCGACGCCGGATCTTCCACGCTCGACCAATTGCACACCCAAAACCCCTTCGATGTTCTGGATCTGAGCACTCAGAGATGGCTGGCTGACACCACATCTCTCAGCTGCGCGCCGGAAGTGCTCAGTGTCAGAAAGCGCGATGAGATAGCGAAGATGCCGAAGCGTGATATTTGCAGTTTCCATGGTTTGACCGCTCGCTTTCGAAGAGCACTAGAGCCACAGCACTTTAATCGCTTACCTCCATCGCAATGTAATCGCCCCATTGGAAAATCCTATCAAGATTCCAAGCATCGCTCTCTTTTCCAGAGGGATGAACATGTCAATCTCTGAACAGCAGCGATGAATAGTCGGCGCAGCGCGGGCGCGATCATTTGAATGATATCAAGTGGGTTTGGTGTTGCCCGTGCAGCAAAATATCCGTCGCGGTCACAACTGAACAACACAGAGATGGAGGTTCTTTCATGTTTCAGGATGGGTCCACGAAGAAGACCAGGTCGCTTACGCATTGGCGTGAGGTTATCCAGGAGCGTCGAGCCTATATCGAGGAACGTCTTGAACAGGAGAACCGTCACCCCCTCCCCGATTTCCTCATGATCCAGGCGCTGAAACGCGAGCGGCTAAGGCTGAAAGATGAATTGACGCTGATCGAAGGTGTGATCCGGACCGTCGGCGAACCCCCTGAGCCCGAGGTCGCCTGAACAAACGTCAAAGGTTTAGGCCTGATTGCTGATCCTTAAACTGGCCGTGTCAGCCATTCGTTGATCGCCTCAACGACATCGTAATGGGCTTTCGCTTTGCCGCCATATTCGAGTGGAACAACATCGCCCTCGATCTCAAGGACGAGACGCGTCGTCCGCGAACTGCCGCTCCATTGTGCTTCGAGCCGGGCACGTTGTATCCGGTTGAGATCGAGTTTGAACCAGCCTGGATAGACCAAACGATGGGATTGGTGGAGCATCTGGCCACGCGGGCGATTGAACTCGACGGTGATGAATGGGATGTAGCGCCAGGCAAGCCAGCAGATACCTAAGCCGATTGCCATGGCGAGCAGGCGCATCGCGACCGTATCCCCGCCCATGGCAAAGACAGCGTTTGAGATCATACCAATCCCGCCTAACCAAATGACCCCCACAAAAAGCCAAGGGCGGCTCGAGAGCAAAAGCTTGTCGTCAGTGTTCTCGATGATCTTCATTCACGGCTCCAAACCGTCTATAGGCTCGCATTATGAGCTATGTCGTCGCCGCCTTCTATCACTTCGCCCCGCTGGAGCCCGAGCTGCATCGAGAGGCGATCGCGAAATGCGCGTGTAGCGCCAGCGTACGGGGAACGATCCTGTTGGCACAAGAAGGGATCAATGGAACAATCGCAGGCACCCGGATGGGGATTGACAGGGTGCTCGCGAACCTCCGCAACTTACCGGGCTTCGAAGATCTCGATTGGAAGGAGAGCGCTGCGGAGGAGATGCCGTTTCGCCGCCTGAAGGTTCGATTAAAGAAAGAGATCGTGGCGCTGGGCATCGACGGTGTCGACCCAAACCGGGCAGTTGGCACTTATATCGAGCCTGAAGAGTGGAACGCAGTGGTCGATGACCCGGACACCGTGGTGATCGACACGCGCAACGATTATGAAGTCCAGATCGGCACCTTTGCCGGTGCGATCGACCCTCAGACCGCGAGCTTCCGCGAATTTCCTGATTGGTGGCGGGCAAACAAGGCCCAGTTCGAAGGTAAACGTATCGCGATGTTCTGTACCGGGGGGATCCGGTGCGAGAAGGCCTCGAGCTATCTCCTTAGCGAGGGCGTCCCCGAAGTCAGGCATCTCAAAGGGGGCATCCTGAAGTATCTGGAGAAGATCAACCCTGAGGAAACACGTTGGGATGGCGAATGCTTTGTTTTCGACGGCAGGGTAGCTGTGGGTCATGGGCTCGCCGAAGGCGATCACATGCTCTGTCACGCGTGCGGGCGACCGGTCTCACCTGAAGATCAAGACCATCCCGATTATGTCGAAGGCATCAGTTGTGCGGCTTGTATGGACGAGTACTCGGACGAAGACCGGGCGAGATTCGCCGAACGTCAGAAACAAACGCTCCTTGCCCGTGAACGCGGCGAGACCCATTTGGCGGGCGATCTGGCTCAAGATCGAAAGGTTTGATGCAGATCAAAGCGAGCTCTTGAAAGCCGATCCATCGTTGTGTTGTGGATCTTTCCTATCTAGGCGACACCATTGGGTCCCCGATGGTGTCGCCGTTTTTTTTAGGCGGGCGCTGGGCTCCAGGCCCGGTCTCTCACCGGCAGATGCACGATGGCCGAGAAGATGCCAAGCGCGATCGAGGCGTACCAGATCAGATCGTAATTGCCGTAGAGGTCGTAAACCCGACCGCCCATATAGATCCCGATGAAGCTACCAACCTGGTGGCTCAGGAAGACAATCCCATAGAGTGTTCCCATATGTCTGGGCCCGAACATGGTCGCGACGAGGCCAGAGGTCAGTGGCACTGTGGTCAGCCACAAAAGCCCCATGCAGACCGAAAAGATGATCACGGTAAGCGGTGTGAAGGGAAAGGATATGAAGACAAAGATCACAAGCGCCCGCAGCGCATAAATCGCAGACAAGATCCAAGGCTTCGGCAGCCGCGCACCGAGCTGGCCAACGATCAGGGTGCCTACAAAATTGGCGACACCGACAATGGAGAGCGTCAGCGCGCCAAGCTCTGTCGCGGGCCCTTCAGGGGTCGCACAGACCTCGGCCACGAAGGCCGGGAAATGGGCGCCGATGAAGGCCACATGGAACCCACAGACGAAGAATCCGGCTGTGAGCAGCAGATAGGAGGAGTGGCCGAAGGCGCGTTTCAGCAGATCAGGCGTCGAAAGATCATCGCTCTGCGCCGCGTTTCCGGCGACCATCTCGGCCTTCATGAACGGAATGCACATTGCCATCGGGATCAAGAAGAGCGTGATCACCAGAAGAGCGGTTTGCCAACCAAGCATCTCTACCAAGACACCTGTCAGCGCTGGCATCAGCATTTGACCGATCGAGCCAAAGGCCGCAGCCAGGGCCAAGGCTTGGCTCCGCTTCTCTTCTGGCGTTGCGCGCCCAACCACCGAGAGGATGATGCCAAAGGCTGTACCGGATACGCCAAACCCCACCATGACGCCCGCACCTGTATGCTGCATCATTGGCGTCGAGCCATAGACGCTGATCAACATGCCAACCAGATACGCTGCAAAACCAAGCCAGAGCGCCTTGCGATCGCCAAACCGGTCGGCGATCCAGCCAAAGAAGGGTTGGCCGAGCCCCCAGACCATGTTTTGGATCGCCATGGACAGGGAAAAGACCTCTCGCGGCCAACCATAGGTGTCTGAGATCGGGTCGAGCACCACGCCAAAGACCGAGCGGATCCCGAAGCTGATCGAGAGGATGACCGCCCCGGCGGCGATGATGATGGCTTGATTCGAGAGTTTCATAGAGCGCTCCAGTCTTCTGACTGTGGCTCTCGAGGCAAGATCCGTCAAAGCAAGTCTTGTGATGGCCTTCCTCACGCTTTTAGAATAGTGGCATGGACCGCGGCAGGGGAGGCCGGCATGATCGATGGCCCGATGTCGCTCTATCGCGCGCAGATTGCCGAGGGGACCATTCGGCCGGATAACGCCCAGCGCGCGGCGGTTGAGAAACTGCAACTCCTGCACATGCGGCTGAAAGGCTATGATCCCAATCGCGGGAAGCAAGTGGCCCTCGGCTGGCTCGGATTTGGGCGCAAGGCCGCGAAACAGGACAAGGCGCTCGCGGGGATCTACATGTTCGGCGGTGTCGGCCGAGGCAAGTCGATGCTCATGGATCTGTTCTTCGAACATGCACCCGTGAGCGCCAAGCGGCGCGTGCATTTCCATGCCTTCATGGCGGAAATCCATGTGGGTGTGCCTATCGCGCGTGAAAGCAATGTAAAGGATCCGATCCGTCCAGTTGCCGAGGAGGTGGCGGAGAGTGCAACGCTGCTTTGCTTTGACGAATTCCAGGTCACCGACATTACGGATGCAATGATCCTCGGGCGGCTGTTCGAAGCTCTGTTCGAACGTGGGGTCGTCGTGGTGGCGACCTCGAATCGCCCGCCCGACGATCTTTACAAAGATGGGCTGAACCGGGCGTTGTTTCTGCCGTTTATCCAGCTTTTGAAGGAGCGGGTGGATATCGTCGAGTTGGACAGCCCGACCGATTACCGGCTGGGACGCGCAACAAAGGAGCAGCGGTATTTCTGGCCTCTCGGGCCTGGCGCAAAGATGGGAATGGATGCGGCCTGGCAGCGGGAGACAGCGGGCGAGGACTCAGAGCCCGTCACGCTCTCGATCCGCGGGCGACGCGTGCGGATCGATCAGGCGACGGAGGATGTGGGCCGGGCAAACTTCGAGGAACTCTGCGAGAAACCCCTCGGCCCCTCAGATTATCTGGCGATTGCCGAACGGTTCGACACGTTCCTATTGGATGATGTGCCAAAGCTCGGCTGGGAGCAGAACAACGAGGCCAAACGGTTGGTTACCCTGATCGACGCGTTCTATGAAGCGCAAGTGAAGCTCTACATATCGGCCGGAGCACCAGCTGAGGAGCTTTATACAGAGGGTAAAGGCGCGTTTGAGTTCGAGCGCACCGCATCGCGTCTGGCGGAGATGCAATCAGACAGCTATCCGGCAGAGCGGGAGATGGCTTAGGCCAAGCGGCGGAACAGGAGTGCGTTGCGTTCGGATCGGTTGGGATCGTAAGAGAACCCCTCAGAGATGATCTGTACGATCAAACGATCACGCTCTGCAGCAGGGGGAGCTTCCGGTCCATCAGTGATCACGACATGTCTGACATGTGCAGGCAATCCGTTGAGGATCGTTGGATCCGTTGTGCCGACAGTCAGGACGATCGTATCGATCTTCTCCTCATTCAAGATGAGATCCCGATCAAAACACGGGACATGGTCAACGGCAAAGACTGTTTGATCTTGCAGGGGTACTTCAGGTCGGAGCGTGCCAAAGATCGCCTCGGCACCAAGCCTGTTCTGCGAGAAAAGCTTGGCCATCACACCGACACTTGGTCGCCAGGCGTCAAAGGCGATGACACGCCTTGCCCCGGAATGGGCGACTAAGGCCGGCAACAGGCCGATCCCAGCATCTAAGAACAAGAAGCGACTTTGGCGGCGGGTCAAAGCGCGCAGCATCCGAGCCGCAAAATCGAGTTCCGATGGCGCTTGTGACCGCGAGCGGATGCATTTTGGAAAAACTGAGAGGGTTGCCGCTGTCTCCTCAGGTACTTGAAGCCCATACCATTGGATCGGACGAGTGCGGGGTGCCAGAGGTTTGCCCTGGAACAGTCGGAAATCTGACAGTTGAACCACACGAGACATAGCGAAACCGTAGGCGTTAACCATTAACACGGAATTAACTTTACACTACGTCATCCCGCAAAATCGAATGAGGATCCAGATTCGAGGTGCGCACTCAGCTCTGCGCGTCCCTCAGACTTGGCGCTCAATCATCATCTTCTTGATCTCGGCGATTGCCTTGGCGGGGTTCAATCCCTTTGGGCAAGTCTTGGTGCAGTTCATGATGGTGTGACAGCGATAGAGGCGGAATGGATCCTCGAGATGATCCAGCCGGTCACCGGTCGCCTCATCTCGGCTGTCGATCAGCCAGCGATAGGCATGCAAAAGCGCCGCAGGACCAAGGTAGCGATCACCGTTCCACCAGTAACTCGGACAGGATGTGGAACAACAAGCACAGAGAACACATTCATAAAGGCCATCCAGCTTGGAGCGGTCCTCCGCAGTTTGGCGCCATTCTTTTGCGGGTGTGGGGCTTTCGGTCTCGAGCCAGGGCTTGATCGAAGCATGCTGGGCATAGAAGTGGGTGAGGTCCGGCACCAGATCCTTGACCACCGGCATATGCGGCAGCGGATAGATCTTCACATCGCCCTTGATCTCATCAATGGCTTTCAGACAAGCTAGCGTGTTCGTCCCATCAATGTTCATGGAACACGATCCACAGATTCCCTCGCGGCAAGAGCGGCGGAAGGTGAGTGTAGGGTCAATCTCGTTTTTGATCTTGATGATCAAGTCGAGGACCATGGGGCCACA
>JBCDAS010000101.1:0-12907 GCA_039185235.1 Pseudomonadota bacterium
CTGGTGCGACGCTGCCTGATGGCAAGCGAAGACGCGAAGCGATCCGCCATGGGTGGGCAGTTTCTCGACATCGAAAACCCGCAGACCCGCTGATTGTAAAACCGTCTCGACCGCCAAAAGCGAGAGATAGGAGTAATGCTCATGATAGATTGTATCGAACTGCACTTGGCTGAGCAGATTAGCCAGATGCGGGAACTCAAAAGTCGCAACCCCTTCTCGCGCGAGGATCTTTGGAAACCCCGCGACGAAACCGCTGATATCTGGGACATGTGCTAGCACATTATTCGCAGCCATAAGATCTGCCTGAGATCCTTCTACTGCCAAATCCTCTGCAGCGTCAGCATTGAAGAACATCACGCGGCTAGGGATGCCTTTCTCCTCGGCCACCGAGGCAGCATAACCCGCAGGCTCGACCCCCAACACTGGAACACCAGCCGCATGAAAATGCTGCAGCAAGTAGCCATCGTTCGATGCGATCTCGACAACCAGGCTCTCGGCCCCGAGACCAAAGCGCTCAATCATCGCATCAGCATACCGTTTGGCATGGGCAACCCAGCTCTCGGAAAAGCTGGAGAGATACGCATAGTCGTGGTCGAAAATCGCATCGGCTGGCACCGCATGCTCCAACTGCACCAACCAAGTGCGCTCACAAACCATCGCCTTCAAAGGAAACCGTCGCTCCGCCGCGATCGCCTCAGCCGTTGGTTCCAAATAGGAGTTCGCCAAAGGTGTCTCACCAAGGTCAACTAAGCACAAGCTCAGCTGCGCTCCGCAAAACCGGCAAGTCGACATATCGCGGCTCCTTCCTTTCGGATCGGCGGGGGTTCTAACAACCAAGCTTGATAAGCGCCAGAGCCTCGACAGTTGCACCGGGCGAGCGCGTTTTCTATACCCCCCGCGAAGGCGGCAAAGGAACAAAAATGAAGGCAGTTCTGCTCGCGGGTGGGTTCGGCAGCCGGATTGCCGAGGAATCGGATGTCCGTCCCAAGCCGATGATCGAGATCGGCGGCCGCCCAATCCTTTGGCATATCATGAAGATCTACGCCCATCATGGGATCAAAGACTTCATCGTCTGTTGCGGCTACAAAGGCTGGGCGATCAAGCAGTACTTCGCCAACTATCGCCAGCATAACTCTGACATGACGATTGATCTGGCGAGCGGTGAGATTGTCTATGAAAGAAGCCAAGCCGAAGACTGGAAGATCACGCTGGTCGATACCGGGCTCGAGACGATGACCGGCGGGCGCCTCCACCGCGTACGGGAGCATTTGGATGGGACATTCTGCATGACCTACGGGGATGGCGTCTCGAATGTCGACATCTCTGCCCTGATCGCGTTTCACAAGGCCCATGGCAAAGAGGCGACGCTCACCGCCACTGTGCCGCCCGGCAGGTTCGGCGCGTTATCCATGACCGGCACAGGAGTGGACGCGTTTATGGAGAAACCACCAGGCGACAGTGCGCTCATCAATGGCGGGTTCTTTGTTCTGGAGCCCTCGGTAATCGATCGGATCGAGGGTGACGCGACCACATGGGAGGCCGAACCACTCGAGAGCCTGGCCCGCGACGGGCAACTCCAAGCCTTCGTCCATAAAGGCTTCTGGCGCCCCATGGACACGCTGCGAGACAAGCGCCAGTTGGAACAACTTTGGGCCGAAGGCGCACCTTGGAAGATCTGGGAATGAGCCGCCTACCAGACCCAGCCTTTTGGTCTAAAAAACGCGTGTTGCTGACCGGACAAACCGGGTTCAAAGGCTCTTGGGCGGCGTTGTGGCTGAGCGATTTGGGCGCCTCGGTCACCGGGTTCGCGTTGCCAGCGGAAACGACCCCACACCTCTTTGGGCTCGCTGGGATCGAAGACCGGATCACGCATCTTGAAGGGGATCTCCGCAATGCCAAGGCGGTCGACAACGCGGTCATAACCGCAAAGCCTGATCTCGTAATTCACATGGCGGCCCAAGCGATCGTTGGCCGCGCGATCCGTGACCCAATCGAGACCTATGGCGCCAATCTGATCGGCACCGGGCAC
The DNA here is from genome assembly GCA_039185235.1 of Pseudomonadota bacterium. Taxonomy (GTDB): domain Bacteria; phylum Pseudomonadota; class Alphaproteobacteria; order Rhodobacterales; family Rhodobacteraceae; genus Thermohalobaculum. The sequence goes on from JBCDAS010000101.1 coordinate 2,030, forward strand.
TTGCTAGATGCGCTTCGACGGTTCTCGCCTGACGCGCATTGCCTCGTCTGCACCTCGGACAAAGTCTATCGCAACGACGATACGGGACGCGCCTTTGTTGAGAGCGACCCGCTTGGCGGCAAAGATCCCTACTCCGCGTCCAAAGCTGCGACAGAGCTTCTGGTTTCTTCGTGGCGGGCGACCTATCCCGGCGGAGCATTGGCGACCGCGCGGGCTGGCAATGTGATCGGAGGGGGAGACTTCTCCGAAGCGCGGATCATCCCCGATATTGTCCGGGCAGCCGCTGCGGGTGAGCCCGTCATCCTGCGCCATCCCGAGGCAACGCGCCCCTGGCAGCATGTGCTGGACTGTCTCGGCGGTTACTTCCTTCATACCGAGGCGATTGCGGGCGGCGCAGATTTACCTGCGCTCAACATCGGGCCAGAGCCGGAGCCAGTAACGACTGTACGCGAGGCAGCGGAGGTCATCACAGCGGCTCTTGGCAGCCCTGGCTGGGCACATCAACCTGTGCCGGGATCGGTGGAGATGAAGATGCTCTCTCTGGACGCCACCGCTGCGCGCCAGGCGCTTGGCTGGTCCGATCGGTTGACCCGGGACGAGGCACTCCACTGGACAGCAGATTGGTATCGGGCTTGGCTGGACGGGGCAGATATGGCCTCGGTTAGCGAAGCACAGCTGAAAGCGTTCCTCGAGGCGACGCCATGAAATTCTCGGCTCAGTTCATTGAAGGCGTCGCTTTGATCGAGGCGACCCCAGCCGGGGACAACCGTGGTTGGTTCGCGCGCCACTTTTGCCCAGAGGAGTTCGCCGCCGCAGGCGTCAATTTCGCGCCCTGCCAAATCTCGCAATCCTTCAATGCCCAGCAAGGCACGCTTCGCGGCCTGCATTATCAGATTCCACCCCATGCTGAGGCCAAGCTGGTTCGCTGCCTCCGCGGCGCGGTCTGGGATGTCGGTGTCGATCTCCGCCTTGAGAGCCCGACACGCCACAAATGGTTCGGCGCAGAACTGACGGAGGAGAACAAGCGGGCAATTCTCTGGCCCAAAGGGATAGCCCATGGGTTCATCACCCTCGCAGCCGATACAGAGCTTCTCTACATCACAGACTATCCCTGGACACGCGAGGCGGAGGGGGGGGTGCGTTGGGATGACCCTGCGCTGGGGATCGAGTGGCCGCTGACGCCAAGTGTCCTCTCCGATCGAGACCAATCGCATTCGCTAATCAACGATGGCTGACCAGCGGATTCTGGTCACAGGGCGGGGCGGGTTCATCGGCCGCCCAACTGTCCGCGCGCTGGAGCGTCAAGGCTTCACAGTTCATGATGGCCCGCGCCGGGACCTCCTGACCCCGAAGGACCGAGCAGATCTGATCAAAGAGGCGAACGCCGATATCCTCCTGCACCTCGCCTGGGTGACCGAGCATGGAAAGTTTTGGACGAGTCCTCTGAACGCGGCTTGGGAGGAGGCATCGCTGGATCTTTTCCGTCGCTTCTATGATGCAGGGGGTGGTCGGGTTGTCGCCACCGGCTCTTGCGCTGAATACGACTGGAGCACCGGTGCCGAGGCTTTTGACGAAGCTGATCCGCTGAACCCGCATACCGAGTATGGCGCGGCCAAACTGCGCACCGGCCAAGCGCTCGTGCAGATCGCCGCCGAGTTCGACCGATCTGCCGCCTGGGCGCGGCTGTTTTTTATGTTCGGCCCTGGTGAACCGCTGACCCGCCTCATACCTCTGATGATCACAGCTACGCGCAGCGGAGACCGGATCGAGTGCGGACCTGCAGACACAATCCGGGACTTCTGGCATGTCGACCGCTTAGGCCAAGCGCTTGCACTTCTGGCAGCAAGCAATTTGGACGGCCCCGTGAACCTTGGCAGCGGCCAGCCCATCCGCTTTGACCAGGTTGGTGCGATCATTGAAGAGGTCTTCGCTGCTTCCGGCTGCATCTGCCTTGACCGTCGTCCCTTGGGCCAGGGAGAACCGATCCGGTTGATCGCAGGCACGCGCCGCTCCGCCGAGCTTGGCCTCCCCGTCGCGGATCTGAAAGCGGATCTCGTGGCCTATTGCCGAACGTTTGGCAACTGAAGCCCAAGGGCCGCATCAAGGGCTGCTGCAAACCATGGCCAAGCCTCTACAGCGCTGTCATTGTAGAGGAGATAGGCTGGTCGTTCGAACTCGGGCGCGTCGGCCAGGTGAAAAAGGCGCCCTTGATCAATCAAGGGCTGCACGATCCGCCGGGGCAGATAGGCTGAGCCGCCATGAGTGAGGACATGCTCCGCCCCAAGGCTCGCCGAGCCAAAGCTGATCTTTGCTGCCGCCTGATCCGCGAAAGCCGCCGCATGTTTGCGCCCAAACTCCTGCCCGGCCTCGACATAGAAATACCCAGGATCGCGTTTCAGTTCGGTATCGCGCCGTGTTGAAACCAGGATCAACTCATCCGGCTTTAGGGCCAGCGCGGTCTGCCTTGGTTGCGTCGCGGGCCAATAGGTCAGCACCACATCCGAGAGCCCGCTGTTCAACCAAGATGAGAGCTCGTTCTGACCGCCATGCCAAACCGACAAGCCGACTTTGGGTTGGGTGGTGCGGATCTCGTCGAACAAAGCTTGGGCCATTCCAGGCCAGAGATCGGCATGGCAACCGATATTGCAGACGGTCTGGATCGTGTTCGGCAGTGCCGTCTCCTGCCGTGCCTGACGCCAAAGCTCGATCATTGTCTCAGCATAGCGCCTAAGCCGCTCGCCCGAACCCGTCAGGGTCACGCCAGACTTATGCCGGTTCACGAGGCTTTGGCCGAGTTCGTCCTCAAGCGATTTAAGCCGCGCCGTTACAGTCGACTGCGTCACGTTCAGCCGCTCGGAGGCTCGCACCAGACTTCCCGCCTCGATGATTGTCAGAAACGTCTGCAAAGCATTCAGGTTCATCCCACCTCCAATTCGGAATTCTCGAATAATATATGCAGTATTATTCGTTTTCACAAAGACGTCGCTTCCCGTAGCCTCGATTAGTCAGGATTCACAGGAGCACGCTGGAGATGAAGTTTCACATCGCCGTCAATCTCGAACGCATGGACGGGCAGACCTGCATGCGTGCAGTCCGCGACCACACGATCGAGATGGTGCGGATGGCCGATCAAGCGGGCTTTGAGATCGCCTGGGCCGCCGAGCATCACGCGCTCGAGATGACGATCGCGCCGAACCCGTTCCAGATCCTGACTTGGTGGGCGGGCGAGACTGATCAGATCCGCCTGGGCTCGGGCGTGGCCAATGCCGCCTATTGGCACCCGATCAAACTCGCAGGCGAGGCGGCGATGGTCGATCTGATCTCGGGCGGGCGGTTGGAGTTTGGCCTCGGATCAGGTGCCTATCAGCGTGAGTTTGACCGGATGCGCCCAGGCCTCGATCAAAAGGACGGCTGGCGCTATATGCAGGAGATGCTGCCGCTGGTGCGCGCGCTCTGGCAAGGCGATGTGACGCATGAAGGAGAGCATTGGGCCTTTCCAACCGCGACCTGCTGCCCGAAACCGCAACAAGCGGAGATCCCCTTCTGGGTCGCCGCTCGCTCGCCGATCACCTTCGACTATGCGGTCGCAAATGACTGCAATGTGATGAGCTGGCCGCTGACCCTGCCATTCGCTGAGGCGGAGAAATACAAAGCTCAACTCGACGAAGCGATCGCCAAGGCGGGCGGCAACTACAAGGGCCGCTTTGCCATGATGCGCCATGCAGCGGTCTATGAGGACGCGGCCGACCGGGCGCGGGCGATGGATGCGATCCGGGGCGTTCTGGGCCAGTTCGGCAATCTGATGACGAAACGCGGTGAGGTGCGCAACGGCTTCCCCGACCGCGTGCCTTTGGCCGAACTCGACGGCAATGTCCGGGTCGATCCGGTAATGCTGGAGGAGAACTTGCTCTTCGGCGCGCCCGAGACGGTGATTGCCAAACTCAAACGCTACCAAGCGCTCGGGGTGGACGCGTTCATCTACTATGCCTCCATGGGGCTGGATATGGAAGCCCAACGCCGGTCGCTGAAGCTCTTCATCGATGAGGTCATGCCGGCCTTTGCTGATGGGACCAAGACAATGGCAGCGGAATAGGTGCCCAGAACGCCGGGCGGGACGGCCTATGACATTACGGGACCGGCGGAGGCGCCGGTTCTGGTGCTGATCCATGGTCTCGGGCTTTGCCGCGCGCTGTGGCAGCCGCATTTGCCCGCGCTGACCAGCTATCGGGTGATTACCTATGACCTCTACGGCCATGGCGAGAGCGGACCGGCGCCGGGGACGGCGACGCTCACGCTTTTCTCCGATCAGATCGTCGGGCTTTTGGATGCGCTTAAGATACGGCGGGCGAGCCTCATCGGCTTTTCCATCGGCGGGATGATCAATCGGCGCTTTGCGCTCGACCATGCCGACCGGCTGCAAGCGCTGGTGATCCTCAACTCCCCCCACGATCGGGGGCCGGAGGCGCAGGCTCTGGTCGAAGCCCGGGCCGCGAAGGTCCGTCAGGAGGGCCGGATGGCGACCCTGCCAGCGGCCCTCGAGCGTTGGTTCACGCCCGCGTTTCGCGCGGCCCATCCCCAGGCGCTTGACCTGGTGCGGGCTTGGCGCGCAGAGGCCGATCCCGAAAGCTATGCCCAAGCCGCCTGGGTTCTTGCCCATGGGGTTCGCGAATTGATTGCTCCCGCGCCCGCAATCACGCACCCAACCCTTGTGATGACATGCGAGAACGACAGCGGAAGCACGCCCGCCATGAGCTGGGCCATCACCACCGAGATCCCTGGCGCCACATGTCAGATCATCCCGCATCTCCAACATCTGGGCTTGATGGAAGAGCCTGATGCCTTCACAGACCCGATACTTGCCTTTCTTGCCGGAGCTTTGAAATGACCAAATCCCTCTCCGGCGGCCAGGCAGCCGTCGAAGCTCTCAAAGCCGAGGGCACATCGCATGTCTTCGGTCTAATCGGTTCGGCGACCATGGAGATGTTCGACGCCCTCTATGATGCACCAGAGATCCGATTCATCGGTATTCGAGACGAGCGGACCGGCACCCATATGGCTGACGGCTTCGCGCGCGCCTCTGGCCGGGCAGGTGTCATCTTGGCCGGGCAGAACGGGCCGGGCGCCACAAATCTGGCAACAGGCCTGGCTCAGGCCAAAGCTGCGTTCTCGCCAGTTGTGTCGATCGCGGGTGCGCTCTCAACCGGACATCTCTACCGAGACGCGTTCCAAGAGGTCGACCAACAGGCCCTCTTCGCCCCAATCACCAAGAAGACTTGGACCGCACCCTCGGCCGAGCGGGTGCCGGAGCTGGTACGCGAGGCCTTTCGGACGGCGCTGAGCCCGCGCAGAGGTCCAGTGCAGCTTAACCTGCCCCGCGATGTCCTTGCCGCACAAGCCACGTTCGAACCGATGCCAGCGCCTCAGACTTATCGCGGCTATGCTTTGCCCGCAGCGGAACCGGGAGCTATCCACGCATCGGCCAACCTCCTGGCCAAGGCGAACCAGCCGGTGATCATCGCAGGTGGGGGGATTAAAACCACGCTCGGCCATGACGCCGCGACGGAGCTGGCGGAGGCCCTCAACTGCCCGATCGTGACCTCGCCCGGCCATGGTGACGCGATCCCGTTTGGCCATCCTCTAAATGCAGGCCAGATGGGCCCGCGCGGCAACCCAGTCGCGTCACGCTTGGTGCGGGAGGCCGATGTGATCCTCGCACTTGGCACCAGGCTCGGCTTCAACTCGACCTTCTACTCCTACGACAATCTCAATCGAGCGGCGAAGATCATCCATGTGGAACTTGAGCCGACAGCAATCGGGCGCTTCTTTCCGATCGAGATCGGGATCTGGGCCGATGCGCCCCAAACGGCGCGCCAGTTGACTGCCGAGGTCAAAAACTTGACCGCGCGGGTCGAGATCGAGGCTTGGACAGCGCAGTTCAAACGCGACCGCTCGGCTTTCCTCGTCCAGCGCGATGCCGAGGCGGTGGAGACTCACCCAACACAGCCCTCAGGCCTTTTCAAAGCGCTACGTGGCGCCCTACCCAAAGATGCAGCTTTGACGTTGGATGCAGGCACGCTCTGCCTTCAGGCCACGGATGCGATGAATTACTGGAGCCCAAAGAGCCTGTTTTCGCCACTCGACTTCGGCCTGGTCGGGTTTTCTTTTGCCTGCGGCCTCGGCGTCAAACTGGCCCAGCCCGATCGCCCCGTGATCAGCCTGATGGGCGATGGCGGGTTTGGGATGACGCTGCCCGAACTCTCGACCGCAGTCGAGCATGGGATCAATACTGTTACCATCGTCATGAACAATCAGTGCTGGGGTGCTGAGAAGGCCTATCAACGCGACTTCTTCGATGGGCGCTACATCGGCGCAGACGTGACCAACCCGCCTTTCGACGAGGCCGCCCGGGTTTATGGTGCCGCAGGGTTCCGAGCGGATCGGCTTTCAGATGTCTCAGATGCCGTCGAGGCGGCGCTTGCCTGCGAGGGGCCTGCTGTTATCGATGTCGCGGTCGACCCCGAGGCGCTTTACAGCTTCCGACGGGACAGTTTCAAACACCGCGGCGGCTAATCAGTTGGCGTATTGCTGAGATGACGAGGCAAGACTGGAGCTAAGTTCCAAACACTGAGGAAGCCGCATTGCAACCGAGGGCGACTCCGTTGCGACGAGGACGGTCGCTCGGGTCGTCTTTAGAGCAGATGCTGATCATTCTGTATCGTATCCGCGGGCAGCGAAGCGACTTTCGCATTATGCTGGCGCGAAGATGGCGGCGACACGTCCGATAGCAGCCCATAGGCCTTCTATTGTGCGCTCGGTTACCCTCCGGAGCGTCGCCTTGAACTTGGAGATTTCATTGGCGCAGCTTCTTCGGTCACAAAACTGCGTGCTGCAACTTTCGCATCTCGCAAGGTCGGATGCGAGATGTCGATTGCGGTATCGATCATGGCTATGGGTGCCGCGCTGCAGGCTTCCTGCGGCGTTTCGCGGAAAGCAATCAGCTCCCCCCCACACGCCCCGTCGCACCCGACACCGCTGGGTTGGTAGAGGGTATTGGCATTGATCACCGCACTAGGCGCCAGGCTCTCGGCCAATGAAAGCGCTTCCTCTTCACGGAAACCAAGAGGTGTGCGCAACAAAAGCGCGCGGGTCTGCAAAGCTGGAAGCGGTGTCTCTTGCAGGACTTGAAAGCCCGCAGATCTAAGGGCGGTCAACTCGGCGTCTGCCCGATTGTCCAAAAGTGCTACCAACTCGCGGTTCACCGTCTCACGATCTCCCCCACCCCCGAACAAGTCGCCGATCGCATCGGCAATATCGGCGAGAGCCCCTTGGTCGTCATCTAAGTCGGCCTCAACCCCTTATCGTCTTCTTCAGACTCTTCATCGTCAGCATCTTCATAGGCAGCAGCCTCGATGGCCGAGTCCTCGGTGTCATCATCTTCGTAAGAGGCGTCTTCTGCATCGCTGTCGTCATCTCCGGCCTCATCGCCATCGTCTTCAGCACCATCGTCGCCGCCACTCTCATCGTCGCCGCCCTCGTCATTCACTCCGCTTGAGACGCTTCCCAGTGGAGAGCGCACCGCGGATGGAATTGTTCCAATGCTCAGCTTCTTGGATGATCAACAGCGGTACTGCCGCGAATTCGAGCGCGCCGAGCACCTACCCGAAACACTCGAAATGGGAATTGCCTGTCGCGGCAAAGATGGCGGCTGGCATGTGGAGATCGTGATCACCGCATCCCTAGCCCGCTCAGAACCGCAAGAAGTCGTGCCAGCGTCGGGCGCCGATGATGACGGGTTCTCGGCCACACTTGACGAGCTCGGAGCGGGACCCGCGCTGAGCCCAACCGAAGAACAGGCATTGATAGATCGAGGTTGGACGCGCTGACGTCTAAGCCGGTCCCCGGCGCTCAAGGCGGATCAGGGCAGATCGCATAGCTTCAATCCCTGCGAGATTGGCCGCCAGCCGTGTGGGGGCGAAACGGCTCATGGCAAAGAGGGCAACCCCCTCCAAGACAAGCGCTCCCCCGCGCAGGGCCCCAGCTCCGGGGTCCTCCATACGGCGCTTTACATCATCAGCGAGCAAGAGCGCATCGGCGGCAACCATCGCGCCTGCCAAAGCCAGCCGCGCCGGGGGCGGCGCGAACACCATAACCGCACTGCCAACGCGGCGCATCTGCAGGAGTGTCTCTCGGTTTCGAGCAACCCATCCCGGGGTGATGTCATGGGCTTCGGGATCCGGCGTATCTTCGGGCAATGGTTTTCCATCGAGTATTCGCATGGGTCCTCCCTCTTCACTTAAATGTAGGGTGCCTGGGGCTCAGGAAGAAGGGGCTTGCCTGGATTCATGGCCAGCTTCCCCCTATACTGGACAGCGATGGGGGATGGATTTGGATCGCTTGACGAGAAAGGGAGCGGAATGGCTCTGATCAAACCCATGAGAACTCTTGCCGCGACGATGACCGCGGGCATCCTGCTTGCTGGTTGCGCTGTATCTGACAACAATACCTATTCCCGCGCCGATGTTGGGCGGATCATCGAGACCAACGAAGGTCGGGTCCTGTCCTGGCGCCCGATCACAGTGAAGTCCGAGAACGGTCCACTTGGAACCGCAGCCGGCGGTGCGGCTGGCGGGGTCATTGGGAACACCATCGGTGCAGGCTCAGGCAACACCCTGGCCACTGTCGCTGGCGTGCTCGTTGGCGCTGGGATCGGTTATCTGACCGAGGAGGCCCTGCGCAGCAACAATGGTGTCGAGTACATCGTCGAGATGGAGGACGGGCGACATGTCACCCTCGTCCAAAATGGCGATCCCGAGGAGGCGATTCCGGCGGGCAGCCGCGTGCTGGTGCAATACGGATATGACTACACCCGGATCACCCAGATTTAACTGGGTTTGTCACTGACCGACCGCTCGGTCTCTGCTTCGACATCGGCGAGACCGGGCGGTACCCAGGCATGAAGACCACTGGAATAGGCAGGGTCCGCCCCTGTCATCAGGGCCGCGTTTTTGGCCATGATCTCTCGTGAGCGCTCCACATAAGCGGTGTTTTCGTGGATCGGCACGTTCGGGTCGTAGACACTCGCCAGCTTTGCGATGGCAGCACGGTCCATATCGATAAACTGGCGGGCTTTGCGCTCTGCTTCAAACGGGTGCAACCCCAGCGCCTCGAGCGCCGATCGGCCAGCACGCACACCACTGTCAAAGGTCTCCCGGATGATGTCTCGACAACCGGCCCCGTAAAGCTCGTAGACATGACTACGGTCAATGGCCCGGGCCACCACATGAACATGCGGGTAATTGTGGACGACATAGTGAGTGAGCTCGGTGATCTTTTCACGATCATCAATGGCAATGACCAGCATTGCCGCCCGTTCGATCCCTGCAGCATGCAAAAGATCGGGGCGGGTTGCATCGCCAAAGAAGACCGGGATGTGAAAGGTCCTGAGCATATCGAGTTGTGCGGAGGAATAGTCGAGCACTGTCGTCTCGTAACCAAGCCCGCGGAGCATCCGATTGACGATACCGCCAAAGCGCCCGTGACCGGCGATGATGATCGAGCCTTGGGGGGTGACCTCATCGGCCTCCCGCTCCGTACTACCGCTCAAACGGGGCGCAATGACTCTGTCGAACAAAATGAACAGACCAGGGGTCAGGAGCATTGATAGCGTGACAACCAGAAGCAGCTGATCGGCAAGCGCTTGCGGTAGGACTGCATTGGAAACGGTGAATGAGAGCAGGACAAAGCCAAACTCTCCCGCCTGCGCCAGACCAAGAGAGAAGAGCCAGCGATCTGCCCCTCGGATCCCGAAAACCAGCGAAAGGCCCAAGAGCACAAGCGCTTTGAGAGCGATCAGACCAATGGTCATGGCCAGGATCGACAAGAAGCTTTCCGCGAGCAGTCCAAAGTCCACCGCGGCGCCCACCGTGATAAAGAAGAGGCCAAGCAATAACCCCTTGAACGGGTCGATATTGCTCTCAAATTCATGGCGATACTCGCTATTGGCCAGCACAACACCCGCGATGAATGTGCCCAGTGCGGGTGAGAGGCCGACCAAGGTCATCAAAAGCGCAATTGAGATCACCCAGAGCAGTGCGGTCGCGACGAAGATTTCTCTAAGCTTCGCCATCGCGATAAACCGAAAAACTGGTCGGGTCGCCAGTCGGCCTCCTACGATTACAACCGAAATTGCGGCGAGCGTCACCAGGGCCTGCTGCCACCCCTCAAGCCCCGCGACCAGGCTAATTGTGCCCCCATGTCCATGATCCCCGTGATCGCCTCCATGACCGCTCGCCTGACCGGCAAGATCCGCAAGCTCCGGCAGAGCCAGGAGCGGCATAAGCGCAAGCATCGGGATCACCGCGATGTCCTGGAAAAGAAGCACCGAGAAGCTCCCCTGGCCTCCATCGCTGCGCAGAAGTCCTTTTTCGTTCAGTGTCTGCAGGACGATTGCGGTCGAAGAAAGCGAGAGGACCAGCCCAATTGCCAGTGCAATCGTCCAAGGCTGGCCCAGCAACATCGCCACACCCATGATCAGCCCGATGGTCACGACCACTTGCAAACCGCCCAGGCCGAGAAGCCTTGCGCGCATCTGCCAGAGCCGCTCTGGCTCTAACTCTAACCCCACCAGGAACAGCATCATGACAACGCCGAACTCGGCAAAATGCTGCACGCTGACCACGTCGACATGCAGCGCACTCAGAAGCGGTGCAATGGCGATCCCCGCGATCAGATACCCCAAGACCGAGCCAAGGCCGAGACGGGTCGCCACTGGGACAGCGACCACTCCCGCACAAAGAAAGATGAAGGTCAGGAGAAGGATATCACCCATCAGACAGCCTCGCGGATCGGCAAATCATCGTATTGGATGACCTTCGAAGC
>JBCDAS010000102.1:0-12858 GCA_039185235.1 Pseudomonadota bacterium
GAATTACCAAAAAATTGACCCATGACGAATTAGCTTTTACCCTGAACACCACCCAGTGCAAAGTTGAAAATAGGCCCTAAAAACGTTGATTTGTTAAAATGTTCCTATCAAGATATGAGGGTTTGCGATCTCAGTTTGGTCTTCACACACTGATACAGAACCAAATTTGAATATCAGTTCAAGCGCTTGTCCCGACGTTTGGCCCCTATCCTACATTAGATTCTCTCACAGTACTCACCAAATCCTACTTTCTTGAGCACTTCCCTTCCAAATCAGACGATGTGTTCATGTAGGAGATGGAAACATATGGCTTCCATACGCTCTTTTTTCTTTCTTTTTTTTCTACACTTCACTGCTCAGTTGAATGGCACCACTTATCTGTATGACGGCAATAATCATGCCATCGCACTAATATTTTGCGCTACTGTGGTGATCGAAGTTGTCTTCCTTGCCTCAGCGCAATAGATACGTTACTCGCATCGTCTACATCGTGAGTCTTGCCCCTGTTAAAATCCTCGCTGCTTTTAGGCAGTAGCGGAGTATCTCGAAATCGACCACCCCGTCCAGCAGGGTGTCAAACAGGTCTCGGCGGAGTTAGCTGAGGAGGACCTGCACGATTTCGCCGTCGATGGCTGTTCGGCTCCCAACTTCGTTCTTTCGATGCGAGGCTTCGCGCAGTCGCTCGCGAAATTCGCCGAGGCAGAGGCGGCGTTTTCAGGCGCTCGGGCTCTCGCGGCAGTCCGATTGCGAGAAGCGATGGCAGCCCATCCTTTGCTTGTTGCAGGAGAGAAGCGGGCTTGCACCGCGTTGATCCGCGCGTCGACAGGAGGCGCCGTTGTGAAAACCGGCGCTGAAGGGGTCTTTGGAGCAATCCTGCCAGAACAGGGCCTCGGGATTGCAATCAAATGCGATGATGGGTTCAGCCGCGGGTCGGAGACGGCGATGGCAGCCCTCTTGGCCCGCTATGGCGCCCTCGATCCCGAGCACCCAACCTGCAAGGCCTTCACCGATAGCCCGTTGACCAATAGGCGCGGGATACCGCATGGGCATCTTCGAGCTGGGCCGGAGCTGCGCGAGACCAAAATCGTTTCAACCTGAACCGGGTTGAAAGAGAATTTTGTTCCAGCCTCAGATACTTGAGCAAAATCCTGGGATCTGACCGCTTCATTCAGATCCGATTCTGCTCTAGCTGGCCAAGTTGAACAGGAGCGTGATTGGCGAGAACACCGCTGTTCCAATTGGCAGTACGAAGGTGACGGCGATGACCAGAAACAGAATCATCTGGCCCAGTTTCGGCAACCCGCTTCGCACCGACCAACGATAAAGCAGGATGTTGATTCCCAGGATCGCGGCCACCACCAGAAGCGACAGCATTGTCCCGGCAAAGGGCCCATGGCTCCCGGTCAGTCGCGTCATGCCCTGCCAGGCGAACTCACCAAGAATCGGCACCACGATCAGGTTGAAGATGGCGAAAGCACTCACGGCTTTGAACCAGGGTGGGGTCATGACTGGAATTCCAAACCGCCGCTCCCAACGCGGCTGAAGCTGTTTATCCTGCGTAAATCGACAGATCGAGTCGCAATTGGTCGTGACAGCCGTGAAAAAATATGGAAGATTTTCATGACTGCACTCGGGCAGGAAGACCCGAAGCTTGGGACCGCGACCATGCCAAACGATTTGAGCCAAGCACTCGATGTGCTGCCTGAGACCCGGGCCCGCGGCGTGGGCGCCGATCTTCGCGGTTTGCGCAAGGCACGCGGCCTGACGCTGTCAGAGCTTGCTTTGCAAGTCGGCCGCTCGGTCGGTTGGTTATCCGAGGTTGAGCGGGACTTGAAAGAGCCAACAATCGCGGATCTCCGTCGCCTTGCAGATGCACTCGATCAACCGCTCAGCCTTTTCTTCGGCCAACAGGACGGGCCGGAGGAAGAGCGCGGCTATGTCGTTCGCAACACCAACCGCCGCGCACTTGGCAATGCCGAGGAGGGGCTTGTCGAACAGCTTCTCTCCCCGGATCTCTCCGGCTCATTCGAAATCGTCCGCTCGGTCTTTGATCCCGGTGCCGAACTGGCAGAGCCTGCCCAACGCGCAACTGAAGAGGCAGGCTACATCATCGACGGCGTTCTCGATCTTTGGATCGGCGAGCGTCACTTCCACCTCGAACCCGGCGATAGCTTCCGCTTTGCCGGCGAGCCTTACCGCTGGCGCAACCCTGGCGCGACACCTGCAGTCGTGATCTGGGTCATCGCGCCTCCCGTCTATTAACCCATCTCAGGAGACCGTCATGGCCGAGATCCCATCCACAGCCCGTGTTGTCGTCATCGGAGGCGGTGCCGTAGGGGCATCCTGCCTTTACCACCTCGCTCTGAAGGGTTGGACCGACTGTGTGCTGATCGAGAAGAACGAGCTGACATCGGGCTCCACCTGGCACGCGGCGGGGAATGTGCCGACCTTCTCGGCCTCTTGGTCGATCATGAACATGCAGCGCTATTCGACCGAGCTTTATCGTGGTTTGGCCGAGGCGGTGGACTATCCGATGAACTACCACGTTACCGGCTCGATCCGGTTGGCGCATTCCAAGGAACGGATGCAGGAGTTCGAACGTGCCTGCGGCATGGGCCGTTATCAGGGCATGAACCTGACCATGTGCACGCCGGAGGGGCTGCGCGAGTGGTATCCCTATCTGGAGCTCCACGACCTCGAAGGCGGCATGCATGATCCATATGACGGCGATATCGACCCGGCCCAGCTTACCCAAGCCTTGGCCAAGGGCGCCCGGGACAAAGGCCAGCAGATCATCCGCTTCACCTCGGTCACCGGCGCGCGGCGCGAAGGCTCGGAATGGGTGGTGGAGACCGACAAAGGCGAGATCCGCTGCGAATACGTGGTCAATGCCGCGGGCTACCGCGCGCAAGAGATTGGCGCCATGTTCGGCCGCAAGGTGCCGATGGCCACCATGTCCCACCAATACATCCTGTTCGATGAGCACCCGGAGCTGATCGAACGCACCAAGGAGAAGGGCAAACTGCCGCTTCTCCGCGACGTGGACAGCTCCTACTACTTGCGCCAGGAGAAAAATGGCTTCAACCTCGGCCCTTACGAGCGGAATTGCCGGGCGCATTGGCATACCGCTGACGACCCGATGCCCGAGGATTTCTCGTTCCAGCTCTACCCCGACGATCTCGACCGGCTGGAGTGGTATCTGGAGGATGCTATTGCCCGCGTACCGCTGGTCGGCGAGGCAGGGGTCTACAAGGTCATCAATGGCCCGATCCCTTACACTCCTGACGGCAATCCGCTAATCGGCCCGATGCCGGGCGTGCCGAACGCGTTCGAGGCCTGCGTTTTCACCTTCGGCATCGCCCAGGGCGGCGGCGCGGGCAAAGTGCTGGCCGAGTGGGTGGTCGAGGGCGGCACCGAATGGGATATGTGGTCCGTCGACCCGCGCCGGTTTGGCGATTGGTGCGACCATGACCATTGCGTGGCCAAAGCCATGGAGGTCTATGGCCACGAATATGCGATGCACTTCCCGCATCACGAATGGCCCGCCGGGCGCGACAAGCGCCTTGGCCCAAACGATGCCAAGATCCGTGAGCTTGGCGGCGTCATGGGCGCCTATGGCGGTTGGGAGCGGGCAAACTGGTTCGCGAAGCCGGGTGATGACACCTCGGAAGAGGCAACCAAAACCTGGGCGCGTTCCGGCCCGTGGGAGCCTCGGGTGCGCGAGGAATGCGAGGCGGTCCGCGATGCTTGCGGCGTGTTGGACCTGCCAGGTTTCTCGCGCTTCAAGGTGGCAGGCGAGGGCGCCGATGAATGGCTCCGCGGCCTGACCTGCGGCGCGCTGCCAAAGATCGGTCGCCTCGGTCTCGTGTATTTTGCCGATCACCGCGGCCGGATCGTGACCGAGATGTCGATCACCCGGATGGCCGAGGATGACTACACACTGATCACCGCGGCCACCGCGCAGTTGCATGACCATGATTGGCTCTTGCGCCATTTGCCGAATGGCAGCCCTATCACCATCGAGGACGTAACCGAGACGATGAGCACGCTCATTGTTACGGGCCCAACCTCGCGGGATGTCCTCGGTGGCCTATGCGATGCGGATCTGACGCAACCCTGGCTGAGCCACCAGGAGAGCGAGATCGCGGGCCAATGGGTCCGGCTGCTTCGCGTCTCATTCGCGGGCGAGTTGGGATGGGAAGTCCATGCCCTCACCGATGGCATGTCGCAGGTCTATGAAGCGGTTCTGGATGCTGGAGCAAAACCGTTCGGCATGTTCGCCCTCGACAGCCTGCGGATGGAAAAAGGCTACCGGACCTGGAAAGGTGATCTCTCGACCGACTACACGCTATTCCAAGCGGGTCTAGGCCGCTTTGTTCGGCTGAACAAGCCCCAGGACTTCCCGGGCAAGACCGCGCTGATGAACGAGCAGCAACAGGGGTCGACCCGCGCGTTCGCAACCATGGTGCTCAAAGCCAATGGCCATGATGCCCCCTATATGTCGAACGTCTGGAAGGGTGATGAGCATGTCGGCGAGACGACCTCGGGTGGCTGGGGCTATCGCGTCGGCGCCTCCATCGCCTTGGGCATCGTCCGGCCAGACTGTGCCGAGCCTGGGACCGAGTTGGAAGTTGAGATCTATGGCGAGCGGATCAAGGCCGTCGTACAGCAAGATCAACCCCTCTGGGACCCTGAGAACCAGCGACTTCGTTCATGAGCCGCGTTGTGCTGATGGACGGCGGAATGGGCCAAGAGCTCATCCGCCGGGCCAAGGGAGAGCCTACCCCCGCCTGGTCTGCTCAGGTGATGGATCTGGAGCCGGAACTGGTCCACCAGGTGCATCTTGAGAACATCCAGGCCGGGGCCCGCGCGATTATCGTCAACGCCTACTCGGTCATGCGGTCGCGTCTGGTCGCAGTCGGCAAAGTCGATCGGTTCGAAGCGCTCCAGCGCAAAGCCTGCGAACTTGCAACTCAGGCACGCGATGACAGCGGCGAGGATGTGGCGCTGTCCGGTTGCCTGTCGCCTTTTGGCTGGTCATACCGGCCAGAGCTCAATCCGGGCGTTGAAGAGATGCTGCCCGTCTATCGCGAGGTCGCTCAGATCCAGGCCGAGTATGTCGACGTGATCCTCTGCGAGACGATGGGCTCGGGTGAAGAGGCGCTCGCGGCAGCCACGGCAGCCGCTGAAACTGGCAAACCGGTTTGGGTCGCCTGGACGATCAAGGATGATGGCACGGGCCGGGTCCGCTCGGGCGAGACCCTGGCCGAGGCGAACGCAATGCTGGGCGACCTGCCAATCGCAGCGCGTTTCGTGAACTGTGCCCGTCCCGAATCGATCGATGCGGGCATGTCAGAGCTGCTCGGTCTTGGCGGGACGCTTGGCATCTATGCGAACGGCTTTACCGGGATCAAAGACTATTTCACGGCGGGAACGACCGTTGAGGGTCTCGAGGCACGCGCAGATCTTGGCCCCGCACAATACGCAGATTTCGCGATGAAATGGGTCGAGCAGGGCGTCGAGATCATCGGCGGCTGCTGTGAGATCTCGCCCGCGCATATCGAGGAGCTTTCGAACCGGCTCAAAGCCGCTGGATATGAGGTCGGGAGCCTGCCTGCGTGACCCTTCCCGCCACCATGTCCGGCGTTCAACTCACGGGTCATGGCGGCCCGGAAGTGCTCCTCTGGAATGACGCGATTGCGATGCCTCTGCCAGGGCCGGGAGAGGTGTTGGTCCGCGTGCTCGCGGCGGGGGTCAACAACACCGATATCAACACGCGCACCGGCTGGTATGCGAAGGAGGTCCGCGAAGCGACCGATAGTGCAGGGGCTGGCGAGGTCGAAGCCGGTGGCTGGGGTGGCGCTTTGGCCTTCCCCCGGATTCAAGGCGGGGACCTCTGCGGTCGGGTGCTGGCGCTGGGGCAGGGCGTCGCCGAATTCGGGATTGGCCAACGCGTGACCTGTCCGATCAACCAGCCGATACCAACCGAAGACAACCCGGTCGGCTTCGTCGCGCTTGGGTCCGAGTATGACGGGGCCTTCGCCCAGTACTGCCGGGTGCCTGCAAACCAACTCTTCGACGTGACGTCTTCCCCGCTGAGCGATGTCGAGATCGCAGCTATCCCGTGTGCCTATGGAACCGCCGAGAATCTAGTCGTTCGCGCGGGCGTTGATGCCGGGGATCGCGTCTTCATCACCGGCGCCTCTGGCGGGGTTGGGATGGCCGCCGTGCAACTCGCCAAGCTCCGCGGGGCGCATGTCACGGCCCAAGCCTCCGGTCCCAAACAGCAAGCGGTCCTCGATGCGGGTGCAGACGCGGTGGTTGACCGGGGCGAGGTTCCGGAACCCAGCTCCATCACCGTGGCTATCGATATCGCGGGCGGCCCATCTTGGGGCAGCGTGATCGAGGCCCTTCGACCCGGCGGGCGCTATGCCACCTCGGGCGCGATCGCAGGGCCGATCGTCGAGGCGGATCTCCGGACGCTCTATCTCAACGACATCACGATCTACGGTTGCACTTACCAACCGCGCGAGGTCTTCCAGGGCCTCGTTGATCTGATCAATGCTGGCACGATCCGCCCGTTGATCTCCGCGACCTATCCGATGGCTGAAATCGCCCAAGCCCAAGCTGATTTCGCCCAGAAACGCTATCCCGGGAAGCTGGTTCTGATCCCCCCCGGACTTGATGAGGAGACCTGACATGGCTGACCTGCCCACCAAAGCCCGCGCTGTGATTATCGGAGGCGGTGTCTCGGGCTGCTCCATCGCGTACCACCTGGGGCTTCTGGGCTGGGACGAAGTGATCTTGCTGGAGCGCAAACAGCTCACCTGCGGCACGACATGGCATGCGGCTGGTTTGATCGGGCAGCTCCGTGCCAACCAAAACATGACCCGGCTCGCGAAGTACTCGGCCGATCTCTACGTGAAGCTTGAGGCAGAGACGGGTGTCGCGACGGGTATGAAGCAAAATGGCTCGATCACCGTTGCGCTGACCGAAGAACGCAAGGAAGAGATCTACCGCCAGGCAGCCCTCGCCCGCGCCTTTGGCGTTGATGTTGCCGAGATCAGCCCGACCGAAGCTCTGGAGATGTACCCGCATCTCAACATCGAGGACGTTGTCGCCGCGGTTCACCTGCCCCTCGACGGCCAGGCGGACCCGGCCAATATTGCGCTTGCGTTGGCAAAGGGTGCTCGGCAGCGGGGCGCAAAGATCGTCGAGGGCGTGAAAGTCACCGCCGTTCATCAGGATCGCGGCAAGGTAACCGGTGTTACCTGGGAGAAGGGGGGCGAGACCGGAACCATCCAGTCCGACGTGGTGATCAATTGCGGCGGTATGTGGGCCCGCGACATCGGGCTCATGGCGGGGGTTTCGGTGCCGCTGCATGCCTGCGAGCATTTCTACATCGTGACCGAACCCATCGATGGGCTCAAGCAAGTCCCCGTGCTGCGCGTGCCGGACGAATGCGCCTATTACAAGGAAGACGCGGGCAAAATGATGCTCGGCGCCTTTGAGCCCAAGGCGAAACCCTGGGGGATGAACGGCATCCCCGAGAGCTTCGAATTTGACCAGCTTCCAGAAGACATCGACCATTTTGAGCCTATTCTCGAGATGGGCATCAACCGGATGCCCATGCTGGGCGAGGCGGGGATCCATACTTTCTTCAACGGGCCTGAGAGCTTCACGCCAGATGACCGTTACTATCTCGGCCAAGCTCCTAATCTGGACGGTTTCTGGGTGGCGGCTGGCTACAACTCGATCGGTATCGTATCCTCCGGCGGCGCGGGCTATGCGCTCTCGCACTGGATCGACAAAGGCGAGCCGCCTTTCGACCTTTGGGACGTGGATATCCGCCGCGCACAACCGTTCCAGAATAACAAGTATTATCTGCGCGAGCGGGTCTCGGAGACCCTGGGCTTGCTCTACGCGGACCACTTCCCCTATCGCCAATACGAGACTTCGCGCGGGATCCGCCGAACGCCTTTCCACGAGCATATGAAGGCGAAAGGCGCCTGTTTCGGCGAGACGGCCGGTTGGGAGCGTCCCAACTGGTTTGCGAACACGGGTCAAAAGCCAGAATACCAATACACCTGGGGCCGCCAGAACTGGTTTGAGAACTCGGCAGAGGAACACAATGCCATTCGAACCGGCGTCGGCATGTATGACATGTCGAGCTTCGGCAAGATCCGTGCTGAAGGACCTGATGCCGAGTCCGTGATGAACCGCATTTGCGGCGGCGATATGAGCGTGCCCGTGGGCAAGATCGTCTACACCCAGTTCCTGAACGACAAGGGCGGGATTGAGGCGGATGTTACCGTCACCCGCCTGACCGAGACCTGCTACCTTGTCGTCACACCAGCAGCCACGCTAGTCCGCGACCTCAGCTGGCTAAAACGCCATGCAGGTGAGGCCCGAGTGGTCTTCACCGACGTCACGGCGGGCGAAGGCTGCCTTGCCGTGATGGGCCCAAAAGCGCGCGACCTACTATCTGCGGTTAGCCCGCATGACTGGACCAACGAAACCCATCCCTTCGGCTGGGCGCATGAAATCGAGATCGGGATGGGCCTCGCCCGGGCGCACCGGGTGACTTATGTGGGCGAACTTGGCTGGGAGCTCTATGCCTCCGCCGATCAATGCGGACATCTCTTTGAGACACTCTGGGAGGCGGGCCAAGACCACGGGCTTAAACTCTGCGGCATGCATATGATGGATAGCTGCAGGATCGAGAAAGCCTTCCGCCACTATGGCCACGACATCACGGATGAGGACCATGTGCTGGAGGCAGGTCTGGGGTTTGCGGTCAAAACCGACAAGCCCGACTTCATCGGCCGAGAGGCTGTGTTGAACAAGAAGCAACAAGGCCTCGACCGGCGGATGGTGCAGTTCAAGCTGACCGATGCGGAGCCGCTGCTCTACCACAACGAGCCGATCCTAAGGGATGGCGAGATTGTGAGCTTCCTAACCTCAGGCAATTACGGCCATCATCTCGGCGCTGCAATTGGTATGGGCTATATTCCCTGCAAAGGCGAAACTGCGGCTGACCTCTTGGCGTCATCCTTCGAGATCGATGTGGCGGGCGCCCGGGTTCAGGCAGAAGCGTCGCTAAAGCCGATGTATGACCCAAAGTCTGAGCGGGTGAAGGTTTGATCTTTCAAGATGCGCCCCCTGGAGGCCCGGCAAGCCGGACCGCCAGCGGCCACTGACGCACGCCTTTGGCGCGCGACGGGGCGCTCGGTTGGCGCGCCTTCGCGCAAGTCTTCGAGCTGGGCGCCGACCGGTTTCCCGGACGCTTGCGTCCGGCGGGAGGGCTTGCCCTCCCTGGCTCCATGCGTGCATGGAGGAAACCGGAGCGACAACCTGCAAGTTCCTCTAGGTCACCGGCTCATAGTTCCGCAACCAGATGCGGATTGAAGCGAGTTGAACGGATGCGAGGAAGTTATCGTCTCGTTTGTCGTATTGGGTTGCGATGGCGCGGAAGTGTTTGAGTTTATTGAAGAACCGCTCGACGGCGTTTCGCTGGCGATAGACCCAGCCGCTGAAAGACGGGAGGTTCACCCGGTTTGGCATTGGTTTGATGCAGGCCCAGGCGCCACGTGATTTGAGATCATCGCGAAACCGCTAACATTGAACGCGAGATCGAAGGCTTTCTGGACAAGATCGCGGATGCCGCGACAGACACAGCGGTAACCGCCTATGAACGCCGGATCGAAAAGCTCGAAAAAGAGAAGCTGAAAACCCAAGGGCAGTTGGAATCAGCCTGCCGTCCAAGGGGGGGCCAAAGCCGACATTATAGAACCAGCCCTACAGTTCTTCTCAAATCCTTGGAAACTCTGGGCTTCCGGTCGCAAAGACCTTCGCAGGATGGTTCTCAGATTGGCATTTGAGGAGCCAATCGCCTATTGCCGGAGAACCGGGCATAGAACCCCAAAAACCACCTTACCCTTCAATATGTTAGGTAGGTTCTCAGGTCTCGAATGTATGGATGGTGGGCGTGGCAAGGATTGAACTTGCGACCCCTTCGATGTCAACGAAGTGCTCTCCCACTGAGCTACACGCCCATCCTATGGAGTGCGCGCTGTATAATGGCGCCCATTTGAGCGTGCAAGCCCGAATACCAGTGGAAAAGTTTTCAATCCGTTCGATATTTCACTGCAGGTTTGCAAAATTCGCCCTACATTGCACGCCATGGCGGAGGAGTCGGCATATACATTGGACGACCCTTGTCAGGGGAAGGCGCGCACGCATGTCGTGTTCTCGTCGCCCCACAGCGGTCGTTGTTACCCTGAGTCGCTGATCGAGAGGTCGCAGCTCGGGCTTCTTCGCTTGCGTGCTTCAGAAGATGCAATGGTCGATGAATTGTTCGGCGCGGCGCCTGATTTTGGCGCGCCTTTGATCTCTGGCACCGTGCCGCGGGCCTATCTCGATCTCAACCGCGCGCCCGATGAGCTTGACCCCGCCTTGATCGAAGGGGTTCGCAGTTCCGGCGTCAATCAGCGTGTCCTCGCGGGCCTCGGCGTGGTCCCTCGGGTCGTGGCCGAAGGGGCGCCGATCTACAATGGCAAGATCCGGCTGACCGAAGCGCGCGATCGGATCACGCAGTACCACACGCCGTTTCATATGAAGCTCGAACGCCTGCTCCACCGGGCGCGGGAGAGCTTTGGCAATGCCCTCCTGATCGACTGCCACTCGATGCCGACCGAGGCGTTGCGGGCGGCCCCCAAAATCAACGGGGCGATCCCGCAGATCGTTTTGGGCGACCGGTTCGGCGCCTCCGCTGACCGGACCTTCATTGTCGAGGTTCAAGCCGCGTTCGAACGCGCAGGATTTATCGTGGCCCGCAACGCGCCCTTTGCGGGCGGCTATATCACCCAGCGCTACGGCAAACCCGCGCAAGGGCTAAACGCGATCCAGGTCGAGATCGACCGAGGCCTCTACCTCGATCAAAAAACCATCGAGCCGAGCCCTGCTTTTGACGAGATTAAGCGCCTGCTCACGCGAGTGATCGAAGATCTGGTCACAGCCAGTCGCGAACCGCAGAAATTCGCGGCCGAATAACCCCAATCTGAACAAAAAGAAGGCCGGCTTTCGCCGGCCAAGTTTAAGGGAGGAAACGCCCAGGAAGGGCGGCGATACGAATATCGCTACGCACAATGGTATGTGTGCGATGCAGCAAAGACAAGCGTTGTGCGCAAAAAAATACCTGGAAAAGTGTCTTCACCGAACTCTAGATGATTAATTCTAAGGCACTTTTTCAAAAAAGCGGCATTGTTGCACCCGCGAACGCGTTATCGGAGAGCGCGGCCGCGCAAAATCGCGTCTTTACCAAACTTCGCGCGAATCTGGTCGGTTGCCGCTTCGGCCTGAGCTCTCTTCAGCGGAGCATCCTCGAACAAAAGCGCGTCTTCCCGCGCCCCATCCGCCTGTGACAGCGTGCTCAGCCCAATGCCGATCAGCCGAAATGGCCCCTTCTCGCTCACCTGCTCCAAGAGCGCCGCGCCATGGCTATAAAGCAGATCCGCCAAATTGGTCGGCGCCTCCAACCGGGCCTGCCGAGTGACGCTCTGAAACTTCGCGGTTTTCAGCTTCAAGGTAATCGTCTGGCCGAGTACGCCTTTCGCCTTCGCCCGATCCGAAGTTCGCACCGCAAGGCGCCAAAGATGCCCGCTTAAGGGCTCCAAATCGCCGATATCCGTGTCGAATGTGGTCTCCGAAGAGATCGACTTTGCCACGCCGCTGGGATCAACCGAGCGCAGATCATACCCCCGCGCCAACTCATGCAGCCGCTGGCCCATCTTGCCGTAATGCCGCATCAAATCTGCCGGATCCGCCGCCGCGAGATCCGCATTGGTGCGATAGCCCTCCGCCTCCAGCTTTGCCGCCAACGCACCTCCCACCCCCCAGATCGAGCGCACCGGGCGCGGCGCCAAAAACGCCTCGGTCTCCTCCCGCCCGATCACCGAGAACCCGCGCGGCTTGTCCAGATCCGAAGCGATCTTCGCCAGATATTTGTTATGGCTCAGCCCGATCGAGACCGAGATCCTGATCTCGCGCTCAATCTCCACCGCCAACCGCGCCATGGTCAGCGCCGGCGGCGCCCCGATCAACCGCTCAGTGCCAGAGAGGTCCATAAACGCCTCATCCAAGGACAAAGGCTCAACCAGAGGCGTCAAAGCCCGCATCTTCGCTTTGATCTCGGCCGAGACGCCTGCATAAGCCTCCATCCGCGGCTTCACGATCTCGGCTTCCGGGCAGAGTTTCAGCGCCTTGAACATCGGCATGGCCGAGCGCACGCCCGCGATCCGCGCGATATAGCAACAGGTCGAGACCACACCGCGCCGCCCGCCACCGACGATCACCGGCTTATCCGCGAGGCTCGGATCATCCCGCTTCTCAACCGCGGCATAGAAGGCATCGCAATCGAGATGGGCGATCGAAAGCGATCCCAACTCCGCATGGGCCAAAACCCGCCTGCTCCCGCAGTCCGGACACCGCCCCGCCGGAGGCTGTTCAAACCAGGTCAGACAATCGCGACAGAGAGCAGGCATCGGCTAAAATCTATCAGCCCCGCCGCCGATCAGCCAGGGCCAAAGCCCGGAACTGGCGTCCCCTCCCCCCTTGCGGGGGAGGGTTAGGGAGGGGGCCGCGGCGCCCCGGTGGGGGGGGGCGGAGATTTGGATTGGGGGCCCCCGCCATACGGTTTGTTGAGGGGGGCACCCCACGGGCAAGCCAAAAACGCCAAAAAAGCGGGCCCCGCCCGAGGGGGGCGCGCGGGAAATTGAAATACCGCCCACCCCCAACAGGTTTTTTAAAACCCCCCACAACCCCCAACAAAAAAAACCCCAAAAAAACCGCCCCCCCCCC
>JBCDAS010000103.1:0-12702 GCA_039185235.1 Pseudomonadota bacterium
GAGCTTATAGGCTTTGATTTTGTCGAGTATATCGCTCATGGCGCCTCTGTTAGCCGGTCTCGCCCGCGCCGCCAAGGGGAGTGCGGATTTATCTCCTACAGCACCCTCTTTACGGCTTTCATAGGTGCCGTGTAAGCCTGCTGATCTACGGTTGAGGAGAGAGCATTGGAGCTGTTGATCGAGTTGTTTTTGCCGCTGTCGCTGGCGGTGATCATGCTCTCGCTGGGAATTGGCCTGACGGTCGGAGATTTCGCGCGCGTGGTACAGGTTCCAAGGGCTTTCCTAGCCGGGGCTGCGGCGCAGATGATCGTCCTGCCGACAACCGCATTCTGTTTGCTGATGATTGTGCCTTTGGAGCCGGAACTGGCTCTTGGAGTAATGATCCTGTCGTTTTGCCCAGGTGGGGTGACGTCGAATGTGTTGGTAAAGTTCGCTCGAGGCGCTTTGGCGCTGTCGATCACACTGACGGCAGTGGTCAGCCTCCTTGCAGTGGTGACAATTCCGATCCTGGTGGCTTGGATGGCGGAGGTCTTCCTTGGCGCGTCAACTGAAGTCGACGTCTCTAACCTCGCGATCGCGGTGTTTTTGATCACAACGCTTCCGGTTGCCATCGGGGTCGCCATTCGCCGTTTCGCACCAGCTGTTGCTGGGCGGATCGAGCGACCATTGAGCCTGATCGCCAATCTGTTCTTCGTCATCATCTTGGTTGGCGCAATTGCAGCCGGTGCTCAGACTCTGCTTGCAAATGCGTTGACCCTGGCGCCGCTCCTGATGGCGTTGAACGTTGGAATGCTGGGGATCGGGCTCTTAATTGGATGGATCAGCGGGCTGAGCTTCCGCGAGCGGATTGCAATCGCGCTGGAGGCGGGTGTGCAAAATGCCGCGCTCGGCATTACGCTTGGTGGGCTTTTGGCCGATGCATCGGGCGCTTTGCCGGGCTTCACGTTGCCATCAGCCGTTTACGGCGTGACCATGTATCTGGTGGTCGCACCATTTGTGATCTGGGCACGGCGCAGTCTCACACCGATGTCGCCTGAGCCAGCCGGGTGACTTTATCTCGCGCGGCCCCGCTGTCTAAGCTTTGAGCCGCTAACATGACCCCATCTTTGAGGTTGGTCACCTGGCCTATGACCATCAGGGCACAAGCGGCGTTCAGCAAGACCGCATCCCGGTAAGCCCCGGATGCGCCTTCCAGGAGCGATCGGAAGGCGCCAGCATTGTCTTCTGGTGTCCCGCCCAGGATGGCTTCGAAAGGGTGAACCGGCAGGCCCGCTTCCTCGGGATGGATCTCCATCTCGGTGATCTGCCCGTTTGAGAGCGCCACGACTTGCGTCAAGCCAGAGATCGAGACCTCATCAATGCCATCCATACCGTGCACCAACCAGGCGCTTTGCGATCCCAAAGCTGCCAGGGTTTCTGCCATCGGGCGTAGGAATTCGGGCGCGAAGGCGCCTGTGAGTTGATACCGCACCCCTGCTGGATTGGTCAGCGGGCCCAGAATGTTAAAGATGACGCGCGTGCCCAGTTCAACGCGGACCGGCTGCACATGGCGCATGGCAGCGTGGTGCATCGGGGCCATCATGAAGCAGATCCCGGTCTCGGCCAGGGCGCGCTCGGCAATCTCGGCAGGCACCATGACATTGACACCCATCTCAGCCAGCGCATCCGCGGCGCCCGATCGTGAGGAGAGCGCCTTATTGCCGTGTTTGGCGACTGGAACGCCGCAGCCCGCAACCACAAATGCTGTTGCCGTCGAGATGTTCAACGTTCCTTTGCCGTCTCCTCCTGTACCGACAATGTCCATTGCGCCCTCTGGCGCCTGGACATGGGCTGCGCGGGCCCGCATCGCGGCCGCGGCGCCGGCGATCTCGTCGACCGTCTCACCCCGGGTGCGCAAGGCCATAAGGAAGCCGCCGATCTGTGCCGGGGTCGCTTCGCCCTCCATAATGATGCCAAACGCGTCCTCGGCCTCGGCGCGGGAGAGGGTGCGGCTCGCCGCCAACCCGATCAGAGGTTTGAGCGCGGTCATGCAAGCTCCGGTATCGTTGTAAGTGCGAGAAAGTTCTTCAGCATTGCATGCCCATGCTCTGAGGCGATGCTTTCGGGATGGAACTGGACACCGTGGATAGGACGGGTTTTGTGGCGAAGCCCCATGACCACGCCAGATTGGGAGTTAGCAGTGATCTCCAACTCCTCAGGCAGATCATCGGTCGGGACGATCAGCGAGTGATAGCGGGTGACTTGGAACCCTTGCGGCAGCCCGGAAAAAACGCCGGAATTGTCGTGGGTTATCGTGGAGAGCTTACCATGCAGAATCTCATGACAGCGCTCGACCCGGGCGCCAAAAGCAGCTCCGATCGATTGGTGGCCGAGGCAGACGCCCAGGATGGGCATGTCAACCGGTGCTTCACGAACCAAGTCGACGCAGATACCCGCCTCCTTCGGTGTGCATGGCCCGGGGGATAACACGATGGCTGAGGGCTTCAGGGCAAGCGCTTCGCTCACCGACATCTCATCGTTGCGGACGACGCGCGAAATGGCCCCTAACTCGCCCAAAAAATGCACCAAGTTGTAAGTAAAGCTGTCATAGTTATCGACGAGGAGCAGCATGGGGTCCGGGTCCTTGATGATGTCGAGCGGCGTTCTATCAGGTAGCTTGAAGATGAGACAGGCGCTATAGATGCGCTCAAGCATCGGGCGGCGTCAAGCGCTGACACTGAGCATTTGGTGAGGTACAGGGATCAGCCGGACTTTGGAGGGTCAGGATGGCAAGAGACAAAGGGTCGAGAGGATCGGGCCGCAAGGGTGCAGCTGCCGATGATGGCGGATCGGGCTGGTCCTTTGGGCGATTTTTGACTGGCGCTGTGATGGGCACGCTCTTCTGCGCAGTGCTGTTCGTTGCGGGTGCCTATCTGATCCCGCCCGCGAGCCGGGATACGGCTGTTGTTGCTGCGCCGGCACCTGCTCCCGCCGTGATCGAACAGGTGACAGAGCCGACTGTCCCGAGCCCAACCCCAGTTCCGCAACCCGAGCCGGTGCTGACAACAGACCCTTCGGTTCAGGAAGTCGCGCCGGTGCCACAGCCACAGCCATTGGAAGTGCCCCAGGTTGAAGAGGAGCAGGTGGCGATCGCGACCGAGCCCGAGCAGCCAGCGCCAAACCCTGCGGCTGAATCTGCGAGTGGCGACAAAGCCTGGCAGGTGCATCGGGCAGCGTTTAATGCCCCAGCGGATTTGCCGTTGATCGCGATTATGCTTGAGGCGCCGAATGAGAGCGATATCCCGGTTGATGCAATCTTGGGACTTGGCATCCCATTCACCATAGCGGTCGTGCCCCGGGATGAGCAGTCGGCCGCCTTTAGCCAGAAAGCCCGGGCCGCGGGTATGGAGGTGATCGCGCATGTCCCAATGGAAGATGTGGGTGCACAAGCTGGAGCTGACGTGATTCGTGAAGGCCTCACGGAGCCTGAGGTTCGAGCGTTGACTCAAGACTTCCTGGCTCTGGTCCCGGAGGCGATCGGGCTCTCGAACTTTGGAGGGAGCGCTGTGACGCCAAACCGCGAAATCATGGCGGTGGTTGTGGCGGAGTTAAACCGTAAAGGCCATGCATTCGTGGACATTCGGGCGGGCGTCGATGGGGCTGGCATGGAAGTCGCCCGGGATCTGGGCACACCTGCAGTACGAAACACGCTGGTTCTGGAGTCTGATGTCACGGAAGATGAGATCTATGCGATGATCGACAGAGCCGCACGAGATGCGGCGACCTTGGGAGAAGTGGTTATCCTTGCGAAGACCAGTGCGCCGGTTCTATTGGGAATTTCGCGCTGGGCGTTGGAACGCAATGGCAAAGAGGCCCGCCTTGCGCCACTAACTGCGGTGCTCGATCGACGGAACTAGCCTGCCGGGGGGCACCCAGCGTGGTCCCTGCGGGACCACGACTGCCCGCCCACCCGGCCATGCGTTTGGGTGTCAGTTGAAATTGCGGGCGATGCTTGCTGCGTGGATCAAAGCGCGGGCTTTGTTCACGGTCTCTTGGAATTCGGCTTCTGGATCGCTGTCATAGACGACACCGCCGCCTGCCTGGACATAAAGTGTGCTGTCTTTGACCACTCCGGTTCTGAGCGCGATGCAGGTGTCCATCTCGCCATTGGCTGAGAAGTAACCAACGCCTCCCGCATAGACGCCGCGCTTTTCCGCCTCCAACTCGTCGATGATTTCCATGGCACGGATTTTTGGTGCGCCGGAGACCGTTCCCGCGGGCATGCCGGCAAGGAAAGCGCCGAGGGCGTCCATATCGTCTGACAACTCACCGACCACATTCGAGACGATATGCATGACGTGGGAGTAACGCTCTACGGTGAACTGTTCATTTGGATCGACTGTGCCGATCTTTGCGACCCGTCCGACATCGTTACGCCCAAGATCGAGCAGCATCAGATGTTCGGCGCGCTCCTTCGGGTCGGCAAGGAGTTCCGCCTCGAGCCGGTCGTCTTCCTGAGGTGTCGCACCGCGCGGACGGGTGCCCGCGATCGGGCGGATCGTCACTTGGCCATCCCGGACCCTGACCAGGATCTCGGGGCTGGCACCAACAATCTGGAAGCCACCGAAATTGAAGAAGAACATATAGGGCGACGGGTTGGTCCGCCTGAGCGCACGGTAAAGAGCAAAAGGCGAGACATCCAGGCTCAGGGACCAGCGCTGCGAGGGCACGACTTGGAAAATATCTCCTGCTCGAATATAGTCTTTCGCATGCTCGACCATTTCCAGGTAGCGCGAGTGATCTGTGTTTGACTTAGGTTCAAGCGCGCGGAGCGGCGCTGTCGCAACGGGTGTGATCTGGCCCCAACCTGCGGGTTTATCGAGTGTTTTGAGGGCATTGGCGAGCCTGTCACAGGCTTCCTGATAAGCAGTCTCGGCGGTGCCTTCAGTCTCCCAAACCGGGGTTACAAGGGTGACTTGATCGCGGATGTTATCGACGATCGCTACCAGGCTTGGGCGCAGCATCATTGCATCGGGCAGGTCAAGCGGATCTGGGTTTGGCTCCGGCAGGCGCTCGACCAGCCGGATCATATCATAGCCGAGAAAACCAAACAGACCGGCGGCCATCGGCGGAAGGCCATCTGGAAGTTCGATCCGGCTCTCTGCGATCAACGCGCGCAGGGAGGTGAGCGTCGACCTGGTCTCGGTGGTGAAGGTATCGGGATCGGTTGCAGCTTGGCGATTGATCTCGGCATGCTCCCCCCGGCATCGCCAGATCAGATCAGGGGCCATCCCGATCACGGAGTAGCGGCCTCGGATCTCACCGCCTGTTACACTCTCAAGCATGAAGGAGTTTGTATCGGCTGCGGAAAGCTTCAGCATCAAGGACACGGCGGTCTCGATATCCGCGACGATCTCGGTCCAGACGACCTGGGTTTTGCCTGCTTGATACTGTGTTTGGAAGGCAGGGAAGGCGGGTTGGAAGTCCATTCAATACCCGCCGCCGGAATGGGCGCTGCCGAGATAGGTGAAGACCTCGTCCACCGCGGCAGGGTCTTGCCCCGCATCATGGCTGGCTGAGATCGCGCGGGCGAGAAACTCGAGTGCATCCGCCCGGATCGTCTGCTCGATCATAAGATCAAGCTGGCCCACCAATTGCTGCACCATGGTGGTCTCGAGCGGAATGACTTCGAGGACTTCGCCAACCATTACGCCGGTTCCGTCTGGAAGGCGCTGGGAGAAGCCTTCGCCGAGGAGAGTTGCAAAGGTAATCTCAACCGTTTCTTGCGGATAGGTCAGCGGGCCCGTTTCCCGCGTGAAAGGCGCAGGTGTCGCCAATGGAAGGTTCAGCGCACTGGCATTAGCATCGAGGGTTCCACGGCCCGCAAGACTTGCGGCAAGTTTTGCTCCCCTAAGTTCAAGATCGGCGAGTTGGTGCTCTCGGATCCAGTCTTGGGTGACCTGATCGCGAACAGTTGCGAAGTCTTGAAGGCCACTCGGGTTGATCTCGTCGAGCATAACCACAAGGAAACCGCCCTCTGGCGTGTCGATTAGTGGGCGTTCCTCGGCTTCCAGAGCCTCGAAGACCTCTTGCAGGAAGGCAGGTGTGGCAAGCACACCCTCAGCCTGTGCGTCGCCGGGGAGTGTGCCATCCTCGGCGAGGCCGGCGAAAGTGCCGAGCGTTAGCCCAGTTGCCTGAGCAATCTCTTCGAGCTGAGAGCCTCCCGCCCGCAACTCTTCGATCTGGTTTGCCAGTTCGGGAGCACGTGCATAGGCGGCATCCTGAGCAAGGCGGAGCGAGATTTCGTCGGCCACGTCTTCAAGCTGCCTTTGCCCACCAAGCTCGACTTCATTTATCCGGATCAGGGCAACACCAACTGGGAGTTCGACTGGATCGATTATGCCGGGCTCTGTCACCGCAAATATCGCGTCGGCCGTCGCGGTTGGGACGTCCTCCGCGGTCACACGGCCAAGCGAGAGGGTCGATGTGTCGTAACCAAGTTCTGTCGCGAGATCTTCGAGCGTTATCTCTCCTGCGCGAATGCGCTCTGCGGCTGCTTGAGCTGTCGCAAGATCGGGCATTGAGATCTGGTCAATCACCCTTGTAGGGACTTGCGTGAAGGCATCGATTGCGTCTTGGTACGCGGCCTCGACTTCGGCGTCAGATGGTTGAAGGGTCGTGATGAGCCCTACCAGATCGACATGCAGGTATGTCCCTGAACGCCGTTCGGGTTCCGTGTAGAGAGCCGTGTTCTGATCGTAGTACTCCTCAAGATGCGATTGAGCTGGAATGCCGGGATCGCGGGCCATCTCAAGCGGCAGTGTCAGTGTGGCGATCCGCCGCCTCTCGCTTAGATAAGTTGCAATCCGTGTCGCCATGCCGGGGGGCGGACGAGTGGCGCCGGTAGCCGGACCTGCGAGGAGGTTCTGCCCAACGAGACTGCGGTTCAGATCAAGAAACTCGGCCTCCGAGATGCCTTGGCGCCCAAGGTAGTAGGACACGTTTTCTGGCGCAAAGGAGCCGTCGGGGTGCTGGAATTCGGGGCGAGAAGCAACCGCCTCGATTGCGGCCTCATCGGGGATGCGGATACCGTATTGCGTCATCTCCTCGGTAAAGGCAGCGTCGCGCTGAAGGCCTGCAATAATCCGCTGATCGACACCGAGTTGACGCAGCCGGTCCAGGGGCACAATCTCGCCTGCGGATTGGCTAAGGTGATCCTGCTCGCGCTGGATCGCGCGGGCGAACTGCTCGGCTGAGATCTTGGTTTCTCCGACTCTTGCGATGGGTGTCGAGAACGAGAAAGAGAAGATCTCAGCCCCGATACCCCAGACCGCAAAGCTCAGGATCAACAGGGCGAGGAGGGCTTTTGCCACCCATGTCTTCACTCCGCGTCTGAGAAAGTTGAGCATTGAGGTCTCCGGTCAGAGGTTATACTTCAGCGCCTTCGTCTTAGACGGAGCGGGTGAGGGGAGCAAGGAGGCTCTGACGTTCCCGTGAACAGAATAGCCTGCATTGATGGTGGGTCTGAGGATACCCGTTGCAGCAGCGCCCGCGCGTCCACCGGACGCGCTCTGGAATAACAGTATGCG
Organism: Pseudomonadota bacterium; assembly: GCA_039185235.1. Classification (GTDB taxonomy): domain Bacteria; phylum Pseudomonadota; class Alphaproteobacteria; order Rhodobacterales; family Rhodobacteraceae; genus Thermohalobaculum. The sequence goes on from JBCDAS010000103.1 coordinate 7,569, forward strand.
GGCGGTACGCCCGCATTCCGTCTGGTTCGATCAGCCGTCGCACCCTGTCCCCGCGCCTCCCAGGCAGACGCTGATCGGGACGGTGAGTTCGGTGCCCTCCCACCCGCCCCGGCGCGGGGACAGGCTGCTTATGGCGTGAAAGCAGCCAAGCGCTCGGCGAGTTTTCGCAAGCCTTCTTGATCCGAGTTTGCGAACGCAAAGCGCATTTGGCGATGGCCGTCCCATCTAGGGTCGTTTGGTGTGAACATGGTTCCCGGCAAGGCCAAGACCGATTGCTCGGTAACGAGCCGTTGGGCGAGTTGATCTGACGGTATGTCAAACGGGTGGGCGGCATAGGCGAAATACGCGCCTGCGCCGAGGAGTTTCCAATCGGGCAAGCTCTCCGCGAAACTCGCTTTGATTGCATCGCGGCGCGAGAGGATCTCGGCGCGCTCAGCCGCGATCCATTTGCCAAGAGTTCTGAGCCCGTGAAGAGCTGCCACTTGGCCGAGTTGGTTCGGGCAAATCGTGACCGTGTCGAGAACTTTCTCGGCCTCGGCCAGTCTATCCGCGCCCGTAATCATTGCGCCGACACGGTGGCCGGTGAGCCGGAAGACCTTGGAGAAGGAGTAGAGGTGGATCAGGGTGTCTTCCCAGCCGGGACGCTGAAACAAGCCATGTGGCGCCCCAGATCCTGAGTGAAAGTCACGATATGTCTCGTCGATGATCAGGGCGATCCCACGCTCGACGCAGAGATCGTAGAAACCTTGCATGAGCGTATCGGGATACTCGGAACCGGTTGGGTTGTTGGGTGTGATCAGCAGCACCCCTTTGACGCGTTCGTCCATGGCCGCGCGGGCTGCTTCGAGATCTGGTAGCATCTGTGCATCGCATGGGATTAGGCGGCTCTCGACCCCGGCCATATCGAGCCACATTTTGTGGTTGAAGTACCATGGCACGGCGATCATCAGCGCATCACCTGGAGCACAAAGGGTCGCGGCGGCGGTGCAAAAGGCTTGATTGCAGCCCGAGGTGATTGCGACTTGTCCGGCTTGAATTGGCGCTCCGTAATGGGCTGACCAGTCCTCGGCGATCTGCTGTCTTAGGTCGGGATTGCCGAGCACAGGGCCGTAGTGATGGGTCTCTGGCGCGTTCCTGATCGCCTCGGCCATGATCTCGCGCAAAGCGCCAGGGGGTGGGTCAACTGGGGCGGCTTGGGAGACATTCAGGAGGGGTCTCTCGGCGGGAAAGCTGGCCTCTGTCAGCCAGCGTCGCGCCTCCATTACTGGTGGTGCAAAGACCCGGGCGAGATTGGGATTAATGGCTTGTCCGGGCATTCTGGTCTCCGTCTCGGTTGGGCGGACGTTAGAAGGGTCCCGGACGGGCTGCAAGGGGTCGCAAATGGTCTGGCTGGTTGTTTCGCGGCGCTTAGTATTGCGGCATGGCGCGCCGAGATGTTCATCCGCTAGACCCAAGAGATCTGATTGCCGAGGCGTATCGGATCGAAGGAATTGGGCCGGAGGACTGCCGGTCAATCTTTTTCGATTGGGCACTTGGCCTGGATGCTGCGGAAAATCCCGTTACGGCCGCGCAAACACTTCTGGCCCATCATCAACCTGATGCCGAGCATCCGATGACCGTGCTTTTGCGTGAAGCTGCTGAGGGTGAGGCGCGACCGCGGCGCAGACGGGCGCGCACTTAAAGTTCGGTTGCGAGCCAAGCGGAATGCGGGTGTTCCACACGCATACGGTTTTACTGGGCGCGTCCGTGGGACGCGCGGGCGCCTAGCTTTAGCCGCTAGAATTTTTGCTGTTACGCGCCGAGCGCAGAGAGCACACGTACAAAGCTGCGGGCGCCGCGTCGGAAGCTCCTCATCTCGTATTTCTCATTGGGCGAGTGGATCGCATCGTCGTTCTGTCCAAACCCGATCAAAAGCGAGGCGAGACCGAGTTGGCTTTGCAATTCTCCCACGACCGGGATCGAGCCACCTGCGCCGATGAAAGCGGCCTCCTTGCCCCATTCCTCACTGAGTGCTTGGCGCGCCGTTTCGAAGGCCGGATTGTCCAATGGCATTACGCTCGCCTGGCTCGCGCCATGGCCATGGAAAGTGACCCGGCAATCGGCGGGCAGAGCAGCGCGGATCTGAGCGCGGAAAGCCTCTCGGATCGCATGGGGGTCCTGGGTCCCGACCAGGCGAAAGGAGATCTTGGCGTGAGCCTCGGCAGGGATCACGGTTTTAAAGCCTGCGCCGGTGTAGCCGCCCCATATCCCGTTCACCTCGGCGGTCGGGCGAGCCCAGGTGGCCTCTAGCGCGCCCTTTCCCGCTTCGCCCGTGGGGATTGAGAGGCCGATTTCGCCTAGGAACTCAGTGTCCGAGAAGCCGAGGCCGTCCCATTGGTGGCGGATCTCTTCAGGTATCTCGGGCACTCCGTCGTAAAAACCGGGGATGGTCACGCGACCCCTGTCATCATGGAGTCCCGCCAGTACTGTCGAAATAATCCGCAATGGATTTGCGGCAGCGCCGCCGTAGAAGCCGGAATGCAGATCGCGGCTGGCTGCGTGGATCGTCAGCTCCTCGCCCAGCATACCACGTAGCATTGTTGTTATCGCCGGGGTCTCGCGATCCCACATACCTGTGTCGCAGATAACGGCAATATCGGCTTTGAGCTCGTCGGCGTGTTCGGCGAGAAAACCGGGCAGATTGGCGCCGCCGGATTCCTCCTCGCCCTCCAAGAGGATTGTCACCCGGCAAGGCAGGCCGCCGGTCGTGGTCTTGAGCGCCCGACACGCCTCGATAAAGGTCATCAACTGACCCTTATCATCGCCCGTGCCGCGGCCCACGATCATCTGGCTCCCATCCTCCCGGGTCACGACTTGCGGGTCGAACGGGTCGCTGTGCCAGAGCTCGATCGGATCGACGGGTTGCACATCATAATGCCCATAAAAGAGGAGATGCGGCGCGCCCTCGGGTCCGTCATGGTGACCAACCACAATGGGATGACCTTTGGTCGGCGCGACGCGGGCTTCAAAACCGATGGTCGTTAGATCCGCCGCCAACCAATCGGCGGCCTTTTGGCATTCCTCAGCATAGGCGGGATCGGTGGAGATCGATCGGCATCGCAAAAGGGCAAACAGGCGCTCGAGGGCGGCCTCACCGTCAGCATCAAGATAATCAAGCGTGGCGGATAGATCGGGCATGGCGCGGCTCCTATGGACGAGAGCCACACCATGGCGGGGAATCGGGTGAGATAAAAGCCCTAGGCCACCGCATAGGGTGCGGCATACAAGAGAGCGATCAGCGTAAGCGCTGTGAAGAGCCTGAAGACCATTGCAACCTCCGTTCCCGATGCGCGGGATATACAGGTTTGCTGATCACAGCGCGGTCACAAACCGATCAGCCTCAAGCCCTTTGGATCCATCCGCCGCCAAGCACGCGTGAACCATCGGGTGCGTAGAACACACAAGCTTGTCCCGGAGCGACGCCTTCTTCTGGGTTGAGAAGCTCCACCTCGGCGCCGTCATCCGCGGCGCGGATCCGAGCAGGCGCTGGCGGGCGGGTCGAGCGGACTTTGACCAAGGCGTCATGCCCGCCTTCTGGTGCTTTGGCCAGAGGGTCATCACCGATCCAATTGATCTCGCTCACCGGCACGGTTCGGGTCGCCAAAGCGTCCCGTGGCCCGACGATCACTTGCCGGCTCTCAGCCTCCAACTTCACGACATAGAGCGGCTCACCCCCGCCAATGCCGATCCCGCGGCGCTGGCCGATCGTGTAGTGGATCACGCCTTGGTGTTCTCCGAGGACCCTGCCATCGATATGCACGATCTCGCCCGGCTCCGCCGCACCTGGGCGCAGTTTTTCGATCAACTGTGCGTAATTGCCCGAGGGGACAAAGCAGATGTCTTGGCTGTCGGGCTTGTCGGCCACCGGCAGACCATACTTGGCTGCCAAGCTGCGTGTTGCGTCCTTGCTGGGTAAATGGCCCAAGGGGAATCGCAGGAAGTCCAACTGCTCCTGAGTCGTTGCGAACAGAAAGTAAGACTGGTCCCGATTGGCATCTACAGCCCGATGAAGCTCAGCTTTTACCTTGCCATCCTTGCGCTGAATGTAGTGCCCGGTCGCCAAGCAATCGGCCTCCAACTCCCGCGCCGTGGTCAAAAGGTCGCGAAACTTCACGGTTTGATTGCAGCGCACACAGGGAATCGGAGTCGCACCAGCCAGATACTGGTCGGCAAAGTCGTCAATCACGGCTTCTTTGAACCGGCTCTCATAGTCCAAAGTGTAGTGTGGAAAGCCCATTTCCTCGGCAACTCGGCGCGCATCATGGATGTCTCGACCGGCACAGCAGGCCCCTTGTTTAGCGAGCGCTGCCCCATGGTCATATAGCTGCAACGTGATGCCAACGACGTCATACCCTTCATCTGACAACTGAGCAGCCACAACTGAGCTGTCAACGCCGCCTGACATTGCGACGACGACCCGGGTCTTTTCGGGGGGTTTTGCAAACCCAAGGCTGTTCTTCTGTTCCATTTTGACGCCGATGGCCCTGATCACGGTTTCGTTCAAAAACGCAACTGGGCCTTCATTCCCTATTAAAGCCAGCGCTTTAGCTTGGCTCCCTGTAAGGCAACCATGTAGTGAAGGAAATGGGAAAATTCGATGAGGCCCCTTTTGTCATCGGACCAGACGGAGAAAGACTGAGAGTGTCCGATCTACCATCGGCGGATACACGCCGGTGGGTGCCACGCAGAAAAGCACGCGTGGTCGCAGCCGTAGAAGGCGGGCTGATTTCCCAGGAAGAAGCGCAGAAGCGATATTCTCTGAGCGACGAGGAATACGAAGGATGGAAACATCTCTTCCGTCAGCATGGCCTAAGAGGGCTGTGCGTAACCCAAATTGACCGCTTGCGTACAACTTCAGAATGAAGTTGTACGATTTAGTTAGCCTCTTGGTAACAAAGCGTTTACCTTATCCGCATTAACCTTAGTGCAGTTAACCGGTGGGGTTCGCTTGGAGAGGTGAGATGCGCATTCTGTTGATTGAAGACGACCCGTCGACGGCCGACAGCATTGAGCAAATGCTGAATAAGGCTGATCTCAACACCTACGTGACAGATTCGGGAGAGGAAGGGATCGAGCTGGCGAAGCTCTACGATTA
>JBCDAS010000104.1:0-12664 GCA_039185235.1 Pseudomonadota bacterium
CAAGATCTCGGCGCCGACGATCTGGCCCTGCTCATGGCCTTTGCCCGCGATCAACAGGCAATCGCCAGGCGCGCGGAGCGCATCGACCCCGGCCAGGATCGCCTCGGCCCGGTCGCCGATCTCCTCACCCTCGGGACAGGCCGCTTTGATCGCGGCCCGGATCGATGCGGGATCCTCGCTTCTGGGATTGTCGTCGGTGATGATGGCGTGATCGGCGCCCTCGGCAACCGCTTTGCCCATCATCGGGCGCTTGCCAGGGTCACGATCGCCGCCTGCGCCAAAAACCGTGATCAGACGGCCCGTGCAATGCGGGCGCAGTGCGGCGATGGCGGTCACCAAGGCATCCGGCGTGTGGGAATAGTCGACATAGATCGCAGCGCCGTTCTGGCGCCGGGCGGCCAGCTCCATCCGGCCTTTGACGCCGCTCAGATGCGCCAAAGCGGCAAAGACCTGCTCGGGCTCAAGCCCCGTTGCCAGGGCCAACCCGGCGGAGATCGCCACATTCTCTGCCTGGAACGCACCGACCAGATTGAGCGCCACCCGATGCGCCTCACCCTTCCAGGTGAATGTTGCGTCCTGCCCATCGCCCCGGAAGCTCTGCTGTGAGACCAGCAGATCCACATCGCCGCCAGTGCCAACGGTGATCATGGCGATCCCGCGCGCCTTCTGCACGGCGCGAAGCTTTGGCCATTGCGCATCCATCGCGTTGACCACCATGGTGCCCTCGGCGGGCAAGACAGTGTCGAACAGTCTTAGCTTCGCCGCGACATAATCCGCATGGGTTGCGTGATACTCCATATGGTCGCGAGAGATGTTGGTGAAACCCGCCGCTGCCAGCCGGACCCCATCCAAGCGATGCTGCGCCAATCCGTGCGAGGACGCCTCCATCGCCGCATGGGTGCAGCCTTTCTTGTCCAACCGCGCGAGGAGCGCGTGCAGCGTGATCGGCTCGGGCGTGGTATGGGACAGGGGCTCGTCGAACCCCTCCCCCTCAACGCCGGTCGTGCCAAAAGCGGCTGCCCGCAGCCCGGCATGGGCCCAGATCTGGCGCAGGAAATGAGCGGTCGAGGTCTTGCCATTGGTCCCTGTGACCGCCGCCATCACCGCAGGCTGGCGGGCATAGTAGCGCGCGGCGAGACGCGAGAGCGCGGCGCGCGGGGTCTCGGTGACAAAGAACGGCACCCGCAGATCGCCGAGGTCACTGCGCGCGGTCTCAACCCCCGCCGCTGTTGCCAGAACTGCCGCTGCCCCTTGGCGCACCGCGTATTGCGCGAACGCGGCGCCATCGCGCTCGGTCCCCGGGATCGCGATAAAGAGATCGCCCGGCTTCACTTGACGGCTGTCGACGGCGAGCTTGCCGATCTCGGTTCTGCCATCGGGCGCGGGCCCTTGCGTGGTCAGGCCCATCAGGCCCAGGCTCTCGAATGTCCGGGCGCCCGCCAAGCCCGGCCTCACCCGTCGAGATCGGCGGGCAGGCCGACCGGCAGGGTCCAGCCGCGCTCGGGCAGAACAGGCTTTGGTTGCAGACCCAAAAGCGGTGCGACCCGGCGCAGGATCTCGCCCGTGGTGGGCACCGCAGTGCGGCTCGCCTCGCGCTTTTCGCTTTCGGGGTCGGTTGGCTCATCCAGCGAGACAACGATGGCGTATTGCGGCCGCGAGGTTGGGAAGATGCCCGCGAAGCTCGAGATCACTTTGTCGTCGTAATAGCCGCCCTCGCGCCGGGTCTTCTCTGCCGTGCCGGTCTTGCCGCCCAGCTCATAGCCCGGGACATCGGCCCGCCGAGCCGTGCCCCGGCTGACCACTTCGCGCAGCATGCGGATCATTTGACCGGCGGTGCGGGGCGAGATCACCTGATCCCCCGGCCCCTCGCCGCCCTTGATCAAGGTCGGGCGCGTGTAGCGACCGCGATTGGCAAGCGTTGCATAGGCGCTTGCCAAATGCAGCGGCGAGATCGAGATCCCGTGCCCAAAGCTTGCCGTGATGGTGGTCAGATCGGTCCAACGCTTTGGGAAAACCGGCCGCGCGGTGCGCGCCTCGGCCAGTTCCACGCGCACCGGCTCGAAGAAACCAAACTTCTCCAAACCCTCCTTGAAGCGCGGCGTACCCAAGGCTTGGGCCATCCGGATGGTACCCGTGTTGGAGGAGCGCATCACGATCTCGGTCACCGATTGCATCGGACGTATCCGGCCATGGTCATTGAACGTGTTGCGACCGTAAGTGACCGGGGTCTTTGTGTCGATCATGGTCTCTGGATCAAAGAGCCCGGCATCGATCGCCAGCGCCGCGGTGATCGGTTTGAGAACCGAGCCGAGCTCGTAGAGCCCCTGGGCCGCGCGGCTGAAGCGCGGGTGATAGGCGGGCTCTCCATTATAGGGTTGGCGCGGCTGGTTTGGGTTGAAATCCGGCAGCGAGGACATAGCCAAGATCTCGCCGGTCTGGACTTTCATCACGATCGCCACACCGCCTTTGGCACCGAAATAGCGCAGGCTGGTGCTCAGCACATCTTCGACAGCGGCCTGAACCGCGCTGTCGATCGAGAGCTCCAACGGCTCGGCCAGATGCGCGGGGTCGGAAAGACGGGCGTTTTGGTGGTGCTCGATCCCGGCACTGCCCACCAACTCGGCAAAGGTCACACCCTCATTGGCCGTGCGCACACCACCCAGAAGATGCGAGGCGAGACGGCCCGAGGGATAGACCCGCACCTCCCGCGCCGCGAAAGCCAGCCCGGGATTGCCCAGCTCCAGCACCGCTTGGCGCTGGCGCGGCGTGATCGGGCGTTTGATCCAGACGAACGTCGCCTTGCGGGTCAGGAGCGTCGCCAGATGCTCCTTTGGCAGATCCAGGATCGCGGCCAATTGCTCCGCCGTCTCCGGCGCATCGATCACAAAGCGCGGATCGGCATAGAGCGACCAGCCCGGCAGGTTCCCCGCCAAGAGGGTGCCATTGCGGTCCAGAATCTCACCGCGCACCGGGTCCGGCAACTGTCCGCCGCGCACCAATTGCGGCTCGACCGGCTCATCCAGCGCCAGCATGCCCATCCGCGCGCCTGCGGCGAGATAGGCGACCAGAAAGGCGAGCATGACCAGCACGACCCGCCACTCGGCCCGACTGCGGCCGGATTTCGGGTTCATCGACGCGCCGCGGACAAGATCGGTCACTGATCACCCCACTGGGCAGACCCGGTTGATCTGGGGCGCGGCACCGGGAAGGGCAGAAGCGGCAGCTCGGGCGCGGCCGCCAGCTCTGGCGCGATTGGCCAAAGCTCCTCGGGATCCAGCACCAAGGGCGGGCGCGGCGGGAACGGCACGCTGCCCGGATAGCTGAAGTGATCGGCCCGCAAATGGGTCAGCCGCAGCTCGTCTTCATACGCATCGACCAGCGCCTGCAACCGCGCCGGGCTGTTCAGCCAAGCCCACTCGACGCGCAAGACCTGCAAAGCCTCTCCCTCGGCGGCGATCTCAGCCCGCAAATCCGCCAGCCGCTGATAGGCCTGGCGGGTCTGGTAGTTCACATTATAGGCCCAGACCACAACGACGATCAGCGCGGCCAGGCTGACAACCAGCGTGAAATACTTCATGCCACCCCCAACGCGCCACCGGCGATCCGGGGCAGGCCCAGATCCCGTGGGTCAAGCTCGATGGTTGGCGCCGAAGACCGGGTCGCCGCCCGCAACCGGGCCGAGCGGGATCTGGGGTTGACCGCCACTTCCACCTCGCCCGCCACAACGGCGCGTTCCGGGCGCTCAAAGCTTGGCACTGGGCCCTCTTGCGCGGGCATATGACGCGAGCCCTGCCCGCGTCTGCCGCTGGCGAGTTGGAAATACCGTTTGACGATCCGGTCTTCGAGCGAGTGGAAGGTCACAACCGCCAGCCGACCACCGGCCCGCAACAGCCGCTCGGCCGCCGCCAAAGCGCGCACCAATTGGCCCAATTCATCATTCACCGCGATCCTCAGCGCCTGGAAGGTCCGCGTGGCCGGATGCACTTGACCCTTGCGCGCCGGCGGCAAAGCCCCCGCCACGATCTCGGCCAACTGAAGCGTCCGCGAGATCTCCAACTCACGCCGCGCCGCGCCGATGCGCTTGGCGATCCGGCGCGAGGCACGCTCCTCACCATACTGATAAAGAACATCGGCGATGTCCTCTTCATCCCAATCGTTGACGATATCCGCGGCACTGGGCCCGTCGGCCTCCATGCGCATATCCAGCGGCCCATCGCGCAGGAACGAGAAACCCCGCTCTGCCTGATCGAGCTGCATGGAGGAGACGCCGATATCCAGGACGACACCATCCACCGGGCCCGACCCTTCTCCGACCGCAAGCGCATCCAGATCAGAGAACCGGCCCTCGACCAGCGAGAGCCTTGGGTCGGCGACCCGGCTGCGTCCCTCACGTATCGCAGACGGATCCCGGTCGATCGCAATGACCTTGGCGGCACCAGCCGCCAACAGGGCTGTGGTATACCCGCCAGCTCCAAACGTTCCGTCAACAAACACACCGCCCTGGATGGGCTGAAGGGCGGCGATCACTTCGGGCAAAAGGACAGGGATATGGGGCTCGGACATATCAAAGCTCCCATGGATCTATCGGCGCAGGCTCCACCTCCGGTCCGGGCAGATTTTGCTCGTAATCGGGCTTCGACCAGATCTCGAAGGTCGTGCCATAGCCCGCAAAGACCAGATCACCGCCCTTGGGCAGCCGGAACGCCTCGCGCTGGGCGAGGCCGAGGATGAACCGGCCATTAGGCTCATAAGTGATCAGCTTGGCCCGCGTGGTGAAATGGCGCCGCGTTGCCTCCAACTCGCCAGGGCTTGCGAATTCCCGCTCGGGCAGCGCCTTGATGATGCGCGCAAGACCTGTGCGTGAGACGGCGAAATGGCAGGGCCTGACGCCATAGGGCGGGATCAGGACAAAGCTGCCTTCGGAGTTTTGTTCTCTCAGAATATCGCGGAAGTCACTTGGCAAAGAGCAGCGGCCCTTATCGTCGAGCCTGTGCTCGAAATGGCCGATGAAGAAGCTGGCCAACCCTTGCTCGACATTCGCTTCGTCAATCATCGTGCCGCCAGATCGGCCCCCTGGTTACGAAGAAGGCGGACCAGTAGGAGTGCTGGCCCGCCCTGTCCCTCGGATGCGTCGCTGATCTCAATACGCGTCTGTCAGCTGCCGCCCGCTTCTTCCATTGTGCTGCCACGTCGTGGTGTGCTTCGGCACCTGCCGGGTTGCCTGTATGAACCTGCTTTATGTTTTTACCCCGGCAGGTGCCGTGAGGCTTTGATAGCGGGAATCATTCTACATTACAAGGATAAATAAGGAATATCGTGGAATTCTAGGGACTCCCATTTTGAGACTCGGTTGAATTTAAAGAACGTAAGAAGAACATCTGCGAACATGTAGGGGTGTTCCCAGTGGAACTTCATGGAGTCTGGGAGTTGGATACGGAAAAGGCCGCGCCGGGGGTCCGGCGCGGCCTTTGATCATCCGAGTGATGCGGTGCTACTTCCCGAACACCAGCGCCGGTAGCCAGAGCGCCAATTGCGGGAACCAGAGCACGATCAAGATCCCAATCACCTGCAAGGTGACGAAGGGGATGATGCCGCGATAGATCTCCTGCATCTTCACCGAGCTTGGCGCGACCCCCTTCATGTAGAAGAGCGCAAAGCCAAAGGGCGGTGTCAGGAAGCTCGTCTGTAAGTTCACCGCGACCAATATGGCGAACCAATATATGACCTGGTCGGACACGTACTGTATCGCCGCCTGGTTCGTCCCCGGCTCCAGCCCAAGATGCGGCGCAAACTCGGGCGCCATGGCGCGGATCACCGGGGCAAACACCGGCAGGATGATCAGCGTGATCTCGAGGAAGTCGAAGAAGAAGCCCAGAAGGAACACCGCGAACATCAACAGCAGCAATAACGGCCAGGGGCCCAATTGCAGCCATTCGATGAACTCGATGATCAGGTCCTCGCCATAGACGTTGCGGAAGATGGTCGAGAAGGCGGTCGCACCGACGAAGATGAAGAAGATCATCGCCGTGGTCAGACCGGTGCGGTGGCAGACCTCGCGGACCACCTGATAGGTCAGCGTGCCATTGACCCAAGCCAGGATCAGCGAGCCGAATGCGCCAACACCAGCCGCCTCGGTCGGTGTCGCCCAGCCCGCAAAGATCGAGCCGAGCACCAGAACGATCAGGAAGACCGGCGGCACGAAGCCCTTCAGGATCCCGCCAAACAGGGTGTTGCCCTCGCGCTTGCCCATCCACATCGCGATGGCAAAGACCGAGAGAAAGCCCATCAGCGGCCAGTTGATATCCTCGTTCAGCCCCAGAACCTCGCCCTCATAGGCCAGGAAGATCGCCACCAGCGACGCACCGAGGAAGATCATGATATTGGACTTGCTGGACGGATCCATCTGGATCTCATCTTGATCCATAGGCGGCGCGACCGAGGGGTTCAGCGAGGCAACCGTCAGGATATACATGAAGTAGAGCCCGGACAGCACCAACCCCGGCAGGATCGCCCCGATAAAGAGGTTGCCGACCGAGACCACCAACAGGTTGGCCATCAGAACCAGCATGATCGAGGGCGGGATCAAAATCCCCAGCGTCGCCGAAGCCGCGATCGTCCCCGTCGCCAAAGCCGGGCTATACCCGCGCTGCAGCATGGTCGGCAACGCCAGGAGCGTCATCATGACCACCGAGGCGCCGATGATCCCCGTGGTCGCCGCCATGATCGTGCCCATCACGGTAACCGAGAGCGCCAGGCCACCCGGCACCTTGCGCAGCATGATCTGCAGGATGTGCAAGAGATCGGCCGCAACCCGCGACTTCTCCAGCATCGTTCCCATGAAGACGAAACAGGGGATCGCGACCAGGATCGGGTTCTGAACAGCACCCGATTGGCCGTCCCCACCCCAGATCCGGTTGATCACGGCGAAAAAGACCTGGAAATCGACCGCATCAATCCAAACCGCAATCAGACCAAAGATCAGCGACACCCCACCCAGCGCAAAGGCCACCGGCAGACCGGTGAACAGCGCCAGCGCCAAGGCCAGGAACATATAGGCGCCGATGAATTCGTAGAGGTGATCATCGATCAGCCATTCCCAAAACTCGAGCATGCCTTAAGTCCCCCCAGCCGGACCGTTCTTACCCGCGGTCGGCTCTTCATTCTCGTCAAGTTCCACCTTTGGCAGAACCTCCACATCGGTGAAAAACTGCAGCTCGCTCTCAGCCTGCTCCGATCCTGGCGAGCCGCCGAATAGGTATGTCAGGCAGCGAAACAGCGTGGCGACGCTGGCAAGCAGCGCGATCAAGAAGCCCCAGATTAGGAAGCTCTTAATGATCCAGCGCCAGCCAAGGCCGACCTGGCTCTCAGATCCTTCGCCTTGGGTCCACGAGGCATACGTCATGTCCCAAGAGAATTTGATCATCACCAGCAGGAACGGGATTGCGAAAATCAGCAGGCCCAGAGTTTCGATCCATGCCTGACGTCGGCGGCTCGCCATCTCCCGGAAGATATCCACCCGAACATGGGCATTGTAGAGGTACCCAAAACCAAAGGTCAGCAGCAACAAGGCTCCATGCAGGTGCCATTGCAGATCCTGCAAGATGAACGAGACCGAGTAACCATACTCAATCGTGATCTCAGCCGAGTATTCCTTGATCCAGTCGATCTTGCGCGTGACCACGTCGAAGACGATGAAAAGGATGAGCGGCAGGATCAGCCAACTCGCGAACTTGCCGATGCCGCGCGATACTTTGTCGAACGCGCCCGCCGTGCGTAAGAGAAAATCCATGATCCGTCCTGATTAGAGCCCCGAGATGCGTCGCATCGCCCGGTTGCGGATGGGCCGGCGCAAACGCATTCGCGCCGGCCCATCGCAAGGGGGTTGAAGGGCGGCCAAGCAGCCGCCCGAGCCCACGGCCTACTTGAGGTAGCCGCGGTCACCCCAGACTTTGTAGCCCTCGTGGAACTTGGTGTAGCTGTCCCAGATCTTCACAACATCCGGGTTCGCTGCCAGCTCTTCAGCCAACACTTCTTCCCAAGCACCGCGGAGCTGATCCAGGATCGCATCCGGCCACACTTTGTTCTGAACGCCATCCGCTTCGTTGGCGATCATCGCTTCGAACTGCGAGGCTTCGCCATCGGCGATCATCTCAGAGATCGACGCATCACAGGCCGATTCCAGCATGGCTTTGTAGTTGTCCGGCAGCTCGTTCCACTTGTCCATATTGATCAGGAGCTCGTTGGAGGTCGACTGCTGGTGCCAGCCTGGGAAGTAGTTAAACTTCGCGATCTGGTAGAAGCCATAGGAGCGGTCGATGGCGGGCATCGAGAACTCGGTCGCGTCGATCGTGCCAAGCTCAAGTGCGGGATAGATGTCGCCACCAGCCAGCTGCTGGGTCGCCACGCCGAACTTCTGCATCACTTTGGCACCAACGCCAAAGAAGCGCATCTTCAGACCTTTGAGTTGGTCAAGCGAGGTGATCTCCTCGCGGAACCAGCCGGAGGTCTCGGGCGGGATCATGCCGCAAAGCAGGTACTTGATATTGTCGCGGGCATAGAGCTCTTCAGCGATCTCCTTGCCGCCGCCATACTTGAACCAAGCAACGAATTCCGGCGCAGCCGGGCCAAACGGCCAGGTCGACAGGAACGCATAGGCCGAGTTCTTACCCTGGTTCGCGCCTGGCGTCCCAAAGGCTGCCTCGAACGCGCCTTGGCTGATTGGATCATAATAGGCATAGCCACCGGCCAACGCGCCGGGCTCGAAGACTTTGATGTCAAAGTCGCCATCCGACATCCGGCCTACCGATTCAGCAATCCGGTGGGGCGGCGGGCCGATCACAGCCACGTTTTGACCAAAGGCCGCGTGCATCTTCCAACGCACTTTCTTCGCATCAGCCTCGCCGGCCGACGTGCCGAGCATCAGCGCAGCGCCCGCAGCAACCATGCCAAGCTTTGCAAGGAATTTGAATTTCATAAGGTTCCCTCCCAGGAATCGTTTTGCTTGTTCGATGACACCTGACTGACGCCCCCGCGCCATCGAGTCATAGCCGCATTACCAACGGGAAAGTTTTATCTGTCAACGAGTTTGGCGCAGTTTTCACCAAAGTTGCCTAAGTTACGAGCAATCTTGGCAAATATTGTGCGGCGCGGCAAAAGCTCGCGGCTGTTTTTCGCCCTCAAGCGGCCGCTGCCTTGGCGTTGCGCGAGGTCCAAACGTATTCAAGCAGCACGCAAAAACAGATCGCGAGGATTGCCAGAATCTGCAAAACGCTCAGCGTGTCGCCCAGGATCGCCACGGCCAGGAAGGCCGCGATCACGGGCTTGAGGAAGAAGATGTAGTTCGCCCGCTGACTGTCGGGGGCTGCGGCAAGACCGGCCAGCCAGACCGCGAATCCAATGCAGGTATTCCAGACCCCGATGGTGATGATCCCTGCGATCTGGTGCGGCTCCTTCTCGACCAGCGAGAGCGGATTGACCCAGACCCCCCAGAAGGATCCAACGACGAAATAGAGGAAGAAGAACCCAATCGCGAAGCTATAGGTCGTCATCCGGACCGGGCCATATTCCTGCACCAGGGGCCGGGCGAGAACCAGATAGATCGCGCCCAGCAACCCACAGAACATCGCCATCAGCGTCCCGATCAGATCGTCGAGATTGCCGACTTGGAAAGCCGCCCCTTCGACCGAGTTCGACAGCAAGAACGCCACTCCCAGAAAGGCGCCGATCCCGCTCACCAGTTTCGGCTTGGTCACCGGCGTGCCATTCACCAGCCAGTCCACGAAAACCACAAAGATCGGCATGGTCGTGACCATGGTCGCCACTTGAACGACCGACGTGAAGTCGAGCCCCCAATGGAAGAAGAGCTGGCCCAACGTCATCCCAAGGCAGGAGAGGATCACAATCCGCACCCCGTCCTTCTTCAACGGCTCCCACAGATTGCTGGCCCCAGGCCACAGCTGGCTGAGGATCACCAAACAACTGCCCCCGATCAGAAACCGCCAAACCGTGAACTCAGGCCCTGGCGTGTCGGCCAGCCGCGCGACAAACTCGCTGGAGGCATGGCCACAGACCCCGATGAAACAGAGGAGATAGGCCTGCCAGGGACGCATTCGACGCTCCGCACTACTTCGCTGCGCGCGAGGCTCGGAATTCGCCGCTAGGAATTCGCCTCGCCTTGGGCCACCCTCTTCCCGCAAACAAGAAGACCGGTCAAGAGGGGGTAAAATGGATCATCCGGTAAACACGTTCAAAGCAGCACTGACCGCGCGGACCCGCCAGATTGGTATGTGGAGCGCGCTCTCCAGCCCCGTGGGCGCCGAGATCTTGGCCCATGCTGGGTTCGATTGGGTGCTGATCGATATGGAGCACGCGCCCAATGATCTGCCCCAGGTGCTCGCCCAGGCCCAGGCCCTGGCCGTGGGCCCCGCGCCCGTGCTCTGCCGTCCGGCCTGGAATGATACGGTGCTGATCAAACGGGTGCTCGATATCGGCATCCAGTCGCTGATCATCCCCTTCGTGCAATCGGCCGAGGAAGCCCAGGCCGCCGTCGCCGCCACCCGCTATCCGCCCGAAGGCGTGCGCGGGGTGGCGGGCGGCAGCCGTGCCAGCCACTACGGCCGCGTGCCCGGCTACCAACAAAACGCCGCCGCGCAGATTGCCGTCGTGGTCCAGATCGAAACCCGCGACGCGGTCGACCGGATCGAGGAGATCGCCGCCGTCGAGGGCATCGATGCGCTGTTCATAGGCCCCGCCGATCTCGCCGCCTCCATGGGTCATCTCGGCGACATCCAGCATCAGGACGTCCAGGCCACCATCGCCGAAGCCGCCCAGCGCTGCCAAGCCGCGGGCAAACCCATTGGCACGCTGGCGGTCGATAAGCCCATCGCCGATCGGTATTTCGAGATCGGCTATGACTTCATCGCGGTCGGGGTCGACAGCGTGCTTCTCACCCGCGCCGCCGACGCGCTTGCCCAGAGCTTCCGCTGATGCCCGCCGGGATCGAGACCCCGTTCTCCCGCGCCGAATATGCCGAGCGGCTGGCCAAGACCCGCGGCGCCATGGAGCGCGCGGGCATTGACCTCCTCTTCACCTGCGACCCCTCGAACATGGCCTGGCTCACCGGCTATGACGGGTGGAGCTTTTATGTCCATCAAGGGGTTCTGATCGGCCCCCAGGGCGATCCGGTGTTCTGGGGCCGCCAAATGGACGCGATGGGCGCGCTTCGAACCTGTTTCATCGCCGAGAGCGACATCATTGGCTACCCCGACAACTACGTCATGTCGACCGAACGCCATCCAATGGACCATCTCGCCAGGCTGATCCAAGAGCGCGGCTGGGGCGGCCTTAGCCTCGGCGTCGAGATGGAGAACTACTACTACTCCGCCAAAGCCCATGCGGTGCTGACCGCCGCCTTGCCCGAGGCAAAGATCTCCGATCAAACCGCGCTGATCAATTGGCAACGCGCCGTCAAATCCCCGGCTGAGCTCACCTTCATGCGCCGGGCCGCGCGGATCGTCGAGCGCATGCATCAGACCATCCGCGAAATGGTGGCGCCGGGTCTGCGTAAAAATGACGTGGCGGCAGCGATCTACAAGGTTGGGATCGAAGGCGCTGAGGAGGATGGGATCTGGTTCGGTGGCGACTACCCGGCGATTTGCCCGCTGATGCCCACTGGCAAAGATGCCAGCGCGGCCCATCTGACCTGGGATGACAAGCCGTTTCAGACCGGCGCAGGCACGTTTTTCGAGATCGCGGGCTGCTACAGGCGCTATCACGCGCCCTGCTCGCGGACCCTCTATCTGGGCAAGCCGCCCAGAGAGCTGCGGGCCGCGGAAGAGGCGGCCCTAGAGGGCCTCGCCGCGGCGATAGATGCAGCACAGCCCGGCAGGACGGCGGGCGATGTCGCAAGGGCGTTCTACGCGGTCCTGGCCAGACATAAGATCAAGCGCGAGGGCCGGCTCGGCTATCCAATCGGGCTGAGCTATCCTCCCGATTGGGGCGAGCGCAGCTTCTCGATCCGACCCGAGGATGAGACGGCGCTCGAGCCCAATATGACGTTGCATATCATGCCCGCACTCTGGATGGCGGATTGGGGGCTGGAGATCACCGAGCCTGTGCGGATCCAGAACAAAGGCCCGGCTGAGTGCCTTGCCAATATCCCAAGACCTGTAACCTTGCGCTAAAAGCGCGCCGCGCCTCCCAGGCAAACGCAGCGACAGCTTCACGCGTCATCGCGACCCACCCACCCCGGCGCGGCGCGCTGCATCCACTTGGCCCAAAAGGCCGAAACCGACTGATCCCCTCCCCGCGCCGGGGCGGGTGGGCATGCGGATCATTGGCCATCCCGATCAGCCGTGCCTGGGAGGCGCGGGGAGGGGATCAGTCGAGGGGCACACGCCCGCCTGCAGGCGTAATCCAAACCTCGTCATAGGGATAATCAGCTTCCGTCTTACCCCCCATCAGTTTCCCAATCAGCGCAATCTGGAACTCGATATACCCCATCGCATGGGGCGGTGTCCCAGCTCCATCTGTCATCTCCCTATTCAACTCCTTCAGGCGATGGAACGGCACCGATGGAAAAGCATGATGCGCCGTGTGGTACTGCATATTCCAGCACATCCAGCGCATCACCGCATTGGTCCGGGTCGAGCGCGTATTCTCGAGA
>JBCDAS010000105.1:0-12619 GCA_039185235.1 Pseudomonadota bacterium
GAGTCGGACCGTCGGATGATCGACGAAAAAATCACCCGGCTGCGCCGCCAACTCGGCAAAACCGTTCAAACGCGGACCTTGCATCGCAAAGCGCGAAAGAAAGCACCTTTTCCGGTGGTCGTTCTGGTCGGCTACACAAACGCTGGAAAATCCACTTTGTTCAATCAATTAACCCAAGCTGACGTCATGGCCGAGGATATGCTCTTCGCAACCCTCGATCCAACGATGCGTGAGATCGAGCTGCCATCGGGGCGCAAGGCGATCTTGTCCGATACGGTCGGGTTCATCTCCGACTTGCCAACGGAGTTGGTTGCCGCATTTCGCGCGACTTTGGAGGAAGTGCTCGAGGCGGATCTGATTTTGCATGTCCGGGACATCTCAAGCCCAACCAGCGAGGCCGAGGCATCCGATGTCCGGGACGTGCTGCATGCTCTCGGCGTCCCAGACGATGTCGCGCAAATCGAGGTCCTCAACAAAATCGATCTTCTTAGCTCGCCGCTTAACGCAGCAGACATCCGCGATGCCGAAGGCAACGAAGGACTTCCAGTCTCGGCCGCAAGTGGCCAGGGATGCCAGGCACTCTGTGAGGCGATCGAGACACAGGTCTATCCAGACAGCGCTCAAGTAGCCCTCACATTGGCCCATTCCAACGGCGCAGCTTTAGCTTGGCTCTACGACCACGGAGCCATCCGTCAACGCGAGGACTCCGAACAGGGCATTGAAATCAAAGCGGAAATGACGACCAAAGAGTACGCTCAGTTTAGGAAAGCATTTTCGGAATGATTTATTACTTAACATAATTAGTATTCTGGGCGATGTTGCAATATCGCAACATTCTGAAACTTTCTTTTAACCCAAAACGCCCCAGAAATTTTGTGATTGCACGCCGATTTGAAGCATCCAACCTATGCAAAGCCAATCGATCAGCGAGCGTTGAAATCGATTTGAGGCTAACATGTATCAAGGCACCCGTATCATACTGACTACCTTCGCGATCTCCAGCGTAGTGCAAATTGTAAGCGTCAGTATCGTAGTTCTCGATATGGCTATCAAAGATAAGACACCACCGCTCTTTGAGCTTTACAGCGGAGGAAACATATACGCTGGTCTTTTTGCGCTATGGCTTGCTCCTGTATCGCTTGCGCTAGGAATGCTCGCTATCTGCGGTGTCTCTTTCGCCGTACTAGACGCATCGGAGAAGATCCAGACCGGACGCGTTGAGGGATATGAGCCCGGCCCCAGAACGCGCCCTTGGGGGCGCGAGCCGACAGTTAACGCACAGCGTCAATCTCGCGATCCTGATCGCTCCTGACGATCCTCTCGAACTCCGCCCGAACATCTTCGAAGGTGTCTGGCGCCTCGATGACGAGGAGCGGCAAACCGGCCAGCTTGCACGCCGCAGATTTGATCTGGTCACGCTTCTTCCATTTGTTCCGGTAATGGCCCGAGCCGTTGTACTCTATGGCCATGACCGCATTCGCGGACCTGTCCGCGATGACGAAGTCGAAACGCTTCGCCATGATCTTATTGAACGCAGCTAGCTTCTTCCGGCTGTCTTGAGACTTCACATCGATCACAGCTGTAACGGCGACTTGCGGGAACACCTGTAGATGTCGGTGGTCTTGCTTCTGGATATGGTCGAGGATCTGGCGATGTACGCGCGTCTCAGACTTGTTGAGGAGATCGAGCTTGTGAAAATCCACTTGCGGGTCTGTCATGACGTCCCCTTTCAGTGACGTGCTACGTTGGTTTGACTGACCCCGGTGTGTTCTCAATATACCCGCTACCCCGGCCAATACCAAGCCGAAGGCAAGCGGTCCTATCAGGTTCTCAAATTGATCAAGCATCAATGGCCCCTGCCCCGGTCAGTCGAGACGTGAGACCTTGCGTCTAATGCATTGATAATGCTGGACCCCTGTCGCCTACATAACAGACTCGTGAGCCGTTTGAAACTCCGCAGGGGAATTTAAGGGGCCTTGCCCCTTATCCCCTAAGAATTTTAGACGAAGAGACTGTTTCTTTGTCGGTTCCCCCTAAAGGTTTCCCCCAACAAAGAAGACAGTCTTTCGCCGAAAATTCTTTCCCCTAAATCCCCACTTCTTAAAGAAGCAGCGGGAAGAAAGCCGGGGCTTTCTCCCTTGTTTTATTTAGGAAAAAGGAGACGATGATGGACGATCGCAAATGTACATGGGCTAAAGACACTTGCGAACAGTGGATCTTGTTTGAAGAGCGCGCTTCCTCAGATGGCTTCATGCTAGCGCCTCTCTATTCCACTAAGCTCGAACACAGAGCTATGCATCTACACGGTGACGATTTTTGGATATTCAACGTTCTCGGCCCAAAAAACGAAGACGGAACTCGTCAATTCGTCACACAACTCGCCGTAGTCTTCAACGGACGTGACGGCTTCCAATCATTCATTGATCAAGCTCGAAACACCTTCGACGCCGATATCGAAGCTTTCGAACGCATCCTCTCGGAAAAAGGATCATGATCGATCTCGGGCTTTGCTCTTTCTTCGTCCTGGCTGGAATGGGCGCTTCACTGAAAGCCTTCGAAATCCTCGATTGGATCAGAGAGCGGCGGAATGGTCTTTGATCCTCTCACCGTCGCTTGTCCTAGATGCGGTGCCCCACCCGGGCGCCGCTGTTCTAAGATCGTCAACACAACGGCCGGTCGCCGTGTTGTGGTGATTGCCAAGGGGTTTCACAAGGAGCGGGTTGCGGTGGAGCCTGGGAAGAGGCCGCGGAGAAAGCCGGATCTAAAGCAGAGGATTTTGCCGTTTTAAGTCACACCTTAATCCGCCGGCAAGTCACAGATTAGCTCTCAAGATCGTCACAATTTCCGAGCCAGCGCTTCACGCCGCCGCTCGCCGTCGCCCACGGGCGAGGTTGACATAGATCTCGACGCACTCCACGTCTGATCGCTCGAGGAGGAACTGGGGCGCAGCTCTGACCTTATGGGTTTCCGTCGTCAGGTATTTTGGGACAGATGGCTGCCTGAATTAAGAGAGGGCGTGGCTCATCTTGTTGGTTTGATTATGCGACGGATTTGCAGTGAAGCAAGCGCCGGATTTCGATGATCTTTCGCTTGATTCATTCTCGTTGTTTCAGAATGGTCTGGCCGCGCCCGAAGCAGACATCGGCCGGTGTGAGGTTTCGCAGGCACTCATGGTATCGTCGGTGATTGTAGTGATCGACAAGGTCTCATTGTCCTCCCCCTTCAGGCCGTCCAGGACGATCCGGATCTTCTCTTCCGCTGGATACAGCTTGCGTATGGCACGGCGACTGTCTTTGACGACTTTCCGCCGTGGCCCTGCTTGGTTCCGGGTTTCTGTCTCATCTTCACTCCTTGGTGGCTACGACGTGCCAGCAACCCTCTCCTATAAAATCGATCTAAACTGTCCCATTGGCCCTGACGCCAGACAGCTCTTGGTGATCAATCAAGGGGATGTGGTTCTGGCCGGAACCGGCATCGACTGGATCAAAGCCTTGCTGACCTATCTGGTGCCTTATGGCGTCTCCAGCTATTCAGCAGTCGCGGCAGCCCGGGAGCGGGAATAAAAAAAATCCGCCCGGCTCCGAGGAGGCGCGGGCGGATGAAGTGGCGTTCCGAACGGGTGAGGCACAAACCGGATCACGAGGGACAAACGGGGGGCAACCGTTGATATGATCCGGACCGTCGGTCCGCAGGCGAACTCAGAAAAAGGCAGGGGCCGCAAAGCCAGCGAAAATCATGACGCACAAACCAACGAGACCCAGTACATCAGTCATCGCTTCCTTGGGGGCTGCGGCGATAAACTTCTTGGCTTTAACGATCTGGGTCATCACGGGCTCCTGTCTTTCAACGCCCATAAGTTCACCACATGTTCCGGTCTAAATCAAGAACATTTTCGAAACATTTGAGAACAAATTGATCTAAGCTGCTGATATCAAACGAACCGATGCGTCCCGCCCCATCAGATAAAGAAGCGTTTTCAGGGCTTTACCGCGTTCGGAGGTCAGATCGGGATCCTCATGTAGGATCAGTCGCGTCTCAGTCCGAGCGCGTTCCATCAGCGCACGGTCCTTGTCGAGATCCGCAATCCGGAACATTGGCGCCCCGGATTGCGCGGTTCCAATAAAGTCTCCCGGCCCGCGAATGCGCAGATCTTCCTCAGCGATGCGGAATCCATCTTCTGTCGCGCGCATGATCTCGAGGCGCGCCCGGGCGGTCTCTCCCAAAGGAGGATCATAGAGCAAGAGACAAGACGACCGCCCAGCTCCGCGCCCGACCCGCCCGCGCAGCTGATGAAGCTGGGAAAGCCCGAACGCCTCTGCCTGTTCGATCACCATGATCGTCGCTTCGGGCACATCGACACCGACTTCAATCACTGTGGTTGCCACCAACAGCTGCACATCGCCGGATTGGAATGCGCCCATGGCGCGGTCCTTCTCTTCTGGCGGCATTTGGCCATGAACGAGAGTGACCCTCTCCGCTCCCAGACGCTGGGTGAGATCCCGATGACGGTCTTCCGCGGCGACTTTTTGCGCGGCTTCGCTCTCCTCGACCATCGGGCAGACCCAGTAAGCCCGCGCGCCCTGAGACATTGCGGCAGCCAGCCGGGCGACAACCTCGTCATATCGCTCACGCGAGATCAGCCGGGTCTCGATCGGTTGGCGGCCAGGCGGCTTCTCATCAAGAACTGAGAAGTCCAGGTCGCCATACCCGGTCAGCGCAAGGGTCCGTGGGATCGGCGTCGCCGTCATAACCAGGAGATCGGCACCCGCTGGAGCTTTGGCGGCCAGCTCCATGCGCTGGCGGACGCCAAAACGGTGCTGCTCATCAATCACCGCGAGCCGCAGGTCCGAGAACACGACTTCGCGTTGGAAGAGCGCATGGGTACCCAGGATCAGTTGTGCCGATCCATCAGCAATCGCCGCGAGCTTCCGGCGCCGCTCCGCCCCGGTGTCCCTTCCGGTAAGGATTTCCAATGACACACCAATCTCGTCTGCAACCCGACCAAGACCTGCCGCATGCTGACGCGCGAGGATCTCGGTCGGCGCCATTAAAGCGGCCTGTCCACCCGCCTCGACCGCAGTCAACATGGCGATCATCGCGACCCAAGTCTTGCCGGCCCCGACATCGCCCTGCAGGAGACGGAGCATCCGGGTGTTAGCAGCCATATCCGCCGTAATCTCCTCGATCGCGCGTGCTTGTGCCCCGGTTGGGGGAAATCCAAAAGCTGTTCTTGCGGCACCAGTCAGCACCCCGGTGCTCTGAGTGACACGCCCTGCCCCACGACGCATCTTGGCACGCATAAGGCCCAGCGCCAGTTGGTGCGACAAGAGTTCGTCATAGGCCAAGCGCGCCCGTGCGGGTGATCCAGGAGCCAAGGTTGCCATATCGGCCGGGTCGTGAAGCCTGCTCAGCGCTGTCGCCCAGTCCGGCCAGGCGAACTCGCGCAGCGTGTCAGTGCGTTGCCACTCTGGCAGAGCGGGCCGCGTATCCAACGCCCCCTGCACAGCCTTGCGCATCAGCTTCTGCGTCACCCCTTGGGTCAATGGATAAACCGGTTCAAAGGGTGGCAGATCCGCCGCCTCCGCCTCGGTCAGGACGAAATCTGGATGCGGGATCTGGAGCCGCCCGTCGAAGAGCTCCGCCTTGCCCGAGATCACACGGGTTGCCCCAATCGGCAAAAGCCGGTCGATCCAATCGGGTTTGGCATGAAAGAAAATCAGCTCAAACGCTTGTCCACCGCCCTCTACAACCACGCGATAGGGTTGGCGGTCCGTCCGACCGCGCCGGTGTTCGCGAACACGAACTCGGCAGGTGATGACTTCGCCCGGATCGACAAGCAAGAGATCCTCGCGCAGACGTCGGTCGATCACGCCATGGGGTAGGAGAAAAAGAAGATCCCCGATTTTATGCAGATCCAAACGCGCCATTGCTTGCGCGGTCTTTGCCCCTACACCCGGCAAGCTCGTCAAATCGGCAAAGAGGGGAAAGAGGATCTCAGGTCGGGACATGATCCGCATGGTTGCGCGGGGGATCGGGTGGGATCAAGTGCTGATAAGATCCAACCACTCTGCTTCGGTCAGGGTCTCAACTCCCAACTCACCTGCTTTCTTCAGTTTTGATCCCGCACCCGGTCCAGCGATCAGAAGATCGGTTTTGGCTGAGACAGAGCCTGATACTTTCGCACCCAAAGCCTCGGCCCGGGCCTTTGCCTCGGCCCGGCTCATCTGCTCCAACGTGCCGGTGAAGACCACTGTTTTGCCCGCAACCGGGCTGCCATCCGTCTTGGGCGCCTCCATGGTCATCGGGCTCAGATGCGCCAGCAGACGGTCGACAGCGGCGCGATTCTTGGGCTCCGCGAAAAAGGCAATGGCTGCATCGGCCAAGACGTCGCCGACCCCGTCGATTGCCAATAAGCGCTCTCGCGCCGTCGGATCATCCGCCGCCGCGACAAGGGTTTCCTCAAGCGCCTGCCAAGAACCGTGAACCCGGCCTAAAAGACGTGCGGTCGTCTCGCCCACATGGCGGATGCCGAGTGCAAAGATCAGACGATCGAGCGCGATCGTTCTGCGCTCGTCAATGGCCGCGAAAAGGTTTGTGGCCGACTTGTCCCCCCAGCCTTCCAGTTTCGCAAGCCGTTGGATTTCTGATCCGCTAGCTCCAAACCGGGCCTCAAGCGTGAAGATATCCGCGGGCTCCTTGACCCAGTCGAGCTCCCAGAACGCCTCGATCTGTTTGCTCCCTAATCCTTCAATGTCGAAGGCTTGGCGCGAGACGAAGTGCTTGAGCCGTTCCACAGCTTGGGCAGGGCAAATCAACTCCCCAGTGCAACGGCGAACCGCCTCGCCTGCCTCCCGCACGGCAATCGAGCCACACACCGGGCAATGAGTAGGAAAGACATAAGGCACAGCCCAGTCTGGGCGGAGCGACAGATCCACATCCATGACCTTTGGGATCACATCCCCCGCGCGGTAGATCGTGACCGTATCGCCTATGCGCAGATCTCGTCCTTCGCGGATCGGTTGGCCGTCGCCTCCGATACCGGCGATATAGTCCTCGTTATGGAGCGTTGCGTTCGAGACCACGACACCGCCAACCGTGACCGGCCGCAAACGCGCAACAGGCGAGAGTGCACCAGTTCGACCCACTTGGATATCGATCGCTTCGAGCACAGTGACTGCAGTCTCGGCCGGGAATTTATGCGCGACCGCCCAACGCGGCGTGGTGGAGCGAAAGCCGAGCCTATCCTGCCAATCGAGCCGGTCGACCTTGTAGACGACACCGTCGATGTCATAACCAAGCTCCGAGCGGCTTGCATTGATACGAGAATAATGGCTGAGCAGGCTCTCAAGGGTTTCATGGCGCTCTGTCAGCGGATTGACCTCGAAGCCCCAGTTGCGGAACGACTCCAGCACATCGAACTGCGTCTCGCCTGGCAACGCGCTAACGTCGCCCCAAGCATAGGCGAAGAACTTGAGCGGCCGTTTCGCGGTGATCGTCGGGTCGAGTTGTCGCAAGCTGCCCGCCGCCGCGTTGCGCGGATTGGCGAAGGTCTTCGCCCCATCGGCGGCCTGCTGGGCGTTTAACGCATCGAAATCGGCGTGGCTCATATAGACCTCGCCTCGAACCTCGAAGACCTCCGGCACCACTCCCGTCAGTTGCTCGGGGATGTCCGCGATCGTAAGCGCGTTTTGAGTGACATTCTCGCCTTCACTGCCATCGCCTCGTGTGGCGGCTTCAACCAGACGCCCTTGCTCGTAGCGCAGCGCCAAGGAGAGCCCGTCGATCTTGGGTTCAGCGACGATCGCAACAGGCTCTTCATCAAGCTTCAAGAACCGCCGGATCCGGTCGAGAAAATCCGCCACATCTTCGTCATTGAACGCATTTCCAAGCGAAAGCATTGGCACCCTGTGGCGGATCTTGCCGAACCCGTCCGCAGGCGCGGCACCAACTTTGCCGGTTGGACTGCTCGCTTGTCTGAGAGCCGGAAACGCCGCTTCAAGCGCAATCAATCTACGCTTGAGCGCGTCATACTCGCTATCGGAAACTTCCGGCGCATCGGCTTGGAAATATGCACTGTTAAGCTGCGCGATCCGCGTGCTCAGAGCGGCAATCTCGCGCCCGGCATCCTCCTCGCTCAGATCCGTGGTCTCCAACGTATCACTCATGGGCCGGAGATTGCCCGCACGCTGCCGAAGGTCAAGAGGCGAGGTGCTATTTCACCCGTAAGATCAGAAAACCCGGACGAGGATCGTCGATCACCGGCTGGATCGCGGTGCCCGTGTCCTCACCACGCAGTAACTGGCCGAGGGTTTCGAACGGATTGCCATAGCCGCCAGCCCGTTTCGCCTGCGCGATCTCAGCCTTTAGCTTGAGGCGTTGCTCCGGCACCGCGTTGCTGCCACGCCGCATTGCTTCGGCTTGTGGGGCGATCGTCACAACGGCCAGTGCTGCCAGCGTCGTTGCGAGTACGGTCGTCTTCAACATCCTTTCCTCCATCATCGAACCTGTTCGTTTGAGATGGGGGGAGAGCGAAGCTGAAGCAAATCGCGGCCTGTCACCGTTGCGTGACGCGTCTAAAGGTCGTCCTCCGAGAGGGCCTCTGCCCGGGATTTGCCCGAAACATCTTGCGCCAACGCCGCCGCCATGAACGGATCGAGTTTGCCGTCCAAGACCCCTTGGCTGTCAGAGGTTTCAACCCCCGTTCGCAGATCCTTGACCATCTGATAGGGCTGCAAGACGTAAGAGCGGATCTGGTGGCCCCAGCCGATATCCGACTTTGCATCATGGGCGTCCTGGATGGCCTGAGTGCGCTTCTTCATCTCCAAATCATAGAGCCGCGACTTCAACGCATTCATCGCAATCTCGCGGTTTTGGTGCTGAGACTTCTCAGAACTCGTGACCACGATATTGGTCGGGATATGGGTGATCCTGACTGCAGAGTCAGTCGTGTTCACATGCTGACCGCCCGCACCTGAAGACCGGTAAGTGTCGATCCGCAGATCCGAGGGGTTGATATCGATCTCAATCGAGTCGTCTACCACCGGATAGACCCAAACCGATGAGAACGACGTATGTCGCCTAGCGGCACTGTCATAAGGCGAGATTCGGACCAACCGGTGCACACCGCTCTCGGTCTTGAGCCAGCCAAACGCGTTATCGCCCTTGATCTGATAGGTCGCGGACTTGATCCCGGCCTCTTCACCGGCGGTCTCTGATTGAAGATCAACTTTAAAGCCGCGCGCCTCAGCCCAGCGGATATACATCCGAGCGAGCATGGATGCCCAATCGCAGCTCTCGGTCCCGCCTGCCCCCGAGTGGACCTCGATGAAAGCATCGTTGCCATCGGCCTCACCGGATAAAAGCGCTTCGATCTCTTTGTCTGCAGCTTCTTCCTTGACAGCGAGGAGAGCATCTTCCGCCTCGGCGACGACCTCGTCGTCGTCTTCCATTTCTCCCAATTCAATCAGCTCGCGATTGTCTTCGAGCGCTTGTGCGAGGGTTTTGTAGCCTTCCACGCCATCGGCCAGTTTCTGGCGCTCGCGCATAACTTTCTGAGCTTTGGCAGGATCGTTCCAGAGATCTGGATCCTCAGCCCGGGCGTTCATCTCCTCCAGCCGGTGCTCCGCCGTCTCCCAGCCCAGGCGCTGACGCAAGAGTTCGAGTGACTTCTCGATCTCTGCAATCACGGATTCGGTTTCGGCCTTCATGACGGTCCTCGGGGGTCAGAGTTGGATCGGAGGAGGGTCAGTACAACCCGCCGGTTCCGATATCAACATCATCCTCCGCCGGGGGTTGCGGCGGGGATGGCCGTGCGGAGGTTTCTTCCACGTCGCCCGCCGTGGGTTCGAAGAGGCTGAAGGATTGGTCGTCGTCCTCATCTCCCAAATCTGCGAAAGGCAGATCCGACCGCGCGATTGTGCCAAAGAGTTCATCATCCCCAGCGAGATATATCCCGCCATAGAGTGGTGGTTCAGTACCGGGTTCGAAGAACTCGACAATCACGTGTTCGCCGGTCTCATCATCTGGCAAGCGCTCCCCGGTGTCGCGGTCCAGTTTGACCATGATCAGGTCACCCTCGCCACCGCCTTTGAACTCGCCCGCGGGACGGGTCTCCATAGCAGCAGCCATGAATCGTTTGAAAACTGGGCCGCAAAGCGTGCCACCATAAGCCCGCCGACCGAGCGATCGGGGTTGGTCGAAACCGATATAGCAGCCCGCAACCATGTTGGGCGAGAAACCGACGAACCAGGCATCCCGGCTCTCATTCGTGGTCCCTGT
Organism: Pseudomonadota bacterium; assembly: GCA_039185235.1. Classification (GTDB taxonomy): domain Bacteria; phylum Pseudomonadota; class Alphaproteobacteria; order Rhodobacterales; family Rhodobacteraceae; genus Thermohalobaculum. The sequence continues at coordinate 10,279 of JBCDAS010000105.1, forward strand.
CTTCCCCGCCAGCGGGAAGCCCAGATCACCCACGGTTCGCGCAGCTGTTCCACGCAGGACCACGCCTTGGAGCATCGAGACCAGCTGCTGCGCGGTAAAGGAGCTCATGATCTGAGAGCGCGTATCATAGAGCACCGGCTCCCGCGCAGCGCCAGAGCCGTTTGCCAGACATCCTTTGCAAGAGCGGGGGTCATGGCGAAACAGGGTCTTTCCGTGGCGGTCCTGGATCCGATCAACGACGGTTGGCCGGACTTGTTTGCCCCCGTTGGCAAACATGCCGTAAGCGGCCACCATGTCGTAGAGTGTGGTCTCACCCGCACCCAGCGCATAGCTCAAGTGATGAGGCATGTTCTTGTAGACGCCGAACCGCTCGGCATAATCTGCGATGCGATCCATCCCAATCTGCTGAGCGATCCGAACGGTCATCAGGTTTCGCGACAACACCAGCCCCGTGCGCAATGTTGTCGGTCCATAAAACTTGCCCGAAGAGTTCTTTGGCCGCCATGCGTCTTGACCAATCGCCCTAACGACAATCGGCGCATCCAACACAATGGTCGCGGGCGAATAGCCGGCGTCAAGCGCTGCGGCATAGACAAAAGGTTTGAAAGCAGAGCCAGGCTGGCGCAGCGCCTGTGTCGCTCGGTTAAAAACGCTGTTCTGGTAAGAAAATCCCCCCTGCAGAGCGAGTACCCTGCCTGTATGAGGGTCCATTGCCACAAACCCGCCCTGAACTTCGGGAATTTGGCGCAACTCCCAGAACTCGCCTTTCGAGACCAAGATGACATCGCCGGACTGCCAGAGATCAGAGGCCGTTCGGGATGGCAACCGCTCGCCGCTGCGGACATGGCCCTTCACCCAGTCCTGCCGGGCGCGCGAGAGCGTCTCGACCACCGGACCATCTGGCATCTCGATGCCGATCTTCGCAGTCTTGGTTGCGCTCTCCAGCACAACCGCCGGATACCAACCCTGGACATCCCGCGGTGCCTTCACAGCCTCGAGTTGCAAAGCCCAAGTCTCGGTCTTCAGATCGGCTATTTGAGTGATCGGGCCGTGATAAATCCCCTGCCCGCGATCATACTCCTCCAGCCCTTGCCGCAAGGTCTCCGCCGCAAACTTCTGCAGTTCCGGATCAATGGTCGCACGGATCGTCAGGCCACCTTGAAAGAGCGCGGTTTCTCCAACCTCAGCGACCATTTGACGTCGCACTTCGCTGGTGAAGAAGTCAGGCTCCGCTGCGGCCAAGACATCGGGGCCATCCGTGCCCACGAGAGTGATCAGGTCTTCAGCCTTCGCCGCCTCGGCCTCCGCTCGGCTGAGATGACCGTTTTGCGCCATCTCCTCCAGTACATAGTTTCGGCGTGCAACCGCGCGAGGCTTGTTTTTGATCGGATGATAGGTTGAAGGCGCCTTTGGAAGAGCTGCGAGATAGGCCGCTTCCGAGGGTGTGAGTTCCTCCATCGGCTTACCGAAGTAATTCTGAGCAGCCGCCATGATTCCATAGGAGCGCGCGCCGAGGAAAATCTCGTTTAGGTAGAGCTCGAGGATATGATCTTTCGAGAGCGCTCCATCCAAGCGGACTGCCAAGATACCCTCTTTGATCTTGCGCTCGAAGCTTCGCGCATTGCCGACCAGGAAGTTCTTCATCACCTGCTGCGAGATCGTCGATGCGCCTGAGAGCCGCACATTCTGCCCCCGCGCCTTGCCCATCGCGTAGCGCGTCATCGCCTTGGCAATCCCAAGCGCATCGATGCCGGGATGTTTGTAGAAATTCTTATCTTCCGCCGAGATGAAGGCGTTTTTCACCAAAGATGGGATCTCGTCGATCGGCGCGAAAATCCGCTTCTCAGTGGCAAACTCCGCGATTACCACGCCTTCGCCAGAGTACACGCGACTTAGCATTTTGGGCTGGTAGTTGACCAGATCGTCATGGCTCGGCAGATCCTTGCCATACAGATGAACCAGCGCCCCAATCCCGATCACCGAGCCCAAGGCACCGATACTCAAAAAACTAAAAAGACCGGCGATAAGCCTGATCATGGGCCGTCCTCACTTGCTCGCCTCAGCGCGATTTCTACCACGGTGATTTAATCGTTTTCGCCACGAAACGCTAGCGCCGGGGCGCCGTAAATGCCGGATCCGCCGCTGCCTTCCATGATTTTAGCCCGGCAATAACCGCCTCGGCAATGGCTTCGGCATAGTCTTCGCTTTGCAACCGTTTGCGATCTTCCTCGCTCGACAAAAAGCCGAGTTCGATCAAAACCGAAGGGAGATCTGGGGACTTGAGCACAAAAAAGGCCGCTTCGCGGTGCGGGCGAGTCCTGAGCAGCTGGAATTCTTGCCC